>NZ_JBDJMT010000031.1:0-32686 GCF_039674045.1 Stenotrophomonas sp. TWI602
GGGCCCCCCCCCGTCCCCGCCGGGGGGGCCCCCTCGGCCCGGGGGGGGCCGGGGGGGGCGGTGGGGGGGGGCGCCCCCGGCCGCGGCGCTGGCGCTGGCGTGGATGGCACCGGAGGCGTGGCTGCGGCTGCAGGCCGATCACCGCAGCGGGACGGGCATCCAGGCCGTGGCGCTGCCCGATGGCAGCCGCGCCGTGCTCGATGCCGACAGTGCCATCGCGGTCCGGTACGACGGGCAGGTGCGCCGCATCGCGCTGTTGCGCGGGCACGCCTGGTTCCAGGTGACGCCCGATCCGGCGCGTCCGTTCCAGGTGGAGGCGCAGGGCGGTGTGATCGAAGACATCTCCACGGCGTTCGCGGTCGCCAGAGAAGACGATCACGTGGAAACGAGGGTCGAACAGGGCCGGGTCCGGGTCGCAGCGGCCGATCGGGCGGGCTGGACGTATCTCGACGCGGGGCAGCGCGCGCGCTTTGCACCGGGCGGGCGGGTCACGCGGGAGCAGGACGTCGCCCTTGACCGCATCGCCGCATGGCGCGAGGGCGAACTGCTGCTCGAGGCGACCGGGGTCGAGGATGCGGTGCGGCGCATCGCGCGCTATCGCGCTGGCGCCACCTTCGTGCGTGGCGATCTGTCGGCTCTGCCCGCCGTCAACGCCGCCTTCCGCATCGACCGGCCCGAACAGGCACTGGACGCGCTGGCGGTCAGCGCTGGCTTGAGCGTCACCCGGCTGCCGATGGGGGTGGCGATCGTGGCACCGGCCAGCATCACGGCGGAGTAGCGCCGCGAATCCGCCGTCGTGGCATCACGCACACGCACCGGTCTTGGGGCTGTGCCCGGTTCGTTCGTCTTACTCGGCACAACGTACCCGCCGCCGCCACGTACGTCCGCTGCATCCGCACCCGTGTGCGGGTGACCCGCCTCTGCGGCACTGATCTTCTGACAGGTTTTTCCATGCGCATCCCCACCCGCGCGGGCCATCGTCCGCGCCCGTCACGTCTCTGCATCGCTCTGCTCACGGCTGGCCTGGCGGCCGCGCCCGGCCTGCCGGCATTCGCCCAATCCAGCGCGGCACCCGCTGCGGCAACGCTGCGGTTCGACATTCCCGCCCAGCCGCTGTCCGATGCGCTGCGCACCTACATGCGCCAGTCCGGTGTGCAGGTCGCCTATCCGGCCGCGCTGGCCGAAGGCGTGACCTCCACGGCGGTGGTCGGGCAGATGGATGCGCAGTCTGCCTTGCTGCGCCTGCTGCAGGGCAGCGGGCTGAGCCTGCGCCAGGTCGGGCCGGAAGCGGTCACGCTGGAGCGTGCCGTGGCGGCAGCCAACGACGATGGCCTGATCGTCACCGATGCGCTGAGCGTGGCCGGTGACCGCATCGAGGGCGGCGGCGATGCCGAGCGTGCGCTGGAGGTGTACCGCACGGCGGGTTCCAGTGCCTACATCGCGCGCGCCACCATCGAGCGCTTCCGCGGCACCTCCACCTCGGACATCGTCAAGGGCGTGGCCGGCGTCACCGCGGGCGATCCGCGTACCGCCAACGCGCTGGACGTGAACATCCGCGGCATCCAGGGCCAGAGCCGCATCCCGGTGATCATCGACGGTGGGCAGTCCACCATGGATACCTACCGTGGCTACGCGGGCCAGTCGCAGCGCACCTATCTCGATCCGGACCTGATCTCCAACATCACCATCACCAAGGGGCCGAGTCTGGGCGTCAATGCGTCCGGTGGCATCGGTGGCGTGGTCGAGATGGAAACGCTGAAGATCGACGACGTACTGCGTGATGGTCGCGATGCCGGGCTGCGCGTGCGCACCGGCATGGCCAATGCCAGCGCCAACAACGTACCCGCCTATGACGCCGCACCGCGTACCGACCGCAGCGCGCTGGGCAGCCAGTTCTTCAACATCGCCACGGCCAAGCAGTGGGATCGCGTCGACCTGGTCGCGGCGTACGCATGGCGCGAGAACGGCAACTACTTCTCGGGCAAGCACGGCTACGACGATTTCCCGCAGACGCGGCGCACCCTGGCGCCGTTGAATCCGCCGGATACCGAGGTGTTCAACACCTCCTCGCGCTCGGCGTCGTTCCTGCTCAAGGGCACCTGGCGCATCGACGACAACCAGACGCTGGAAGCCGGCTACCGCCGCTATGAAGGCACCGCCGGCGAAATCATGGCCTCGCAGATCATCCGCGTGGACCGCGACCGCGTGCCGCAGTGGGATCCGGGCCATGTGGACATGGATGCCTACAACCTGCGCTACCGCTTCAACCCGGACAATGAGCTGATCGATCTGAAGGCCAACCTCTGGTACACCGACGCCGACAGCCTGATGTACAACGGCCTGACCGGCATCACTCCGTGGTACTTCGATCGCCGCACCGAGTGGTACGACGGCCCGTCGTTCAATACCGATCCGGGCTACAAGGACGCCTACCGCAATGAGCTGACCCAGACCCGGCTCGGCTTCGATGTGGGCAACACCACGCACCTGGATTCCGGCGCCGGGCTGTTCACGCTGGACTACGGCCTGTCCTTCAGCGATGAGGACGTCGGCCCCGGCCCGCATTCGCCGGTCATGCACGACGACCTGGTCAACAACCGCTTCCTGCGCAACGCCGAGCGCAAGGAGTACAGCGCGGTGGCCTCGGTCAAATGGCAGCCGGACGAGCATTGGGAAGTGGTGGTCGGTGGCCGCTACAACCGCGTCAATGTGCACGACCGCAACCGCCTGGCCACGCCGGACAGCTACGGCGTGATCGGTCAGTATCGCTACACCCAGCTGCTGGATGGCAACCCGAACCTGCCGGCATGGCGCGCCAAGCGCATCGCCATGTTGAACTGGTATCCCGATGCCAACGGCCAGTTCACCGAGGCCTCGTTGCTGGCCTCCCCGTACGAGAAGGGGACGGTCGGTGACATCACCGGTTGGAACTTCTACGACGCCGATGACGCCGAAGACCTGCGCGTACCGGTCAGCTGGACCTGGTCGCAGCCGATCCGTCGCCGCGACAGTGCCTTCATGCCCAGCGCCAGCGTCGCCTACCGCTTTGACGAAGACACGATGGTGTACGTGAAGTACGCCGAAGGCGTGAAGCTGCCGAGCCTGTTCGAAACCACGCTGGGCCTGTTCACCGCGGCCAAGCCCACCGGTGAGCTCAAACCGGAGCGGGCAGGGACCTGGGAAATCGGCGCGAGCACGGTGCGCCACGGCCTGTTCACCGAGGGCGACCAGGCCGGGTTCAAGCTGGCCTACTTCAACACGCGCATCGATGATCTGATCACCCGCGATTACCGCACCCTGTCGGCCGGCCTGATCCGCAACGTGGACCGCTTCAAGGTCGCCGGCGTGGAGTTCCAGTCCAGTTATGACAGCGGCACGGTGTTCGCCGATCTGTCCGCGCATTACTACCTCCAGGCCAAGACCTGTGCGCCGGACATTGCCGCCGAGCGCCGCGCCTACGGTATCCAGCGCAGGATCGAGGAACTGAAGAACACCCCGGACTGCGTGGATGGTGGCTTTGAAGGGTCCTACAGCAACACCCAGAACCCGCCGCGCTACAACGTCAACCTGACCCTGGGTTCGCGGCTGTTCGACCAGCGCCTGAGTTTTGGTACCCGGGTGATCCACAACGCCGGCCCGATCAGCGCGCTGGACAAGGAATGGAACGTCGGCCTGTCGGCGATCCAGCAGCTGTACCGCGCGGCGACCATCGTGGATCTGTTCGCCAGCTGGCAGGCCAGCGAGCAGTTCGCGGTGGACCTCAACGTGGACAATCTGACCGACCGCTACTACCTCGATCCGCTGGCGTTGGGCGTGATGCCCGCACCGGGCCGGACCGTGCGGCTGGCGCTGACCTACCGCTACTGATGCCCGGACACGACAGGGGCCGGCATTGCCGGCCCCTGCGTGCCTCCGGCCTGCACACAGGGTGCGCGGCCGGTATCGGCATCCGGCGATCGCTCAGCCGGCGTTGGCCTGTACGGTCGCATCGGCGTGCAGCGCTTCACCGAGCTCATCGACCACGATCGCCCACTCCGCATCCGAGCGCAGCTGCTCGGTCAGGAACTGGCGCTGCCCGTCGTTCCAGTAGGGCGCTTCGATCAGGCGGATCTCGTTGGACAGCTGGTGATCGCGGATGAAGGCGGCAATCGCTTCCTCGCTGGCGTCCAGGCCGAGCTGCAGGAACAGATTGGTCATGCGCGGTTCGGTGGTGATCATCGTGTCATTCCAGTGGCAGGGCGTGGTCCGTATTATCGGGGCAAGGCCGTGACGGTGGCATGTGACGGTCGCACCGCTGATCACGCGACAATGGGCTTGGGGTTGCCCCCGTGCCAGACGTCTTCAACAGAGAACCGTGCCCCACTTCCCCACCCAAGCAGTGCCATGATCGTCATCGATACTCCCGAAGCCACCCGCAGCCAACGTCTCAAGGCGGCCACCCGTGACAGCCACGGCGCGCTGGACAAGCGCATCATGGCCGGCGACATCTTCGCCAGCCGCGACCTGTTCGCAAAGTTCCTGCGCGTGCAGTACCGCTTCCACCGCGATATCGACGCGCTGTACGGCAACCCCGCGCTGGATGCACTGCTGCCCGATCTGGACGAGCGCCGCCGGCTGCCGCTGATCGCCCGCGACCTGTCCGACCTGGAACAGACCCTGCCGCTCCCGGCATCCACGTACCTGGATGGCGACCTGCCGCTGCCGGTCGCCCTGGGCTGGCTGTACGTCGCCGAAGGCTCCAACCTCGGTGGCACCGTGCTCTACAAGATGGCTGCCAGGCTGGGTCTGGACAGTGGTTTTGGCGCGCGCCATCTGGCCGCCCATCCCGATGGTGCTGCCCGCCACTGGCGCGAGTTCACCGCCGCGCTGGATGGTGTCGCGCTGACCGAGGTGCAGGAGCAGCAGGTGATCGATGCGGCCGATGCGGCGTTCCGCAGCGTGCACGGGCATGTCGAGGAAGAATTCGCATGACCGCTGCGCCTTCCAGGCGCGTCGCGCCGGGCCGCAACTGCCGCCCATGATGCGCTGGCTCTGGTTCGGCCTGGGCTGGATCATGGTGGCGCTGGGCGTCATCGGCGCACTGCTGCCGGTGATGCCAACCACGATCTTCCTGATCCTGGCCGTCGGCTGCTTCGCGCGCAGCTCGCCGACGTTCGAACGTCGGCTGCTCGAGCATCCTCGTTATGGTCCACCGCTGCGCCTGTGGCGCGAGCAGGGCGCGATCAGCCGCAAGGGCAAGGCCTTCGCCGGCGCCGGCATGGCGTTCGGCTTCGTCATGTTCTGCTGGGGCGCGCATCCGTCCTGGCCGCTGCTGGTGGGCGTCGGCCTGTTCTTTGCGGCCAGTGCGGCCTATGTGCTGTCACGGCCTGCGCCGCGGCCGTCGGCCACGGCCGACCGTCCGCCGGAGCGCTGAACGTGCTGTCTGCCCGGTACTGATTCCCACCGCCTTGCCCCGATACTCTTCGCCCCTTTCCTGCCTCCGGCGCTGCACGGTGCCGCGATGCCTCTGACTGATGACGTCCCCATGACCTTGCCCATCGCTCTTCCTGCCGCCGTGGCGGCACTGCCGCATGACCTGACCCCCTGGGGCATGTACCAGGCCGCCGATGGCGTCGTGCAGACCGTGATGATCGGGCTGGCGCTCGCCTCGATCGCCACCTGGACGGTGCTGGTGGCCAAGACCTGGGAACTGGGCCGGCAACGCACGCGGCTGCGCCAGGCACGCGCGCTGCTGTTGCAGGCCGCACAGCTGCCGGTGCCGCAGACGCATCCGTTGCTGGACGACGGCGCAGCGCATGACCTGATCGACGCGGCCTGCACCGAGCTGCGCCTCTCGCAGGACGCGCAGGATCCGGTCGGGATCAAGGAACGGGTCGCCTCTCGCCTGGAACGCATCGAACTGGCGCATGCACGCCAGCTGCGCACCGGGGTCGGCCTGCTCGCCAGCATCGGCGCGATCGCCCCGTTCGTCGGCCTGTTCGGCACGGTGTGGGGGATCATGAACAGTTTCATCGGCATCGCCCACGCCAACACCACCAATCTGGCCGTGGTCGCGCCGGGTATCGCAGAGGCGTTGCTGGCCACCGCGCTCGGCCTGGTCGCGGCGATTCCCGCCGTCGTGATCTACAACCACTTCACCCGTGTGCTGGCCGGTATCCGCGGGCTGCTCGGTGACCTCTCGGCCGGCGTGCAGCAACTGGTCTCGCGCGATCTGGACCGCCTCGGCAATGCGCCGGCCGTGCGCGACGCGCGCTGAGGACCGGCCATGGCCATCAAGACCGCCCGCCACGACGACGACGCACTGGAAGAAAGCCACGACATCAACGTCACCCCCTTTATCGACGTGATGCTGGTGCTGCTGATCATCTTCATGGTCGCCGCGCCGCTGGCCACGGTGGATACGCCGGTGGATCTGCCGGCCAGCACCGCGCAGCCGCAGCCACGCGATGCCGAACCGGTGTTCCTCTCGGTGCAGGCCGATCTGTCGCTGAGCGTCAACGATGTGCCGGTCGGCACTGACGGGCTGGATGCCACGCTGGAGCGGCTGACCGCTGGCGACCACGAACAGCGCATCTACCTGCGTGCCGATCAGAGCGTGCCCTATGGCGAGCTGATGCAGACCATGAACGCGCTGCGCGCGGCCGGGTATCGCAGGATCGCGCTGGTGGGCGTGGAGCAGCGCAGCGAATGAGCCGCGACACCGCCGCAATGCTGCGCTGGGTAGGCAGTCTGGCGCTGGTCCTTGCCGCGCATGCCGTGCTGATCGGCGGCGCGCTGTGGTGGCAGCAGCGAGCGCCGGTGCGGGTCAACGATACGCCGGTGGAAGCGGTGATGGTGGAGTTGGCGCCGGTACCCGAGGCGCCGTCCGTACCGCCGAAAGAAAGCCCACCCGGGCCGTTGCAGCAGGAACAGCATCGGCCCGAGCCGACGCCGGTGCCGAAGGTGGATCTGCCGCCGGACGACACCCCGGACGCGCAGGACGTCCTGCGTCGCCAGACACCGCGCGAAGCAGCGCCGACGGACCAGCACAACGTGGACCAGACGCTGGCGCCGCCGGCGGTGTCCGCACGGCCATCCGAGCGCTATGCCGCCACGCAGACGGTCGCCGGCCGCCAGGGCAGCGCGGCCGTGACCTGGCAGGGCCTGCTGCTGGGCCATCTGGAACAGTACCGCCGCTACCCGCGCCAGGCCGAGCGTCTGCGCCAGCAGGGTGTGGCCCATGTGCGCTTCTCGGTGGACCGGCAGGGCAACGCCTCCAACATCCGGCTGGGCCAGAGCAGCGGCCATCCGCTGCTGGACGAGGAAACGTTGGCCACGGTGCGGCGCGGCAGCCCGTTGCCGCCACCGCCAGCGGAGATCACCGGCGACCCGGTGGAGGTGATGGTGCCGGTGACGTTCTTTCTCCGGCGGCGCTGAAGCGGGTGTCACACGCGCGGCACGGACGCGCTGGCATGAGGCCAGCGCGTCCGTCCTGCCTCAGAGCAGTGGCACCAGCAGCAATGCCACGATGTTGATGATCTTGATCAGCGGGTTGATCGCCGGGCCGGCGGTGTCCTTGTAGGGATCACCGACGGTATCGCCGGTGACCGCGGCCTTGTGTGCCTCGCTGCCCTTGCCGCCGAAGTGGCCATCCTCGATGTACTTCTTGGCGTTGTCCCACGCACCGCCGCCGGTGGTCATCGAGATCGCCACGAACAGGCCGGTGACGATGGTACCGATCAGCAGGCCGCCGAGTGCGCGCGGCCCGAGCAGCAGGCCGACCACCACCGGCACCGCGACCGGCAGCAATGACGGGATGATCATTTCGCGGATCGCCGAGCGGGTCAGCAGGTCCACCGCGCGGTCGTACTGCGGTTTGCCGGTGCCGTCCATGATTCCGGGAATCTCGCGGAACTGGCGGCGTACTTCCTCCACCACCGCGCCCGCCGCACGACCCACCGCTTCCATCGCCATCGCGCCGAACAGATAGGGAATCAGGCCGCCGATCAGCAGGCCGATGATCACCTCATGGTTGGACAGGTCGAAGGCGAAGACCTCGCCGGGATTGGCCGCCTGCAGGTTGTGGGTGTAATCGGCGAACAGCACCAGCGCGGCTAGGGCGGCCGAGCCGATCGCGTAGCCCTTGGTCACCGCCTTGGTGGTGTTGCCGACGGCATCGAGGGGATCGGTGATGTCGCGGATTTCCGGCGGCAGTTCGGCCATCTCGGCGATGCCGCCGGCGTTGTCGGTGATCGGACCGTAAGCGTCCAGCGCCACGATCATGCCGGCCATCGAGAGCATCGCGGTCGCGGCGATGGCGATGCCGTACAGGCCACCAAAGTAGTGCGCCAGCCAGATTGCCACGCACACCGCGATCACCGGCAGGGCGGTGGACTTCATCGAGACACCAAGGCCGGCGATGATGTTGGTGCCGTGCCCGGTGGTGGAGGCCTGCGCCACGTGCTGCACCGGTTTGTACTGGGTGCCGGTGTAGTACTCGGTGATCCACACGATCAGCCCGGTCAGCACCAGCCCGATCAAGGCGCAGAAATACAGGTTCAGCGCACCGTGCGCGTTGTCGGGCATCAGCTGGGTGGTGATCGGGTAGAACGCGATGGCGGCCAGGACACCGGACACGATCACGCCCTTGTACAGCGCGCCCATGATCGAGCCACCGGGCTTCACCTTGACGAACAGCGCGCCGACGATGGAGGCAATGATCGATACGCCGCCCAGCACCAGCGGATACAGCACCGCATTCGCACCGGCCTCGGCGATCATCAGGTTGCCGAGCAGCATCGTAGCGATCACGGTGACGGCGTAGGTTTCAAACAGGTCGGCGGCCATGCCGGCACAGTCGCCGACGTTGTCGCCCACGTTGTCGGCGATCACCGCCGGGTTGCGCGGGTCATCCTCGGGGATGCCGGCTTCGACCTTGCCGACCAGGTCCGCGCCGACATCGGCGCCCTTGGTGAAGATGCCACCGCCCAGCCGCGCGAAGATCGAGATCAGCGACGAGCCGAACGCCAGCCCGACCAGGGCGTGCAGCGTCTGCGCCACATCCAGCCCGAGTCGCAGCAGCAGCGCGTAGTAGCCAGCCACGCCCAGCAGGCCCAGCCCGACCACCAGCATGCCGGTGATCGCACCGCCGCGGAAGGCCACATCCATGGCCGCACTCAGGCCGTTGCGGGCAGCCTCGGCCGTGCGCACGTTGGCACGCACCGAAACGTTCATGCCGATGTAGCCGGCCGCGCCGGACAGCACGGCACCGATCGCGAAGCCGATCGCGGTGTACCAGCTGAGGAAGAGGCCAACCAGCACGAACAGCACGGCACCGGCGAAGGCGATGGTCAGGTATTGACGGTTGAGATAGGCGCGCGCGCCTTCCTGGATGGCGGCGGCGATTTCCTGCATGCGGGCATTGCCAGCCGGTTGCCGGAGGATCCAGCGTGCCGACACGATGCCGTAGAGAATCGCGAGGATGGCGCAGAACAGCGCCAGAGAAAGCCCGTAACGTTCCAGCATGTCCCCTCCCGGGTGATGGAATGACATCCAGTGAACGGATGAACGTCTCCACGCGGGGGCACAACAGGCTGCAACCATGAACCAACCCGTTCAGACCGTGCCGGTCTTCAAGCGTGTGGCGGTGTTCAGCAATCCCTGGTGGCCGGAGTATGCGGGTAAATCCTCGATGCATGCCAGCAAGGATTTCAAACTGCGCGTGCGTGCCCGGATCGCCAACGACGGAGGTAGTGCCGGCCGCTGGCCGGCAACCACGCAGATCCGGACGAAGGGCCGCCTTTGCCACGCCGTTCAGCCATCCACTGGCAGCCTCGGCCCATCCCCCGCCGTTGGAGTCCTGCCATGTCCCCCCGTCATCTGTTGTGGCTGGCCCTGTTGCCCGCCGTGTCCGCCTTCGCCGCCGAAACCCCCGAGCTGCAGCGCGCCGCCGGCACACCGCAGGCGGTAGGCGCGGCCCACACGCTGCGCCAGATTCCCGAAGCCTGCGCACGGCTGGAAGGCGTGTTCACCGGCGAGGCGGCACAGCCGTACAAATTCGCCGTGGTCCGCACCAGCGAGCAGTGCCAGCCGCGTGCCCGCTTCGTCGATTACGAGAAGGCGCAGCCCAGCGAAGCCAAGGGCTGGAAGCTCAATGATGTGATCCGCGTGCCGAATGCCTCCTGCCCGGCGCAGCAGGCGGTGGTGCGCGTGTGGCGGATGCCGGTTACCACCAAGCCGGAACTCGATGGGCAGGGCCAGTCGCGCATCTACCTGGAAGACGCCAAGAAGCAGGCGGCTGCCGGCAAGATCGCCCAGGTGCCGATGTTCGCCGCGCAGATGAAGGTCGAGGGCAAGGCCTGCAACTGACGCCCAGTAACGGCGGGTAGTGCCGGCCGCTGGCCGGCTCCACGCGGACCCGTCAGATGTGCGATGAAACCGGCCGCTGGCCGGCGCCCAGGACGCTCCCGGACACCGCGATGCCGGCCAGCGGCCGGCACTACCCGAGCGCCGGACAGCCCGACGATGCCGGCCAGCGGCCGGCACTACCTGAGCGCCGGACAGCCCGACGATGCCGGCCAGCGGCCGGCACTACCCGAGCGCCGGACAGCCCGACGATGCCGGCCAGCGGCCGGCACTACCGGGTCGATTACGCCTCGAAGGCAGGCAGCTTCTTCTTCACCGCCACGTTCTTCAGCGTCACGTATTTCGGCAGCCCATCGGACCCGTACGGCAACGGGGCTTCCCCCTTGATCAGCGGGGCGAGATAGGCGCGGGCCTTGTCGGTGATGCCGAAGCCATCGCGGCGGATGAAGCCGGCCGGCATCTTCTTCTCGTGGTTGGCCACCTTGTGCAGCGGGGCCGCTTCAATCTTCCAGCGGTAAGGCGTGTCGCTGGTGCGCACGATCACCGGCATCACCGCGTTCTGGCCCTTCAGCGCGAACTGCACCGCCGCCTTGCCCACCGCCTGTGCCTGCTCCCAGTCGGTCTTGGAGGCCAGATGGCGTGCCGAGCGCTGCAGGTAGTCGGGCAGGGTCCAGTGGACCTTGTAGCCCAGCCCATCCTTGACCCGCGCGGCCAGCTGCGAAGCCACGCCACCGAGCTGGGTGTGCCCGAACGAATCGGTGCCGCCGCCCGCATCGGCGACGAAGCGACCGTCGGCGGTCTGGATGCCTTCGGAGGCGACCACTACGCAGTAGCCCACGCGCTCGACCACCTGTTTCACTTTGGCCAGGAACGCCGCTTCGTCATACGCGCGCTCGGGCAGCAGGATGATGTGCGGGGCGTCATCGGCGCCCTGGCCGGCCAGGCCCGCAGCCGCCGCGAGCCAGCCGGCGTGGCGGCCCATCGCCTCGTAGACGAATACCTTGGTCGAGGTCTCGGCCATCGCGGCCACATCCAGCGCTGCTTCGCGTACGGAGACGGCGGTGTACTTGGCGGCCGAGCCGAAGCCCGGGCAGGTATCGGTCACGGCCAGATCGTTGTCGATGGTCTTGGGCACGCCGATGCAGGTCAGGTCGTAGTCGAAGGCCTTGGCCAGCTGGGAGACCTTCCAGGCGGTATCGGCCGAATCGTTGCCGCCGTTGTAGAGGAACCAGCGCACGTCATGGGCGCGCAGCACCTCGAGCAGGCGCGCGTACTTATCGCGGTCGGCCTCCAGCGATTTGAGCTTGTAGCGGCACGAGCCAAACGCGCCGCCGGGGGTATGGGCGAGGGCGGCGATGGCGGCGGCGGTCTCCTTCGAGGTATCGATCAGGTCCTCGCGGAGCGCGCCGAGAATGCCGTTGCGCGCGGCCAAGACCTTGATTCCTTTGGCCCTTGCGGTGCTGATGACCGCCGAGGCGGTGGCATTGATGACGGCGGTGACGCCGCCTGACTGGGCGTAGAGCAGGGTACCGTTGGACATGATGCGACCTTGGTCTGGGGGAAGGACATTGCAGAGACATTACCGGTATGGGGTAAAGTGCGCGTATTGCGGTGCAGCGTGATTGTGGACAATCCCGGGGCGCGCGCCCTTCCATTTTCTTACCAAGTTGGAGTCAGGTTGATGCGATTGGTTCTGTTGGGACCGCCCGGTTCGGGCAAGGGGACGCAGGCGACGCGCCTGAAGGAACATCTCTCGATTGCGCACATTTCCACCGGTGATCTGCTGCGCGCTGAAGTCGCCGCCGGCACCGAGCTGGGCAAGCAGGCCAAGGCTGTGATGGATGCCGGCAACCTGGTGTCCGATGACATCCTGCTGGGCATGCTCGAGTCGCGCCTGGGCCAGGACGATGTGGCCAAGGGCTTCATCCTCGACGGTTACCCGCGCAACGTGGCCCAGGCCAACGCGCTGGACAGCCTGCTGGCCAAGATCGGCCAGCCGCTGGATGCCGTGGTGCAGCTGGACGTGCCGACCGAACTGCTGGTCGAGCGCATCGCCGGCCGCGCCGCCGAACAGGGCCGCGCCGATGACAATCCCGAATCGGTGCGCCAGCGCCTGCAGGTCTACAACGACCAGACCGCGCCGGTGGTGGATTTCTACGCTGGCCGCGGCACCCTCGCGCGCGTTGATGGCGTGGGCGAACTGAACGACGTGGAAGCGCGCATCCGCGCCGCGATCCAGGCCTGATGCGGGTCGGTGCCGCTACGGCGGCACCGCGCCGGCTGTACGTTTGCCGGCGCCGCAAACACACACGCCCGGCCCCCGAAGGGACCAGGCGTGTGGTTTGAAGGTGCCAGCGAGCGGGCTTGCTCAGAGCCCCGCAGCATGAGCCCCCCTGGGGATGGCCTCTTGGGGAGTAGGACCAATGGGGTACTGCGGCTGGCCAATAGAATTGTGTCCGTCTTCACAGTATGGCGCTATCGGGAATTCCCCGACACCGCGCTGGATTTTTCTGATAGTCGACTAGGAGTTGTCTGACGGCGATCTCCATCGACGGTGGCGATCGGCGACAATCGTACGCATGAGCACGATCCACATTCTTGGCATTGCAGGCACTTTCATGGGCGGCGTGGCCGCACTGGCGCGCGAGAAGGGCCATACGGTCCGCGGCAGCGATCAGGCGATCTACCCCCCGATGTCCACCCAGCTCGAACGGCTGGGCATCGCCCTGGATCCGGGCTACCGCGCCGACAGCGTGGCGCCGGACTGCGACGAGGTGGTGATCGGCAATGCGCTGTCGCGTGGCAACCCCGCCGTGGAAGCGGTGCTGGATGCAGGCCAACGCTACATCTCCGGCGCCCAGTGGCTGTCCGAGCAGGTGCTGCCGGGCCGCGATACCCTGGCGGTCGCCGGCACCCACGGCAAGACCACCACCACCACCATCCTCACCTGGCTGCTGCACAGCGCCGGGCGTGAACCCGGCTTCCTGATCGGTGGCGTGGCCGAGGATTTCGGCGTCTCCGCGCGTGTGGGCAGCGGCCGTGAGTTCGTGGTCGAGGCCGATGAGTACGACACCGCGTTCTTCGACAAGCGCAGCAAGTTCGTGCACTACCGGCCGCTGGTGGCGATCCTCAACAACCTCGAATACGACCACGCCGATATCTTCCCGGACGTGGCCGCGATCCAGCGCCAGTTCCACCACCTGATCCGCACCGTGCCCGCGCGTGGGCGCCTGATCGTCAACGGCGAAGATGCCTATCTCGCCGACGTGCTGGCGATGGGCTGCTGGACCCCGGTGGAGCGCTTCGGTTTCGATCCTTCGCTGGAATGGCATGCCGAGCTGGTGGAGGCCGACGGCAGTGTGTTCGTCGTGCACCATCGCGGCGAGCGGGTCGGTGAGGTGCGCTGGTCGCTGCTCGGCCGCCACAATGTCCTCAACGGGCTGGCCGCCCTGGCTGCCGCGCATGCGGTCGGCGTCGAGCTGGCCACCGTGATCCCGGCGCTGGCCGCGTTCCGCAGCGTCAAGCGCCGCATGGAAGTGATCGGCCAGGCACGCGACATCACCCTCTACGACGATTTCGCGCATCACCCCACCGCGATCCGTACCACCCTCGAAGGCCTGCGCGCCAAGGTGGGCGATGCCCGCATCGTGGTGGCCATGGAGCCGCGCAGCAATTCGATGCGGCTGGGGGCACACGCACAGGCGCTGGCGCCCTCGCTGGACGGTGCCGACGCGGTGGTGTTCCTGCATCGCCCGGAACTGGCCTGGGATGCGGCGAGCGTGATCGCCGCCGTCCGGGGTGAGGCCCATGCCGTGCCCGATACGGATGCGCTGCTGGCTCAGCTGGGCGCGATCGCAGCGCCGGGTGACCATGTGGTGTTCATGTCCAACGGCGGTTTCGACGGGGCCCCGCGCCGCTTCCTGGCGCAGCTGCAGCACCCCTGAGGGACGCGGGCCATGACCGACACCGCTTCACTGCCCCTGTTCCCGCTGCACACCGTGCTGCTGCCCGGCGCGGCGCTCGGCCTGCGGGTGTTCGAACGCCGCTACCTGGACATGCTGCGCGAATGCAGCCGTGCGGGGACTGCCTTCGGGGTGTGCCTGATCCTGGACGGTGAGGAGGTCGGTGCGCCGGCATTGCCGGCCGCCTACGGGGTCGAGGCGCGGATCGAGGATTTCGACGTGGGCGCCGATGGTGTTCTGGTGCTGCGCCTGCGCGGCCAGCGCCGCTTCCATGTGGATCACACCCGCGTGCGCGACAACGGGCTGATCATTGCCGAAGTGACCTGGTGCGCCGCCGACAGTGACGATGAACTGCAGCCCGAACACGCGCTGATGGCCACCGTGCTGGAGCACATCATCGAGCAGGCCGGCGCGGCCTTCGCACCGGTCAGCCCGGCGCAGATGGAGCAGGCCAGCTGGGTTGGCTGGCGCCTGGCCGAACTGCTGCCACTGCAGGATGCGCAACGCCTGCAACTGCTGCAACACGATGACCCGCACCAGCGCCTGCAGGCGCTGCTGGACTGGATGCCGTAACGCGCGGTTCCCCCCGCGTTACGCCCCCTCGGCCGGGTAGCTCCGGCGCTGCATCACTCGGCCGGTGGCATGCGCACGCGCAGCACCGGCATCTCGGTGTCTGGATGGGTATCGACCTGCTGCGGCAGCCCGTCCAGTGCCTGGCGGACCGCATTGAGCGACGGGTCGATGCCACGCATCGGCCGCCACATCCCGATCAGCTTGAAGTGCTGCTGGTAATGCAGCGTCTGCGCACTGCCCAGCCACAGCGGTTCATTGTCCGGCGCCGCCAGGCGTGCCGGTGCCGGCCACAGGCGCAGCGCGAAGATCTCATTGGGCGCATTGCCAGCCCGCAGCATCAGCAGCGATTCGACCTGGGTATCCAGCGTGGCCGGCAGTACCGGCACCTTGTCCTTGTCGGAGGACTTGTCGAGCATCAACAACGCCTGCTCCCAGCCCGCCTGGGGCTGCACGCGCCAGCCCTGGCTTTCCAGCCGGCGCTGCAGCGGCGCCAACGGACCGGCCACCTGCACATCCAGCGGCCAGCGCTGATCGTCGTCGAACTCATTGCGACGCGAGGGCAGGTGCTGCCATTCGGTCGTCCACCAGGCCTGGGCATCCAGCGGCGCCGGGGTCGGCTGGGCAGGCTCGAAGCGCGCCAGTTTCACCGGGATGTTGCGTGGGGCATACCAGAGCGCGGCGATGGCGAAGGTGCCGTAGAACAGCCATGCCACCGGCTTGACCCAGAACGAGCGGTTGAACCGGCGACGGTAGGCGATGCCCAGCACCAGCAGCCAGAACAGGCCGAACAGCATGCCGCCGATCACATCGCTCAGCCAATGCGCGCCGAGGTAGATGCGGGCGAAGCCGATCAGGCTGACGATGATGCCCGACAGCAGGTAGGGCCATACGCGGGTGCGCCCCGGCAGTTCACGGGCGATCAGCACGGCGAAGAAGCCGAAGGTGATCGTGGCCATCGTCACCGACACGGACGGGAAGCCGAAGCCGCTGCTCGCATCCGGCGGGCGGACCACGTCCACCGTCGCACCGAGCAGCTTGCACAGCGCCAGCCCGAAGGCGAGCGCGGCCAGCCAGTGCGCGGCCGCCATCCAGCGCCGGCGCCAGACCAGGTAGCCCATGCCTGCCGCGGTGGCCGGCAGCAGGACCTGCCAGGCGCCCAGCGAGGCCAGCGCGGCCATCGGGTAATCGGCCAGCGGATTGCGCAATGCCAGCATCGCGTGGTGCACGGCCAGATCGACCATCAACGGCTCGCCGTGGGCGACCACCGCCATCAACAGCACGAACCAGCCCCAGCCGAGCAGCAGCAACATCACCGCCAGCATCGCCAGCGGCACCGACTCGCGCCGCTGCGGGTCGAACACGGCGACCGAGTAACGGCCCAGCGTCGGGTGACGCTGCGACCAGGCCAGCAGACTGGCCAGCCAGCTGTCCATGCGCGAGGCCGACCAGCGGTAGCCATACAGCACGATCGCCCACACCAGGCCCATGATCACGCCGAGCAGGGCCAGCACCATCACCAACCGGCCGGCGACCGCGGCGACCGCGTCGTAGGCCTCGCCCAGCACCCAGCCGGGCGCCAGGAACAGGACGGCCCAGGACAGGCTGGCGATGCCGCTGGCTTGGATATAGCGCGACAACGGCATCTTCATCATGCCGGCGATGGCCGGCACGAACGGGCGGATCGCGCCGACATAACGCGCCACCAGGATGCTCTTGAAGGCATTGCGGCGGAACATCGTCTCGCCGCGATCGAGCAGCTGCGGGTATTTGCTGAAGGGCCAGAAGCCCCGCAGCCGATCGCCCCAGCGCCGGCCTACCCAGTAGCTGATGCCGTCACCGGCGAATGCGCCCAACGCCGCGCAGGCCACGGCATACGGCCCGGAGATCTGGCCCAGGCCGATGAACACCCCGACCGCGAACAACAGCGGCAACGCGGGCACGATCGCGCCCAGCACGATGACCGCATCGCAGAAGGCAATGAGGAAAATGACCGCGCCGGCAAGCACGGGGTGAGCTGAGATCCACGCAAGCGTGGCATCGATCCATGACGAGTCCATCGGGGGATTATAGGGGGGGCAAAGTGACTGACTGCCCGCCAGACGCCGGGAATGTGCGGCATCTGCAGTGAATGAACGCGATCACCCGCCTAGAATGGCGGCATGACACGCCCTGCCGATCCCGCCCCGACCGCCCTCAAAGCCGACAGCTTCGGCCGCATCCTGCTGATGGAAGAGGATGGCCAGCGCTTCGTGCGCCGTGACCTGGAGGCAACGCCGTGGTGGTTGCGGGTACCGGCGTGGTGGCTGGCCCGGCGCGAGGCACGCGCGCTGGCGCATCTGGATGGCATGCCGGCCACGCCGCGGCTGCTGCGCTGGAACGGGCGCTGGCTGGACCGCAGCTTCATGGCCGGAGATGCCATGTACCAGCGTCCGCCGCGTGGCGACCTGGCCTACTTCCGCGCGGCCCGACGTCTGCTGCAGCAGGTGCATCGCCACGGCATCGCACACAACGACCTGGCCAAGGAGGCCAACTGGCTGGTGCGCGAAGACGGCTCGCCGGCCCTGATCGATTTCCAGCTGGCGGTGATCGGCAACCCGCGCTCACGCTGGATGCGCCTGCTGGCCCGCGAGGACCTGCGCCATCTGCTCAAGCACAAGCGCATGTACTGCCGGCAGTCGCTCACCCCGGTGGAAAAGCGGCTGCTCAAGCGCACCTCGTGGGTGCGTGATCTCTGGTTCCGCACCGGCAAGCCGGTCTATCGCTTTGTCACGCGAAAGATCCTGCACTGGGAAGACAACGAAGGGCAGGGTCCCAAGCCGTGAGCGCAGGCAGCGCGCACGCGCCGCAATGACCGGGCGAGCGCCCGGCCGACGCTGACCACGCGCAGCTGATCAGCGCAGATCGAGGATCTGCTTGCCGGCGAAGCGGCGTTGCGCATCGAAATCGTAGGCGACCCGCAGCACCCCATCCTCTGCACACGCATGGCAGGTGCGCAGCGGCGTGCTGTAGATCAGGCGCACGCCGCCGTTGGGCAGTGCTTCGCTGCCGCTGGCTTCGGCCGGGGCAAACGGTGAGGCATCCGGGTGTGCATCCAGGAACGGTTTGACGGTGGCATCGGCGCGCGACATTTCCGGCAGCACGTCCGCATCCACATCCACCGTGTGCCCGGCGCTGTCGACCAGCAGCGTGCCTTCATTGGTGTTGGCACGGAACGGGTATTCGATGGTGGCGATGCCCACGCCGTCCTGGTCCCGCCATGCGCTCACGTAGCCGGGATTGCCCTGCGCCCCCAGTTGATGGGCGGCGGCGATCGCCTGCGGGCTGGCCTTGGCGGCCTGCATCGCCTTGGACAGGCAATCATCGGCGACCGGTGCCTGGCCACGGCAGGCATCGACCTCGCCGTCCCAGATCGCCGCTTCGCCGAACGGGGAGGTGCCCCCGGCGGTGCCCGGGACGGTAGCTGCGTTCTGCGTCGCGGAGGCGGCAGGATCGCCAGCGGGTTGGCAGGCGCCAAGGGCCAGCACCAGGGCCAACGCGGTCAGGGGAAGGCGGATCGCCGTCATGTCGCTCATTCCATGCAGAACGTGAACGCCCAGTATCGACGCGGCGCATGAATCCGGCGTGTGCGCCGGGGCGGCATAATGCGGATTCACTGCACCCGCATCCAAGGAATTCCGCGCATGGCCAGTCTGCAAGGCAAGACCCTGTTCATCACCGGCGCCTCGCGCGGCATCGGCCTGGCCATTGCGCTGCGTGCGGCACGCGACGGCGCCAACATCGCGATCGCGGCCAAGTCCTCGGTGCCCAATCCGAAGCTGCCCGGCACCATTCACAGTGCCGCCGAGGCGGTGACCGCCGCAGGCGGGCAGGGGCTGGCACTGAAGTGCGACATCCGCGAAGAAGACCAGGTGCGCGCGGCCGTCGCCGCCACCGTGGATACCTTCGGTGGCATCGACATCCTGATCAACAACGCCAGCGCGATCTGGCTGCGCGGCACGCTGGACACGCCGATGAAACGCTTTGACCTGATGCAGCAGGTCAATTCGCGCGGCAGCTTCCTGTGCGCGCAGGCCTGCCTGCCGCATCTGCTGCAGGCGCCCAACCCGCACATCCTCACGCTGGCGCCGCCGCCGACGCTGGACCCGAAGTGGTGGGGCCCGCATACCGGTTACACGCTGGCCAAGATGGGGATGAGCTTCGTCACCCTCGGCCTGGCGGCCGAGTTCGGCCCGCAGGGTGTGGCCGTCAACGCGTTGTGGCCGCGCACGGTGATCGCTACCGATGCGATCAACATGATTCCCGGCGTGGACATCCGTGGCTGCCGCACGCCGGCGATTCTGGCCGACGCCGCGCACGCGGTGCTGTGCCGTGAGGCGGCCGGTTTCAGCGGACAGTTCCTGCTCGATGACGAGGTGTTGGCGCAGGCGGGCATCACCGATCTGAGCGGCTACGCCGTCGATCCATCGCGCCCGTTGATGCCGGACCTGTTCCTGGAGTGACGCGCGTTCGCTGCGCGCGATGACAACAGCTGCACACACTGGGCTGCTATGGTGCGTCCCCCCAATTGGTATGGACACTCGCATGTCATCTCGCACACGGACCGCGCCGCTCGCCGCCGCCATCGCATTGATCAGCCTGCTCGGCGCCTGCAGCAAGGGGCCGGGCAGCGTCGCCGATACCCAGGGCGTGGAGAAGGTGAACGCCTACATCGCCTGCTTCAACGCCGTTGAACAGCCGATCCACGAAGGTTTCCAGCAGTACATCGGCTGGATGCAGGACCCCGAGGCCGGCCCGACCGGCAACGAGAAAAAGGTGCGTGGGCCAGGTACGGTGCTGTCGCATCGCGTGGAGGCATGCAATGCCCCGATGGTGGCGGCGCTGGCGATGACGCCGGCGGAGCCCGAGCTGGATCCGGCGGCAAGCGCTTACCAGAAGACGTTCGTCGACCTGTACGCCCTGATCGAGCAGGCCGACCGTTACTACAGCCGCGAGGACTACCTGCGCGATGACCATGCCGGCATGCGCGCCCAGCATGCGCCGTTGATGAAGGCCTATATGGCGTTCTTCGATGCAGGTACCGCACTGGATGCCGCACTGGAAAAGCGCGAAGACGAACGCCGTGCCGAACAGCTCAAGGAGATTGAAGCCTCCGAAGGCCGCTCGATGGCGTACTACCAGATCAAGATCCTCGGCGACGGCAAGCAGCTGGCCCAGCTGCTCAACAGTGACACGCCTGATCTGGCCGTGGCCCGCACCCAGCTCACCGCGTTCCAGGCGCTGCTGCAGCAGGCGCAGGAGGACAAGGTCGGCAAGGGCGATGCGATGTGGGGGCACGTGGAGCGTGCGGCCGATGCGCTGGCCCGCGATGCCGGCCGTCGCATCGAGCGCGTGGAATCCAGGACGCCCTACACCCGCAGCGAGCAGATGCTGATCGAGAGCGGCGGCCGGATCAACAACCCGCAGGGCTCGGCCGAAGCGTTGCTGGTCAGCTACAACGACCTGGTCGACATGAGCAACCGCCTGGCCCAGACCAGCGGCGCACGCTGAGCGAACGCGGGGCCGGCTGCCAGGCGGCCAGCCCCGCGTTGATCAGACGTTGAAGACCGGGGGCAGTTTCTCGCCGCAGTGTCGGCAATGCACGGCATCCGGTTCGTGGCCTTCCAGCCCGCAGTGCGGGCAGCCGCGCGCATCCCGGCGCGCGGCATGCTCGGCATCGCGCATGGTATTGGCCAGTTCGGCGGTGTAGATGCCGGTGGGTACGGCGATGATGCTGTAGCCGATCAGGATCAGCACCGAGGTGACGAAGCGGCCCAGCACGGTCTGCGGCACGATGTCACCGAAGCCCACCGTGGCCATGGTCACCACCGCCCAGTACATGCTGCTGGGGATGCTGGTGAAGCCGTGGTTGGGGCCTTCGATCACGTACATCATGGTGCCGGCGATGATGGTGATGGTGATGACCGTGAACAGGAACAGCAGCACCTTGCGCCGGCTGCGCCACAGTGACTCCATCAGCACGCCGCTTTCTTCGATGTAGCGGGTCAGCTTGAGGATCCGGAACACCCGCAGGATGCGCAGCGCGCGCACCACCAGCAGGCTCTGCGCGCCGGGAATGAACAGCGACAGGTAGGTCGGCAGGATCGAGGCCAGATCGATGATGCCCCAGATGCTGAATGCGTAGCGCAGCGGGCGTTTGACCACCACCAGCCGCAACAGGTACTCGGCGGTGAACAGGATCGTGAAGCCCCATTCGAGCACGTAGAGCCCGTCGGCATAGGCCGCATGGAAGCGCTGCACGCTGTCGAACATGACCACCACCACGCTGGCGACGATCGCGTAGACCAGCAGCAGGTCGAAATTGCGCGAGGGCCGGGTGTCGTGGCGGTAGATGATGTCGAACCACTGGCGGCGCCAGCCGGATTCGGTGGCGGGGTTGAGCTGGGGGGCAGTGAACGGTCGCATGGGGCGCATTGTGCCCCACCGGCCCAAAGCGCGAGAATGGGATCTTTCCTGAGCCGTTGACTGCCATGACTGCCGCTGCCACCGATCCGCTGTTGTCCCTGTCGCATTACTACCTGCCGGTCTACAAACCGCGCCAGGTGGTGCTCGAACGTGGCCAGGGCGCGCGCGTCTGGGACAACCAGGGCCGTGAATTCATCGATCTGGCCGCCGGCATCGCGGTGTGTGGCCTGGGCCACAACGATCCGGACCTGAAGGCCGCGCTGATCGAGCAGGCCGGCAAGTTGTGGCATACCAGCAACGTGTTCTACAGCGAGCCGCCGCTGCGCCTGGCCGAAGAACTGGTCACCGCCTCGCGCTTCGCCGAGCGCGTGTTCCTGTGCAACTCCGGCGCCGAAGCCAATGAAGTGGCGATCAAGCTCGTCCGCAAGTGGGCCTCCTCGCTGGGCCGGCCGGCGCATCAGCGCGTGATCGTGACCTTCCGCGGCAGCTTCCATGGCCGCACCCTGGCCGCGGTGACCGCCACTGCCCAGCCGAAGTACCAGGAAGGCTACGAGCCGCTGCCCGGTGGCTTCCGCTATGTCGACTTCAATGACGAGGTCCAGCTGGAAACCGCGATGGCCGCCGGCGATGTCGCGGCGGTGATGCTGGAGCCGATCCAGGGCGAGGGCGGCGTGATGCCGGCCAAGCCTGGCTTCCTGCAGCGCGTGCGCGAGCTGTGCGACCAGCACAACGCGCTGGTGGTGCTGGATGAGATCCAGGCCGGCATGGGCCGCACCGGCACCTTGTTCGCGCATTGGCAGGACAACATCAAACCGGACATCGTCACCCTGGCCAAGGCGCTGGGCGGCGGCTTCCCGATCGGCGCGATGCTGGCCGGCCCGAAGGTGGCCGAGGTGATGCAGTTTGGCGCGCACGGCACCACCTTCGGTGGCAATCCGCTGGCCGCCGCCGTCGCCCGGGTGGCGCTGCGCAAGCTGTCCTCGCCGGAGATCGCGCACAACGTGAGCCGTCAGTCGCAGGCGCTGCGCGATGGCCTGGGCAAGATCAACGACGAGTTCAAGGTGTTCAGCCAGGTCCGCGGTCGCGGGCTGATGCTGGGCGCGGTGCTGGACAAGGATTTTGCCGGCCAGGCCGGTCCCATCCTCGACCACGCCGCCGAACACGGCCTGCTGACCCTGCAGGCCGGGCCGGACGTGCTGCGCTTCGTGCCGTCGCTGAACATCACCGATGAGGAAATCGCCGAAGGCCTGAAGCGTCTGCGCGCGGCCGTGCAGTCGTTCATCGCGTCGCGGTAGAGCCGACCGTTGGTCGGCTGCTGTTGCTGTTGCTGTGGCGCGTGCGCAGCCGACCGTTGGTCGGCTCTACCCCAGGGCGTACCGCTTGATGACCTTGCCGAACGCGCGGCTGTCCGTCGCGGTCTCGGCCGGCAGACCGGCCAGCCGAGCCCCGCGCACGTTGACGAACAGGTCATCGATGAACAGCGTGCGCTCGGCGCGCGCCCCCAGCAGCGTCACCGCCTTGGCGAATATCGCCGGATCCGGCTTGCGCCCGCCCAGCGCACCGCTGCACAGGATGCGGCCGTGCAGGGCATCGGCCAGGGTGGGAACAAGCTGTGGAATCGTCTGCGCCATCAGCGCGCCGTTGTTGGTCAGGATGCCGATCGGCAGTGCCTGCGCGATCCGCGCCACGCGTTCGATCACCCCTGTTTGCGGTGCGCACGCGGCGATGCGCGCGGCCTGCCACTGCGCGATGCTGATCGTGGTCTGCAGTGCATCACCCAGTCGCTGCAGGTAGGCGTCCGTGGCCATGCCGCTGTCGTAGGCGCGCTCCAGCCCAGTGTCGAACAGCGCCGCCTGCACCTGCGCCGCACTGCAGCCGACGCTCGCGGCCAGATGGCGCACACGCAGGTGCCGCGCATAGCGCACCAGCACGCCATCGAAATCCAGCAGCAGGCACTCGATCACATGCGGCATGGGGCCGTCTCGTCCAGATCCAGTGCTGACCGTAACCCACCCAGTGCCTGCGCTGCGACATCGCGTCGCACGTCGCCTGCACGGTCGGTCACTAGAATCGCGGGGACTGCCTGATGGAGATCGCCTTGAAACTGCTTGCCCCCGTGTTGCTTGCCGGCCTGATGCTGGCCCCGGCCGCCCATGCGCGTGTCTGCGCGATCGCCATCGACAGTACCGACCAGATGAGCTTCAGCCAGAAGGAACTCAAGGTTGCCGCGGACTGCACCCAGGTGAAGCTGACCCTGCGCCACACCGGCAAGCTCGCCGCGACCGCGATGGGCCACAACTGGGTACTGACCCGCGCCGCGGATTACCAGCCGGTGGCGATGGCCGGCATGCGCACCACGTTGGCCGACAGCTACCTGTCCAAGGGCGATGCACGCGTGCTGGCGCACACGCCGGTGATCGGCGGGGGACAAAGTACCAGCGTCACCTTCTCCACCGCCAAGCTGACCAAGGGCGGCGACTACACCTTCTTCTGCTCGTTCCCCGGCCATTTCGCGATGATGAAAGGCCGTTTTCTGTTCGGCTGAGCGCCGAAAACGGCCGGTAGCTACCGACCGTTGGTCGGTAGACGCCGTGACGACCAACGGTCGTCACCTACGCGGGATGATCGGTACGCACGCCGTGACGACCAACGGTCGTCACCTACCCGGGATGATCGGTACGCACACCGTGACGACCAACGGTCGTCACCTACGCAGGGTGATCGGTACGCACGCCGTGACGACCAACGGTCGTCACCTACGCGGGGTGATCGGTACGCACCCGTGACGACCAACGGTCGTCACCTACCGCGTTCTATCAGCCCTTGACGACCTTGAAGGCTTCGCGCGCGGCTTCGAGCGTCGCATCGATGATGCTGTCGTCATGGGCGCTGGACAGGAAGCCGGCTTCATACGCCGAGGGGGCCAGGAACACGCCGCGCTCCAGCATCGCGTGGAAGAAGGTGTTGAAGGCGGTGATGTCGCACGCGGTCGCCTGCGCGTAGGTCTCCACCTTCTGGTCAGTGAAGAACAGGCCGAACATCGCGCCGACCTGGGTGGTGGTCACTGCCACGCCTGCATCGGCCGCCGCTGCTTCCAGCCCTGCGCACAGGCGCGCGGCCGAAGCACTCAGGCGATCATGGAAGCCCGGTTCCTGCACCAGTTCCAGCATCGCCAGGCCGGCTGCCATGGCCACCGGATTGCCGCTCAGCGTGCCCGCCTGGTAGATCGGGCCAGCTGGGGAAATCTGCGACATCAGCTCGCGGCGGCCACCGTACGCACCCACCGGCATGCCGCCGCCGATGATCTTGCCGAAGGTGGTCAGGTCCGGGGTGACGCCGTAATGCGCCTGCGCGCCACCGAGGGCCACGCGGAAGCCGGTCATCACTTCATCGAAGATCAGCACCGTGCCGTACTGCGTGCACAGTGCGCGCAGGTGCTGCAGGTAGCCCTCGCGCGGCGGGATGCAGTTGGCGTTGCCGACCACCGGCTCGATGATCAGCCCGGCGATGTGCTCGCCCTGTTCGGCGAACAGCGCCGTGGCGGCCTCGAAGTCATTGTAGGGTAGGGTCAGGGTGAGTTCGCTCAGCCCGGCCGGGACGCCTGGCGAGGTCGGCACGCCCAAGGTCAGCATGCCGCTGCCGGCCTTGACCAGGAACGAGTCGCCATGGCCGTGGTAGCAGCCTTCGAACTTGACGATGCGGCTGCGGCCGGTGGCACCGCGTGCCAGCCGGATCGCCGACAGGGTGGCCTCGGTGCCCGAGTTGACCATGCGCACCATCTCGCAGGACGGCACCAGCCGGGTCAGCGTTTCGGCCATGGTCACTTCGGCTTCGCACGGCGCGCCGAAGGACAGACCGTTGCCGATCGCCTGCTTGACCGCCTGGCGCACGGCGGTGTGGTTGTGGCCAACGATCATCGGGCCCCAGGAGCCGACGTAATCGATGTAGCGGTTGTCGTCCACGTCATACAGATAGGGGCCATCGGCGCGCTTGACGAAGAACGGCTCGCCGCCGACCGACTTGAACGCGCGCACCGGCGAGTTGACGCCACCCGGCAGCAGCTTCTGGGCGCGGGTGAACAGGGCGTGGGACTGGTCGTGGTTCATGGAGTGTCCTGGGTCTTACGGAAACTGGGCGAGGAAGGCGCGCTGGGCGGCAACCGGGTCGGGGGCGGCGAAAATGCCGCTGACCACGGCCACCAGGTCGGCACCGGCCGCGATGATGGGACCCACATTGTCCGGGCTGAGCCCGCCGATCGCCACCCGCGGCACGCCCAGTGCGGCGCTTTGCCGCAGCAGGTCCGGCGTGGCACGGCTGGCGGTGACCTTGGTGGTGGTGGGGAAGAACGCGCCGAAGGCCACATAACTGGCGCCTTCGGCCACGGCACGCGCGGCATTGGCCAGCTGGTCATAGCAGGACGCGCCGATGATGGCGTCGGGCCCCAACAGGGCACGCGCCGCGCCGATGTCGCCGTCGGTGCCGCCCAGGTGCACGCCAGCGGCGCCCACGGCATGGGCAAGCGCCGGGTCGTCATTGATGATCAATGGCACGCCGTGCTGCCCGCACAGCGCCTGCAGCGCGGTCGCCTGCCGCAGGCGCTGGGTGGCATCGGCGGTCTTGTTGCGGTACTGCAGCCAGGTGGCACCAGCCGCCAGCAGCGGCGCGGTGCGCGCCAGCAGCCGTGCGGTATCGGGCTCGTCGGGGGTGATGAGGTAGACGCCGCGGGGCGGCGTGGGGGCTGAAGCGTGATTCATCAATGGCTACCGGTAGCGCAACGGGAGTGGGACAATGAGCGCTGTCAGCTCTTGTCCTGCCGTGATTATCCGATGACCGACGCAACCGCCACCACCTTCCGCACCTGGATGTGCGTTGTCTGCGGCTTCCTGTACCGGGAAGAAGACGGGCTGCCGGAAGAGGGCATCGCCCCGGGCACGCGCTGGGACGACATTCCCGATACCTGGACGTGCCCGGACTGCGGCGTGACCAAGGATGATTTCGAGATGGTCGAAGTCGACTGAGACGCCAGCCAGCCGCCCTGTCGCGGCGCCGTCAGTGCAGACGCGGCACCACGCCACCGAGGCCGACCAGCTTCTCACGCACGAACTGGGCATCGCTGGCCTTGGCATTGCGCTTGAGATACAGCCCCAGGTCGCTGCGCGCGCCGGCCTCGTAATCCAGCTGCAGGTAGGCCATGCCGCGGTCACGCAGGGCGTCGTCCTGCTCGGGCGCCAGCTTCAGCAGGCGGTCGGCACTGCGCGCGGCGCGGTCCCATTCGCCGCGTTCCACGTACACGCCGTGCAGGTTGCGCAGCATCCGCATCAGGATCGCGCGTGCCGGGGCCGGGTCCAGGATCTGCGCGAGCACGTCGTCGTCGGGCACTTCACCGCCCAGGTGTGAGCGTGCGCGTTCGCGCAGTTCCTCCACGCCCAGTGGTCGGCCGCCGTTGAACGGGTCCATCACCAGCACGCCGTCGTTGAGCGGCAGGCGCACCAGGAAGTGCCCCGGGAAGGACACCCCGTCCAGCGGGATGCCGAGCCGGCGCGAGACTTCCATCTGCACCAGCGCCAGCGAAATCGGATTGCCCAGGCGGCGTTCAAAGACCTGGTTCAGATAGCTGTTGCGTGGGTCGTAGTACTCGCCGTGGTCGCCGCTGTAGCCCAGCTCGTCGAACAGGTGGCGGTTGACCGCGGCGATCTTCAGCGGCCACATGTCGATCGTGGCGATCTCGGTGCGCAGGTGGTCGGCGTGACTCTGCAGGACCGCGTCGTAGACGGCGGGGTCCAGATCCGGATATTCGTCCCGGGCGATCAGCAACGCCGTCGGCAACAGCGGCAGCGCCTCGTCATCCAGCTCGGCCAGTGAGTCCCACGTCGGCAATGTGATCTGCCCCTGCATGGGACAAGACTGGCGACAAACGCGCCGCGATTCAAGGGCGCGGCGCGTTTATCGGTGCCCTTTTACTTGCCGTCGGCGATGCCGGGGCCGAACGTGAGTTCGGTGCCGTCCTTGAGCGCCATCTTTTCGGCCTGCCCGGCGTTGAGTTCCAGCACGTAGCGGGCCGGTTCGCTGCTGGGGTAGGGCGGGCAACGATCGCCGGCCGAACACGGCGGCACATCGCGCTGCTGGCTGACCAGGCGGCGCTGCGCATCGAAGTACAGGATGTCCAGCGCGATCTTGGTGTTCTTCATCCAGTACGCCTGCAGTTCTTCGCGTTCGTGGATGAACAGCATGCCGTGGTCCTCGGGCATCTGGTCGCGGAACATCAGCCCGCGGGCGCGGGTGTCGTCATTGGTGGCCAGTTCAACGTGGTAACGGTTGCCGTCCAGCTCCACCCAGTGGCGGGCGTTGGTGCTGGCGCAGCCGGTCAGGGTGAACAGCAGGAGCAGGGGCAGCAGGCGCAACAGGGACATGGGCGTACCTCGTTGGGGTGGCCGGCGCACAGGCCGGCCACGGGGTCAGATCACGATCGGCGGCTCACCGCCGATGATCACCACATCGGCCGGGCGGCGCGCGAACAGGCCGACGCTGACCACGCCCGGCAGCTGGTTGAGCTCGCGCTCCAGCTTGACCGGATCGGTGATCTCCAGGTGGTGGATGTCCAGGATCACGTTGCCGTTGTCGGTGACCACGCCCTCGCGCCAGGCCGGCTGGCCGCCGGTCATGTCCATGATGCGGCGGGCGACCAGGCTGCGCGCCATCGGGATCACTTCCACCGGCAGCGGGAACCTGCCCAGCACCTTGACCTGCTTGCTCGGGTCGATGATGCACACGAAGCGCTCGCTGGCCTCGGCGATGATCTTCTCGCGGGTCAGCGCGGCGCCGCCGCCCTTGATCAGGTTCTTGTTGCCGTCGCACTCGTCGGCCCCGTCCACATACAGCGACAGGTTGCCGGTGTGGTTGAGCTCGAGCACCTCGATGCCGTGCTGCTTCAGGCGCGCGGTGCTCTGGTCCGAGCTGGACACGGCGCCCTTGATGCGGTGCTGGATCTTGGCCAGGGCATCGATGAAGTAGGCCACGGTGGAACCGGTGCCGACCCCCACGATCATGCCGTCTTCGACGTATTCAATGGCTTTTTCAGCGGCCAGGCGCTTGGCTTCGGACATGGCGGGCAACTCTTGGAGGAAAGGGGTCAGTGCTTTTCCAGCGACAGCAGCAGCTTCCACTGCGCAGCGGTCACCGGGAGGATCGAGAGACGGTTGCCGCGCGCGGTCAGCGGGAATCCTTCGCCCAGCGCATCGGCGTGCAGCTTGATCTCATCCAGCGAAATGGTGTCGCGCAGTTTGCGTTCGAAGGCCACGTCCACCAGCATCCAGCGCGGTTCTTCGCGGGTCGCCTTGGCGTCGTAATAGTCCGATCCGGGATCGAACTGGGTGTCGTCCGGATAGGCCTCGCTGGCCACCGTGGCCAGCCCGACGATCCCCGGCACCTTGGTGTTGGAGTGGTAGAACATCACCCCGTCGCCGACCTTCATGCCATCGCGCATGAAGTTGCGTGCCTGGTAGTTGCGCACGCCGTTCCAGGGCTCCCGGCCCACGCGCTGCAGATCATCGATGGAAAAAGCGTCCGGTTCGGACTTCATCAGCCAGTAGCGCTTGCGTGCGGTCATGCGGAGTCTTTGATTACGGTAGGTGCCGACCGTTGGTCGGTACGCAGACGTGGGTGGAGATGTCGGTGCAGATCGCATCCACCGCGACGTCCCAGGGGTGCACCGGCAGGTCATCGACCTGCTGGACCGAGAAGCCCACCCCGACCAGCCACGGCGGCGCCGGGCGCTGGTGGCGGAATGCGAAGCTGCGATCATACCAGCCGCCTCCCATGCCCAGCCGCCGGCCCTGTGCGTCGAAACCAACCAGCGGCGCCACGACCAGCGCCATCTGCTCCGGTGCGAGCGTGTCGTCCAGCGCGAGATCGGGTTCGGGGATGCCGAAGCGGTTGGTGGTCAGTGCCTGCCCCGGGCGCCAGGGCGCGAAGCGCAGCGTCTTCTCGTGCAGGACCGGCAGGCAGTAGGTCAGGCCGGCGGGCAACTGCATCTGCCAGCGGTGCAGCGCGATTTCCCCATCCATCGCCCAGTAGCCGGCGACATGGCCCTGCGTGGGCGCGAAAGGAAGGGCGAGCAGGCCATCGGCCAGGTGTTCGGCGGCGGCCAGGCGCACGGCGGCGGGGAGATCACGGCGGCGTTGGCGCAGCTGCTGGCGCAGCGCGGAGCGCGGGTCGGTCATGCCTGGGTCCGGAGCGTGCGGGGGAAGCGGATAAAACAAGAGCGACGTCCCAAGGGAACGCCGCTCTTGCTGGAATATTGCATTCTCCGCCGTGACGATGCATGCGAAACGACCTTGAACCCGGGGTTCAAGTGGGTACGCTGGGGTTCCATCGGGCTTCCCGCTACAAGGCGGACTTGCACTCCCGGCGCCGTCGCGCACCCGTGGTCGTAATTAAGGGACAAGGCGAATGTTTGCACACGCCGTCGTTCACAGCAGAGAACGCAACGAGGATTATAGCCCTCTTGTACGATTCGGCCAGTCCGTTCGTCGGTCGAATTGCACTTCAATTCAGATCGATGAAGACCATGCGATGCACTTGTGCAATCGACCACCGCGTGGAACCGGTCGCGTGGATCAACCCGCGTTGTCGAACGCCCGATCCAGGCGGCGATTGAGATCGCTCAGCGTCTGCTGCAGGGCAATGGCCTGCCGGGCGTGCTCATCACGCAGCTGCTGCAGCTCGTGGGCCAGGTTCAGGGCGGCCAGCACCGCGACCCGGTCGACCGCGGCCATCCGGTTGCTGCCGCGGATCTCGCGCATCTTGGCATCCAGCAGCCGGGCGGCGGCGGTCAGGCTCTCGCGTTCCTCGGCCCCCACCCCCACCGTGTATTCACGATCCAGGATGCGGACACTGACCGGTTCGGTCTGGCTCATGTGTGCTGCTCCAGGGACTTGAGGCGGGTGATCATCGCTTCGACCCGGGAGCGGGCCTGCTCGTTCTTGGCCAGCAGCTGGGAGCGCTCGGCCACCAGCTGTTCCTGCTGATGGCGCAGGCTGCGGTTCTCGTCTGCCAGACGCTGGTTGCGCTCAAGCAACGCCTCCACGCGGGCGGCGAAGGCCTGCAATTGGGCGATGGCGTCGGCGGGTTCCATGTCCGGCACCATAGGCAAGGGCGGACGGGGCGGTCAAGCGAATAATGACGGGGCCTGCCGGCCGTCGGCCCACCGGTGCCGGGGCAGGGCCTCGGGCGGGCCATGGCAACCCGGTGGACACAGGTGGATTGCTACACTGTGGCGCTCACAAACCGTAGCCCCAAGATGACCGAACTCCCGAGTGTCGACGACGTAAACCAGGCCAGCCAGGCCCTGGGCCTGGGCGCCAGCGCCGCTGAACTGCACGGCGGCCTGTGCGGCTGGCTGTCCGCCGGTGGTGCGCCGGTGCGTGAATGGCCGGCCCGCGTCCTGGCCGATGACAACCTGCCGACCCCGGCCGAAGGTGACGCCCTGGCGCGCCTGCTCGATGCCAGCGTGGCGCAGATGGAAGACCGCGATTTCGCCTTCGAACTGTTGCTGAGCGATTCAAGCGATACCGCCGCGCAGGCCGATGCGCTGTTCACCTGGGCGCGCGCGTTCCTGGGCGGCTTCGGGCTGGGCTCGGGCCAGAACCGGCCGGCCTTGTCCGAAGAGGGCGATGAAGCCCTGACCGATCTGGCCAAGCTGGCCCAGGCCTCCAGCGAAGACTTCGAAAGCGGCAACGACGACGACGAAGACGCGCTGGCCGAGATCGAGGAGTTCATCCGCGTGGCGGTGCTGCTGCTGCACGGTGACTGTGTCATGGCCGCGCGCCACCGGCAGCGCCTGAACTGAGATGGATATCCGGCAGCTGACCGGCATCTCCGCCGCCGAATACACCCGCCGCCGCCAGCAGTTGATGGAGATGGCCGGCGATGACGCCATCCTGGTGCTGCCGGCTGCATCCGAGCGCGTGCGCAGCCTGGATACGCATTATCCGTTCCGCCAGGACTCGGATTTCTGGTACCTGAGCGGCTTCCCGGAACCGGAGGCCGTGCTGGTGCTGATCCCGGGCCGCCGCCATGGCGAGGTGATCCTGTTCTGCCGCGAGCGCGAAGCGGACCGCGAAGCCTGGGATGGCGCGCGCGCTGGCCAGGAAGGTGCGGTGTCGCAGTACGGCATGGATGACGCCTACCCGATCGACGATCTGGACGACATCCTGCCCGGCCTGCTGGAAGGGCGCTCGCGGGTGTACTACCACTTCGGTCGCGATGCCGAGTTCGATCTCAAGCTGATCGGCTGGGTCAACCGGGTACGCTCGCAGGTGCGGCATGGCGCGCAGCCGCCGCATGAATTCCTTGAGCTGGGCCACCTGCTGCACGAGCAGCGGCTGTTCAAATCGACCGCGGAAATCGCCGTCATGCAGCGCGCCGCCGACATCAGCGTGCAGGCCCACCGTGCCGCGATGCACGTGGCGCGGCCGGGCATCCACGAGTACGAACTGCAGGCCGATCTGGAGCGTGTGTTCCGTGCCAATGATGCGTGTGCGGCCTACAGCAGCATCGTCGGCGCCGGTGCAAACGGCTGCATCCTGCATTACCGCGACAACAACGCGCGCTCGCACGATGGCGATCTGGTCCTGATCGATGCCGGTGCCGAGTACCGCGGCTACGCCAGTGACATCACCCGTACCTTCCCGGTCAACGGCCGCTTCAGTGCCGAGCAGCGCGCGCTGCATGACCTGGTCGGTGCGGCGCAGGCGGCGGCGCTGGCCCAGGCCCGCCCGGGCAATGCGTACGAAGCCGGCCATCTGGCCGCCGTGGAAACCCTGACCGACGGCCTGCTGCGGCTGGGCCTGCTCAAGGGCACGCTGGAAGAGAACATCGCCGAAGCGCATTACCAGCGGTTCTACCGGCACAAGACCGGGCACTGGCTCGGTCTGGACGTGCACGACGTCGGCGATTACCGGCTGGCCGGGGATTCGCGGATGCTGGAGCCGGGCATGGTGTTCACCATCGAGCCGGGCCTGTATGTCTCACCGGACGACCGCAGCGTGGAAGCGCGCTGGCGCGGTATCGGCATCCGTACCGAAGATGACGTGCTGATCACCGAGGACGGCCATCAGGTACTGACGGCTGCGTTGGCACGCAGTTCCGATGAGATCGAAGAAGAAATGGCGAAGCGCTGATCCGCTTCAGGGTAGAGCCACCCCATGGGTGGCGGCGGGTGCGTGACGAAGGCACCGGTGGCCGTGCGGCGCATCACACCGGTAGTGGCGGGGGGGGGGGCGGGGGCGGGGGGGGCGCCGACACAGGGGGGGGGGCGCCCCGGGCGCGCCGGACCCCCCGGGGCG
>NZ_JBDJMT010000032.1:0-30525 GCF_039674045.1 Stenotrophomonas sp. TWI602
ATGGGGGCTGCCGCTCGGGCGTCGCGGGCCGCTTACCCCCGGGTGGCCGCCGCTCGGGCCGGGGGCTAACCCCGGGCCGTATCCCGGCCCGGGGGGGGCCCAGCGCGCCCACCGCTCCTGTCCGCTGCCGATGGCGCGACAACAGGACACCTGTCACACGGGCCGGCCACCATGCCGGCCCAACCCCTTTCTTTCGTGAGGAAATCCCGTGGAAATCACTGCTTCCCTGGTCAAGGAACTGCGCGAGCGCACTGGCGCCGGCATGATGGAGTGCAAGAAGGCACTCGTCGAAAACGGCGGCAACATCGACGCCTCGGCCGAATGGCTGCGCAAGTCCGGCCTGGCCAAGGCCGACAAGAAGGCTGACCGCGTGGCTGCCGAAGGCATCATCGTGGCGGCCCAGGACGGCGGCAAGGCCGTGCTGGTCGAAGTCAACTCGGAAACCGACTTCGTCGCCAAGGACAGCAACTTCCTGGACTTCACCAAGGCTGTTGCTGCCACCGCGCTGAGCTCGGGCGCTGCCGACATCGACACCCTGAAGGCCGCCAAGCTGCCGTCCGGCGAGACGATCGAAGAAGCCCGCGCTGCCGTCATTGCCAAGGTCGGCGAGAAGGTCGACGTGCGTCGCATCGTGCGCCTGGAATCGACCAACAACGTCGCTGCCTACGTGCACGGCGGCCGCATCGGCGTGCTGGTTGAACTGGCCGGCGGCAACGAAGAACTGGCCCGTGGCCTGGCCATGCACGTGGCTGCCATGAACCCGCCGCACAACAAGGCCGCCGATGTGCCGGCCGAGTTCGTCGCCAAGGAAAAGGAAATCGAACTGGCCAAGATGTCCGACAAGGACAAGTCCAAGCCGGCCGATATCCTGGAAAAGATCATCAGCGGCAAGATCGCCAAGATCGTCAACGAAGTGACCCTGTACGGCCAGCCGTACGTGCTGGACACCAACCAGTCGGTCGAGCAGGTCCTCAAGGCCGCCGGTGCCGACGTGGTCGGCTTCCAGCGCCTGGCGGTCGGCGAAGGCATCGAGAAGGTGGTGGAAGACTACGCCGCCGAAGTGATGAAGCAGGCCGGCCTGGCCTGATCTTCACCGCTCGAATGTGTTACGAAAGAAGCCGCGGACTCCGCGGCTTCTTTTTTTTGTCCATTGGCTTTGCTTTGTGTGCCGGATCAGGGCAATACTCCCAAACTGATCTGCCGCGTCAACGCAAGAAATCAAGGACGAAACTGTGATGTACCTCAGGTATTCTTGCCCCAACACACTGAAAAGCCCGCCATGCCTCCCGAGCTGACAGCCGCCCTGGCGCTCTGCCGCAACCTGCCCTCCCCGCCCGGTATTGCCCTGCGCATCATCGAACTGGCGCAGGATCCGGAAGCGGACATCACCACCGCTGCCGACATCATCGCCATCGACATGGCGCTGAGTGCCCGCATGCTGCGCATCGCCAATTCACCGCTGTATGCCAGCCGCCGACGCATCGAAAACCTCGGCCAGGCACTGACCATGCTCGGCCTGAATGCCACTGTCAGCCTGGCACTGGGCTTCACCGTCACCCAGAACCTGACCGCGGCCGGCGACGGCCAGGACCTGCGCGAGCGCGCGTGGCGCCGCAGCATCCTCAGTGCACTGGCAGCCAGCCTGCTCGGCCAGGCCCGCGGCCTGCGCAAGGCCGAGGAATTGATGCTGGCCGGCCTGCTGCAGGACATCGGCGTACTCGCCCTCGCCCAGGCGCAGCCGGAGACCTATCTCCCGCTGCTGCGCCAGGCGACCGACAACGACGCCCTGGTCGCACTGGAGCGCGAACACCTGCAGTGCAGCCATGCCGATGTCGGCGCGTGGGTGGCCGAAGAATGGGGCCTGCCCCGCTACCTGGTGGACAGCATCGCGCACAGCGAATCGCCCGCTACCGGCGAAGACAATTTCCAGAACTGCGTCGCCCTTTCCGGCGCCGTGGCCGATATCTGGCTCGGCACCGATGCCGATGCCGCGCGCGAACATGCGCTGCAGCTCGTGCACGATACCCTCGGCCTGGACAGCGCCCAGTTCGACCAGGTACTGGCCCGCATCGGCGAATCGCTGCCGGATATCAGCACCCTGTTCGAAACCCCGCTGTTCTCGCCCTCGCGCGTGCAGCAGCTGATCGACCATGCCCAGGAGCTGGCCACGCTGCGCAACCTGCGCGAGATGCAGGACGCCGCCCTGGCCCGCCAGCGTGCGGATGAATTCGAGGCGCGCGCCAATCGGCTGGCCGAGCAGGCCCACCGCGATGCACTGACCGGCGTGCTCAACCGCCGCCAGCTCGAAGCCGTGCTCGAGCAGGAATTCCTGCGCGCCACCCGCCATGGCTGGCCACTCTCGGTGGCCTTCATCGACCTGGACGATTTCAAGAAGATCAACGATGCCCACGGCCACCTCATGGGTGACCAGGTGTTGCGCATGTTCGCCACGAAGCTGCAGGAGCAGCTGCGCAACAGCGACACGGTGGCCCGTTTCGGCGGCGAGGAATTCATCGCGCTGCTGCCCAATACCACCGAGCCGGTCGCGCTGGAAGTGGTCCGGCGGGTGCTGGCCACGATCGTCAACACGCCGATGGCCGAAGCGGCCAGTGGCCCGTTGTTCGTGACCTTCTCGGCCGGCGTGGCCACCCAGGGAGGCTACGAGCGTTTCGCCGATGTTCAGGACCTGCTCAAGGCCGCCGACGACGTGCTGTACCGCTCCAAGAACCTGGGCCGCAACCGCGTCATCGCGCGCTCGCCCAGTACCGCGCCAGCCTGAGCCTGAGCCCGAGCCGCTCGCGGCGCCGTCATCGCGGCCGCCGCAGCGCCTCCATACGCCGCAGTGCAGCAAATTTATGCTGCCCGATGGCCCGGCTTCCAGTAGAATCCGGGCGTTTTCCACGCACCCAGAGATCGCCATGTCAAAGCTCGCCTATCGCCGCATCCTGTTGAAAGTTTCCGGGGAGGCGCTGATGGGAGACGAGGACTACGGCATCGACCCCAAGGTGATCCACCGCCTCGCCCGTGAGGTGATGGAAGCGCAGGCCGCCGGTGCCGAAGTGGCCCTGGTGATCGGCGGCGGCAACATTTTCCGCGGCGCCGGCCTGGCCGCAGGCGGCATGGACCGGGTCACCGGTGATCAGATGGGCATGCTGGCCACCGTGATCAATGCGCTGGCCATGCAGGACGCCCTGGAGAAGCTGGGCGCCAAGGCCCGCGTGATGAGCGCGATCAAGATCAACGACGTCTGCGAGGATTACATCCGTCGCCGCGCCATCCGCCACCTGGAAAAGGGCCGTCTGGTGATCTTTGCCGCCGGCGTCGGCAGCCCGTTCTTCACCACCGATTCCGGCGCTGCCCTGCGTGCGATCGAGATCGGCGCGGACCTGCTGCTGAAGGCCACCAAGGTCGACGGCGTGTACGACAAGGACCCGAACAAGTACAGCGACGCGGTCCGTTTCGACAGCCTGACCTACGACGAAGTGATCCGCCGCGGGCTGGAAGTGATGGATACGGCCGCCTTCGCGCTGGCCCGCGACAGCGATCTGCCGCTGCGTGTGTTCGACATGGGCCAGCCGGGCGAGCTGCTCAAGATCCTGCACGGCGACAACATCGGCACCCTGGTGCAGGGCCGCGACAACAGCTGAGCCTGAGCGGCGCCCCACACCGGGCGCCCTGAACGGCCCGGCGAAGGCCCTTCTTCGCCTATAATCGCCCGATTCCCAGTTACATCCAGGATTCGGGCGATGCTCAACGAAATCAAGCAGGACGCGCAGACGCGCATGGCAAAGAGCATCGATGCTCTGAAGCACACCCTCACCTCCATCCGCACCGGCCGTGCTTCCCCGGCCCTGCTGGACCGCATCACCGTCAAGGCCTACGGCACCGACACCCCGCTGAACCAGGTCGCCTCGATCAGCGTCTCCGAGGGCCACTCGCTGGTCATCACGCTGTTCGACAAAGGCATGATCAAGGACGTGGAAAAGGCGATCTATGCCTCCGACCTCGGCCTGACCCCGAACGTGGCCGGCACCGTCATCCGCCTGAACCTGCCGCCGCCGACCGAAGAGCGCCGCAAGGAGCTGGGCAAGCAGGTGCAGAAGGAAGGCGAAGGCGCCAAGATCGCCATCCGCAACATCCGCCAGGACGCCAACAAGGCGATCGCCACCCTGATCAAGGACAAGGCGATCAGCGAAGACGACAAGAAGCGCGGCGAAGACGACATCCAGAAGCTGACCGACAAGTCCATCAAGGACGTCGATAGTGTTGTCGCCGAGAAAGAAAAGGAACTGATGGCGGTCTGAGCCCTATGTCCCAGGCCCCGACCAGCAGTTCCGACGCGCCCATGCCGCGCCATGTTGCCATCATCATGGATGGCAACGGGCGCTGGGCGCAGAAGCGTCGTCGCCCGCGCGTGATCGGCCATCGTGCCGGCGCGCGCGCGGTCAACCGCACCATCGAATTCTGCCTCGACCACGGCATCGCCGCGCTGACCCTGTTCGCCTTCTCCAGTGAAAACTGGGGCCGGCCGAGCGATGAGGTCGACGCGCTGATGAAGCTGTTCCTCAATGCCCTCGACCGCGAAGTGGACGAGCTGCACCGGCGCGGCGTGCGTGTGCGTTTCATCGGCGAGCGCGAGCGTTTCGGCGCCGGGCTGGTCAGCCGCATGCAGCTGGCCGAACAGCGCACCGCGGGCAACCGCGCGATGACGCTGAACATCGCCGCCAGCTACGGCGGCCGCCAGGACATCGCCCGCGCCGCGCGCGAACTGGCTGCCGAGGTCGCGGCCGGTCGCCTGCTGCCCGAGCAGATCGACGAGGCGATGCTCAGCAGCCGCGTGGCCCTGGCCGACCTGCCGCCGCCAGACCTGTTCATCCGCACCGGTGGCGATACCCGCATCAGCAATTTCCTGCTCTGGCAGCTGGCCTATACCGAACTGTGGTTCACCGACGTACTGTGGCCCGAGTTCGACGCCGCCGTCCTGCAGCAGGCAATCGATGCCTATGCCTCGCGTGAACGCCGTTTCGGCCTGACCAGCGCCCAGATCGCCGCCTTGGCCACCGAGACCTCTTCCCCATGACCAAGACCCGAGTCATCGCCGCGCTGATCATGGCGCCGGTCGCCATCCTCGCCATCCTGATGCTGCCCACCCAGTGGCTGGCCGCCGCGGCGGCCGCCGTGTTCCTGATCGGCCTGTGGGAATGGCTGAAGCTGGCCGACGTCGAAGACACCCTCGCCCGCACCGTGCTGCTGGTGCTGAATCTGGTGCTGATGGTGCTGATCGTGTGGGCCGATGCCGGCTCGCTGGTGCTGTACCAGATCGCCGCGCTGATCGGCATCGGCTGGTGGCTGATGGCGCTGCTGTGGCTGCGGTTCTTCACCTTCGGCGCCAGCCCGAGCAGCCCGGCGCGTGCGCTCAAGCTGCTGGCCGGCACCCTGGCGATCGTGCCGGCCTGGGCCTCGCTGGTGCTCATCCATGCCAGCGGTGACAACGGCCACCTGTGGCTGCTGACCGCGCTGGCCGTGGTCTGGGCCGCCGATTCGGGCGCCTACTTCGCCGGCCGCACCTTCGGGCGCACCAAGCTGGCCCCGCGGATCAGCCCCAACAAGACCTGGGAAGGCCTGGGTGGCGGCATGGTCGCCGGGCTGATCGTGGCACTGGGCTTCGGCTGGCTGGCCGGTATCGACAGCGGCCACCTGGTCGGCCTGGTGATCACCGCCGTGGTCACCGTGTTCGCCTCGGTGCTGGGCGATCTCTACGAGAGCCTGATCAAGCGCCACGCCGGCGCCAAGGATTCGGGCCATATCATCCCGGGCCATGGCGGCGTGCTCGATCGTATCGACGGCGTTCTCGCCGCCCTGCCGGTGTTCGCACTCGGCAAGGAAATCTTCGGGTTCTAACCATGGCCAGCGCTTCTGCCCCCCGCCGGGTCGCCGTATTCGGCGCCACCGGTTCGATCGGCGCATCCGCGCTGGACGTCATCGCGCGCCATCCGGACCGCTATCAGGTCACCGTGCTGGCCGCCGGCCGCCAGGTCGCTGCGCTGGTCGCCCTGTGCGCCGTGCACCGCCCGGCCCATGCGGTGATCGCCGACGAATCGCGGTATGCCGCCCTGCGCGACGGCCTGCGTGACGCCGGCCTGGCCACCCAGCCCCATGCGGGCGCTGCGGCGTTGGACCAGCTGGCCGCCAGCGATGTCTGCGACACCCTGGTCGCTGCCATCGTGGGCGCCGCCGGGCTGTCCTCGACCCTGGCCGCCGCCGCGGCCGGCAAGCGCATCCTGCTGGCCAACAAGGAATCGCTGGTACTGGCCGGCGAACTGCTGATGCGCCAGGCCGCGGCCGCCGGGGCCGAGATCATTCCGATCGATAGTGAGCACAGCGCGATCTTCCAGTGCCTGCGCTCCCGCGATGCGAGCCTCGATGGGGCCGGCGTGCGCCGGATCATCCTGACCGCCTCGGGCGGCCCGTTCCGTGGCCGCAGCCGCGAGCAGCTGGCCCAGGTCACACCGGCCCAGGCCGTGGCCCACCCGAAGTGGTCCATGGGCCCGAAGATCTCGGTGGATTCGGCGACGTTGATGAACAAAGGCCTCGAAGTCATCGAAGCCCACCATCTGTTCGGCGTGCCTGGCGAGCGCATCGACGTGCTGGTCCACCCGCAGAGCCTGGTGCATTCGCTGGTCGAGTTCGTCGATGGCTCCACCCTGGCCCAGATGGGCCTGCCGGACATGCGTACCACCCTGGCCGTCGGCCTGGGCTGGCCGCAACGGATCGAATCCGGGGTCGGCGGGCTGGATCTGCTGACCCAGGGGCGGCTGGATTTCGAAGCCCCGGACACCGAGGCCTTCCCGTGCCTGACGCTGGCCTGGCAGGCGATGGCCGCCGGTGGCACCGCCCCGGCGATCCTCAATGCGGCCAATGAAGTCGCGGTTTCAGCGTTTCTTCAGGGGCGGGCAGCTTTCCTTGCCATTCCAGCGCTGGTCGCTAACGCTCTGTCAACACTGTCGAGCGAGTCCGCCGATACACTGGAGGGCCTGCTGACCGCCGATCAGCGCGCCCGCCAGATCACCCAAGCCGCCATCGACCACGCCTGAATGCCCCCTACGCCCCCTTACAGTGCTGATCACCATGGGTGATTTCATCGGATCCGTCTGGTGGATGATCGTCAGCCTTGGCCTGCTGGTGACCTTCCACGAGTTCGGTCACTACTGGGTGGCCCGCCGTTGCGGGATCAAGGTGCTGCGCTTCTCTGTCGGGTTCGGCAAGCCGCTGTGGTCGCGCCGCAACCGGGCCGGCACTGAATTCGCGATCGCCGCCATTCCGCTGGGCGGCTACGTGAAGATGCTGGACGAGCGCGAGGTCGAGGTGCACCCGGCCGAGCGCGGTCAGGCCTTCAACCACAAGACCGTGTGGCAGCGGATCGCGGTGGTCGCCGCCGGTCCGGCCGCCAACCTGATCCTGTGCATCGCCCTGCTGTGGGCGATGTTCGTGATCGGGAAACAGGATTATTCGGCCACCATCGGCCGCACCACCGGCATGGCCCAGACCGCTGGCCTGCAGGCCGGCGACCGTGTGGTCAAGGTCGATGGCCGCAGCGTGGCCACCGCCGGCGAGGCCAGCATGGCGCTGACCACGGCGGCGATGGATCGTCACGATGCCAAGGTCGAGGTCCTCGACGGTCTGGACCAGGTGCGGACCCGCACCCTGCCGCTGTCGCAGCTGCCGGCCGGCTTCGATGAACGCCGCGTGCCCCAGCTGACCGGGTTGAGCTGGCAGTTCTGGCTGCAGCCGGCGCTGGTGGACAAGGTCCTGCCCGACGCAGCCGCCCAGGGCGTGCTGGTGCCGGGCGACCTGATCGTGGCCGTGGACGGCCAGCGTATCGAAGGTGCCGACCAGGTGCCGGCGCAGATCGCCGCGCTCGGCCAGCGTGGCGGCCCCGGCATGATCGACGTCCTGCGCGGCGGCGAGCGGCTGGCGCTGGAGATCACCCCCCGCCAGGGCGTAGACGGCCGTGGCCAGCCGACCTGGCAGATCGGCATCGGTTTCCCGGAGACCCACGCCCCGGCCTACGACGCCGAACTCAAGTTCGGGCCGTTTGCGGCAGTGCCCGTGGCCCTGCGCGAAGCCGCCCGGATGGCGGGCGATTCACTGGGGATGATGCGCCGCATCGTCACCGGCAACGCCTCGCTGCAGAACATCTCCGGCCCGGTCACCATTGCCCGGGTCGCCAATGTCTCGGCCAAACGCGGCCTGGACTGGTTCCTGTATTTCCTGGCCCTGCTGTCGCTGAGCCTGTGCATCATCAACCTGTTGCCCATCCCCATCTTGGACGGCGGGCACCTGCTGTATTACCTTATCGAGTTGGTCAAGGGCAGCCCGCTGAGCGAGCGCGCCATGGCTGCCGGGCAGTATGTGGGCCTGGCGCTGCTGGCCGGGCTGATGGGATTGGCGTTCTACAACGACATCCTCGGCCTGGTCCCGCGATGAACTTTTTTCCTTTTGTCGTCGTCTTATGCGCCGGCATCCCGCAATGTTGAAATCGACTCCAACCGGACGTGACATGACGCGACTCCCCAATCGCCGCCTGCTGGCCCTCGCACTCGTTGCCGGTTTCGGCGCGCCCGCCCTGGCGCAGGCAGCCGAGCCCTTCACCGTCAGCGACATCCGCGTGGATGGTCTCCAGCGCATCACCTCCGGTACCGTGTTCACCTACCTGCCGGTGGAACGTGGCGACACCATCACCGACAACAAGGTCGGTGAAACCATCCGTGCGCTGTACAAGACCGGCTTCTTCGAAGACGTCCAGCTGAACCGCCAGGGCGACATCCTCGTGGTCACGGTCAAGGAACGCCCGGCGATCAACAAGTTGACCGTCACCGGCAACAAGGACATCAAGAGCGACCAGCTGCTCAAGGGTCTGAGCGACATCGGCCTGACCGAGGGCGGCACCTTCGACCGCCTGAGCCTGGACCGCGTGACCCAGGAACTGCGCCGCCAGTACAACGACCGTGGCAAGTACAACGTCGACATCACCCCGACGGTGAGCCCGCTGGACCGCAACCGCGTGGACATCGCCATCGCGATCAAGGAAGGCAAGGCCGCCAAGATCCAGCACGTCAACCTGGTCGGCACCGAGAAGTTCCCGGCCAAGGACATCCTGGAAACCTGGGAATCCAAGGAGCACAACTGGGCCTCGTGGTACCGCCGCGATGACCAGTACTCCAAGGAAAAGCTGTCCGGCGATCTGGAAAAGCTCAACGGCTGGTACCTGGACCGCGGCTACGTGGATTTCAGCATCGATTCCACCCAGGTCTCGATCAGTCCCGACAAGCGCGACATGTTCATCACCGCCGGCGTGACCGAGGGTGAGCAGTACAAGATTTCCGAGATCAAGGTCACCGGCGACACCATCCTGCCGCAGGAAGATGTCGAGCGCATGGTGATCCAGAAGTCCGGCGACACCTTCTCGCGTGCGCTGCTGGAATTCAGCTCGGACCAAATCACCAATTCGCTGTCCAACATCGGTTACGCGTTCGCCAAGGTGAACCCGATCCCGACCAGCAACCGTGCCGACCGCACGGTGGCCATCAACATGCAGGTCGTTCCCGGCCCGCGCGTGTCGGTGCGCCGCATCACCTTCAAGGGCAACACCCGCACCTCCGACGAAGTGCTGCGTCGTGAAATGCGCCAGTTCGAGAACAGCTGGTACTCGCAGGCCGCGATCGACCGCTCCAAGATCCGTCTGCAGCGCCTGGGCTACTTCGAATCGGTGGACGTGGAAACGCCGCCGGTCACCGGCAGCAACGACCAGGTCGACGTGGTCTACAACGTCAAGGAAACCACCTCGGGCAGCTTCGTGTTCGGCCTGGGCTATTCGCAGTCCTACGGCATGACCACCTCGGTGCAGCTGTCGCAGAACAACTTCCTCGGCGGCGGCAACCGCGTGTCGGTCGAAGCCTCGCGCAGCAGCTACCTGCAGCGTTACGGCTTCAGCTACACCAACCCGTACTTCACCGATGACGGCGTCTCGCTGGGCTACAACCTGTCCTGGCGCGAACTGGATTACTCCGACTTCAACACCGCGCAGTACAACAGCACCAACGGTGCCGCGCAGGTGGTGTTCGGCGTGCCGATCACCGAGAACGACACCGTCTCGCTGATGGTGGGCATCGACAGCAACCAGATCACCACCTACCAGGGCTCGACCCCGCAGGCGATCATCGATTACATCGATGCCATCGGCCAGCGCACGTTCCATTCCTGGCGCACCGAGCTGGGTTGGGCGCGCGATACCCGCAACGACTACTTCATGCCGACCCGCGGTACCTACCAGCGCGTCGGCCTGGAAACCACGCTGCCGGGTTCGACCGTCGAGTACTACAAGCTGAACTATCAGTTCTCCAAGTACTGGCCGATCATCCCGCAGCTGGTCATCAACACCCGCGCCGAAGTGGGTTACGGCGACAGCTACGGCAATGACACCACCCGCGTGATCACCAACCCGGATGGCAGCACCCGCGTGGTGACCGCCTCGGGCCTGCCGTTCTACGAGAACTTCTACGCCGGTGGTACCAACTCGGTGCGTGGTTTCGAGGACAACACCCTTGGCCCGCGTTCGGAACCGACCCTGAGCTACAACCGCGGCCAGCCGCTGGGTGGCTCGCTGAAGACCGTCGGTTCGGTGGAAGCCTACTTCCCGCGCCTGTTCGACAGCCCCTCGGCCCGCATCTCGGCCTTCGTGGACTTCGGCAACGTGTACACGGGCGTAGACAACTTCAAGGCCAACGAACTGCGCGTGTCCACCGGTGTGGCCCTGCTGTGGCGCGCCCCGGTCGGCCCGATCTCGATCAGCTACGCCTTCCCGTTGAAGAAGGAAGATGGCGACGAAGTCGAGCGTCTGCAATTCACGTTCGGCGGTCAGTTCTGACGAACTGCTTCGCAGTTCGTCCGCGCATTCCACCTCATCCCCGCGCCTTCGGCGCGCCCCCTTCAACAGGAGGGGGCTCTCCAACAGACGCGGTACGCATTCGCCGGGCATTGCCCGGCGTTTTCGTTTTGGGGGTGGTGGCGATCATGCGTCCGTTCCGATTTGGGTTCGAACCAATCATTGGTCGATGCCGCTTTGGGTTGGGACTTATCGTTCGATGCCGCTTTGGTAGGTGCCGACCGTTCGATGCCGCTTCGGGTAGGTGCCGACCGTTGGTCGGCACGAACGTCCGGGATCAACGAGAGCCGGCCAGCGGCCGGCACTACCCTGCCGCGCTCGCATGACACTGTCGGGGGTCGTGGCGGGTGGCCCTGGCCAGGACCGTTGGGCCGCATGGATGCGGCCCACGAGCCCCCAGGGATGGGTTTACGGCGCGTCCTGGCCAGGGCTGCCCGTCATGACCCCGCGCGATGGCAACCGAAGCGCCACGCCGCAACAAACCGACCAAGACACCCAAAACCCCCGCCCCGCATGACCGTTTCGGCAGCACACGGTAAACTCCCCCGGTGAACACTCCTACCTATACCGCCCAGCAACTCGCCGAGCAGTTTGGCCTGCAGGTCCATGGTGATGGCAGCACCGCCATCCATGGCGTGGCTACGCTCGCCCATGCCGGCCCCGGCCAGCTCACCTTCCTGGCCAATCCGCGCTACCGCGCGCAGCTGGCCGACAGCCAGGCGGCCATCGTCGTGCTGCGCGCCGAGGATGCCGAGGCCGCGCCCGGCGCCGCCCTGGTCGCCAAGGACCCGTACACCACGTTCGCCAAGATCGCCGCCCTGTTCGACATCGCACCGCCGCGCGCCCCGGGCATCCACCCCAGCGCCTGCATCGATCCGGACGCCCAGGTCGCCGCCAGCGCCCACATCGGGCCGTTCGTCACCATCGGCGCGCGCAGCGTCGTCGGTGAGAACTGCATCGTCGGCCCCGGCAGCATCATCGGCGAAGACTGCACCCTGGATACCGGCTGCGAACTGATCGCCCGCGTCACCCTGGTCACCCGCGTCAAGCTCGGCAAGCGCGTGCGCATCCATCCCGGCGCCGTGCTGGGTGCCGATGGCTTCGGCCTGGCCATGGATGCCGGCCACTGGATCAAAGTGCCCCAGCTCGGCGGCGTGCGCATCGGCGACGACTGCGAAATCGGCGCCAACACCTGCGTGGATCGCGGCGCGCTGGAAGACACCGTGCTCGAAAACGACGTGCGCCTGGACAACCTCGTGCAGGTCGCCCACAACGTCCAGATCGGCGCCCACTCGGCCATCGCCGGCTGCACCGGCATCGCCGGCAGCGCCAAGATCGGCCGCTACTGCCTGCTGGGCGGCGCCGTCGGCGTCGTCGGTCACCTCGAAATCTGCGACAAGGTCGTCATCACCGGCAAATCGGTGGTGCGCAACTCCATTCATGAGCCGGGCGAGTATTCCTCCGGCACCCCACTGACCGACAACCGCACGTGGCGTAAAAATGCCGCGCGCTTCAAGCAGCTCGATGCGCTCGCCCGGCGCATCCTGTCTGTGAGCAAGGAGAAGGAATGAGCAATAACCAGAATCTGCCGGACATCAACCAGATCCAGCAGTTGATCCCGCACCGCTATCCGTTCCTGCTGGTGGACAAGGTGATCTCGCTCGATTTCGAGAACCGGAAGATCGTCGCCACCAAGAACGTCAGCATCAACGAGCCGTTCTTCCAGGGCCACTTCCCGGGCCAGCCGATCATGCCCGGCGTGCTGATCATCGAAGCCATGGCCCAGGCCGGCGGCGTGCTCACCCAGCTCACCCTGGGCCGCGATGCGCAGTCCAAGCTGTTCTACATGGTCAAGGTCGACAAGGCGCGCTTCAGCAAGCAGGTCGTGCCCGGCGACGTGCTGGAAATGCACGTGGAGATCAAGCGCGTGATCCGCAACATGGCGGTGTACGACTGTGTGGCCAAGGTTGATGGCGAAATCGTCGCCTGCGCCGAAGTGCTGTGCGCCGGCACCCGCGAATGATCCAGGCAGGAGATCTGCAATGACTGACAACGCCCCTCTCATCCACCCCACCGCGGTCATCGACCCGTCGGCGACGCTGGCTGCGGATGTGCGCGTGGGTGCGTTCTGCCTGATCGGTGCGGACGTGGAGATCGGTGCCGGCACCGAGATCGGTCCGCACTGCTCGATCCACGGCCCGACCCGGATCGGCCGCAACAACCGTTTCATCGGCCATGCCGCGATCGGTGGCGAGCCGCAGGACAAAAAGTACAAGGCCGAACGCACGGAACTGGTGATCGGCGATGACAACGTCATCCGCGAATTCGTCACCATCAACCGAGGCACCGCCGGTGGCGGTGGCATCACCACGGTCGGCAACGACAACTGGATGCTGGCCTACACCCACGTGGCGCATGACTGCCACGTCGGCAACCACTGCGTGTTCTCCAACAACACCACGCTGGCCGGCCACGTCACCGTGGGCGATTACGTGATCATCAGCGGCTTCGCCGGTGCGCATCAGTTCTGCCGCATCGGTGCCCACGCCTTCCTCGGCATGGGCGCGCTGACCAACGGCGACGTTCCGCCGTTCACCATGGTCGGCAGCGATAGCCTGGGCCGCCCGCGCGGCATCAACAGCGAAGGCCTCAAGCGCCGCGGCTTCGATGCCGAGCGCATCGCCAGCATCAAGCGCGCCTACCGCACGCTGTACGTGGCCGGCCTGCCGCTGGCCGAAGCCAAGGTGCAGCTGGCCGAGCAGGCGACCCACAGCGCCGACGTGAAGGACCTGCTGGACTTCATCGAAAGCGCCGAGAGGCCCCTGCTGCGATGACGGCTCCAGGCGGGCACACCCCGGGCATGACGACCGCCGAGATCATTCCACTCGCTGCGATGGCCACCAGCGTTGAACAGACGCTGGCCGTGCGCACCTCCGAGCGCCCGGTGCGGATCGCCCTGGTCGCCGGTGAAGCCTCCGGCGACCTGCTCGGTGCCGGCCTGATCCGCGAATTGCGCCTGCGCTTCCCGAATGCCGAGTTTGCCGGCATCGGCGGCGATGCCATGCGCAGCGCCGGCTGCCAGACCTGGTTCGACGCCAGCGAACTGGCGGTGATGGGCCTGACCGAAATCCTGCGCCACCTGCCGCGCCTGCTCAAACTGCGCCGCGAGTTCCGCGCGCGTGCGCTGGAGTGGCAGCCGGACGTGTTCATCGGCATCGACGCGCCCGACTTCAACCTCGGCGTCGAGCGCTGGCTGAAGGAGCGCGGCGTCCGTACCGTCCATTACGTCAGCCCCTCCGTCTGGGCCTGGCGCGAGAAGCGCGCCGAGAAGATCGGGGCCAGCGCCGACCTGGTGCTGTGCCTGTTCCCGATGGAACCGCCGATCTACGCCAAGCACGGCATCGACGCCCGCTTCGTGGGCCATCCGATGGCCGATGACATCCCGCTGCACAATGATCGCGAACAGGCGCGTGCCGAGCTCGGCCTGCCCTCCAACGCGAAGGTGCTGGCGGTACTGCCCGGCAGCCGCCTGGGGGAAATCGGCAAGCTCGGCGAACCGTTCTTCGAAGCGGCCTGGCAGGTCTCCGAACGCATCCCCGGCCTGCACGTGGTGGTTCCGGCCGCCAACGCCGCCTGCCGCCAATTGATCAGCGAGCAACTCTCCGCCTCGGCGCTGCCGGTTGCGCATTCGCACCTGCTCGACGGCAACGCGCGCACCGCGATGATCGCCGCCGACGTGGTCGTGCTCGCCTCCGGTACCGCCACCCTGGAGACGATGCTGGTCAAACGCCCGATGGTGGTCGGCTACCGCGTGGCCGAACTCACCTACCGCATCGTCAAGGCGCTGGGCCTGCTCAAGGTCGACCGCTTCGCCCTGCCCAACATCCTCGCCGGCAAGGACCTTGCCCCGGAGCTGATGCAGCACGACTGCACCCCGGACAAACTGGCCGCCGCCATCCTGCAGTGGTTCGACCACCCCCAGCGCGTGATCGACCTGCAGGACACCTACGAGCGCCTGCACCTGCAATTGCGGCGCGATGCCTCCGCCCGTGCCGCCGACGCCGTCACCGATCTGCTCGAACGCGGCCCCCACCACGGCCGCGCCGCATGAGCCGACGCCACGCCGCAGCCGCCTCCCTGGCCCTGTTCGACGGCGCCGCCCTGGCCACCGTCGCCCCGCGCTACGTGGCCGGCGTGGATGAAGCCGGCCGTGGCCCGCTGGCCGGCCCCGTGGCCGTCGCCGCCGTGGTGTTCTGCCCCGACCGCCCACGCCTCAACGGCCTGGACGACTCCAAGCAGCTCACCGCGGCCCGCCGCGACCAGCTCTACGACAAGATCCTCGACCGTGCCCTGGCCTGGCACGTGGTGATGGTGGACGTCGGCGAAATCGACGCCCTCAACATCTACCAGGCCACGATGCTCGGCATGCGCCGCGCCGTCGAAGGCGTCGCCCACGTCGCCCAGTTCGCCCGCATCGACGGCAACGTCGTCCCCAAAGGCCTGCCCTGCCCGGCCCAAGCCCTGATCGGCGGCGACGCCCTCGACCGCGCCATCATGGCCGCCTCGATCCTCGCCAAAGTCAGCCGCGACCGCTTCATGCAGACCCTGCACGACGCCCACCCCGAATACGGCTTCGACCAGCACAAAGGCTACGGCACCCCCGCCCACCTCGCCGCCCTGCGCAGCCACGGCCCCTGCCCCCAGCACCGCCGCAGCTTCGCCCCCGTGCGCGCGTGCCTGGAACCCGACCGCAGCAGCGTTCCCGCCTGAGTGATGCCGTTGCCGGGCACCGCCCCGCACGGCTGCAGCGCATGACGGGTGCCACGGGAAACCTGAACCCCAGCGTCAACCCGCGCCCCCGCAACACCCCTGTCAAGCCTTGTTAGCGACCACCGCCACCGCTACCCTGACCGGGCATCACATTGGTTCGGCATGTCCACTTCCCGTTTCGTACATCTCCACGTCCACACCGAATTTTCGCTGGCGGATTCGACCATCCGTGTCCCGGCGAAGCCGGATCAGGCTGACCCGAAGAAAGCCAAGCAGGCCAACCTGCTCAGCCGCGCGGTCGAACTGAAGCTGCCCGCGCTGGCAGTGACGGATCTCAACAACCTGTTCGCGCTGGTCAAGTTCTACAAAGCCGCCGAAACCGTGGGCATCAAGCCCATCGCCGGCGCGGACATCATGATCGCCGAAGAAGGCATGACGCCCTGGCGCATGACCCTGCTCTGCCGCGACCGCGAAGGCTACCTCAGCCTCTCCCGGCTGCTGACCCGCGCCTGGATGGAAGGCCATCGCCCCGAAGGCGGCGTCGCCGTCCACCCGGAGTGGCTCAAAGCCGGCTGCCACAACCTGTTCGCACTGGCCGGCCGCGACAGTCTCGCCGGTCGCCTCGCCGGCGACGGCCGCCACGATCTGGCCGAGCAACAGCTCGCCGACTGGCAGCGCGTGTTCGGTGACGGCCTGCACCTGGAGCTGACCCGCACCGGCCGCGATGGCGAAGAAGCCTTCAACCAGTTCGCCCTGCAGGCCGCCGGCCAGCGCGGCCTGCCGGTGATCGCCAGCAACGATGTGCGCTTCCTGCAGCCGGAAGACTTCAGCGCCCACGAAGCGCGCGTGTGCATTTCATCCGGCCGCGTGCTGGACGATCCCAAACGCCCGCGCGATTACAGCGACCAGCAGTACCTCAAGTCCGCCGAGGACATGTGCGCGCTGTTCGCCGACATTCCCGACGCGATCGACAACACCCTGGCGCTGGCCGAACGCTGCAACATCGAGATGCGGCTGGGCACCTACTTCCTGCCCAACTATCCGGTCCCCGAAGAGGAAACCCTCGACAGCTGGATCTGCAGCGAATCGCGCAAGGGCCTGGAAGCACGCCTCGAAAAGAACCCGCTGGCACCGGGCAAGACCCGCGCCGATTACTTCGAGCGCCTCGAATTCGAACTGGCGACCATCATCAAGATGGGGTTCCCCGGCTACTTCCTGATCGTGGCCGACTTCATCCAGTGGGGGAAGAACCAGGGCATTCCGATCGGGCCCGGCCGTGGTTCCGGTGCCGGCTCGCTGGTGGCCTGGGCGCTGCAGATCACCGATCTGGATCCGATCCCGTACAACCTGCTGTTCGAGCGGTTCCTCAACCCCGAACGCGTGTCGATGCCCGACTTCGACATCGACTTCTGCATGGACCGCCGCGATGAGGTCATCGACTACGTCGCGCGCAAGTACGGACGCGACCGCGTCAGCCAGATCATCACCTACGGCACCATGGCGGCCAAGGCCGTGGTGCGCGATTCCGGCCGCGTGCTCGGATTCCCGTACGGTCTGGTCGACGGCGTCTCCAAGCTGATCCCAAACATCCTGGGCATCTCGCTCAAGGATGCGATGGGCGAAGGCAAGGATTCGGAAATGGCCTCGCCGGAGCTGATCCAGCGCTACCAGAACGAAGACGACGTCCGCGACCTGATCGACCTGGCGCGCCAGCTCGAAGACCTCACCCGCAACGCCGGCAAGCATGCCGGTGGCGTGGTGATCGCACCGGAACCGCTGGCCGAATTCTGCCCGCTGTTCGCCGAACATGACGAAGGCGGCCGCGGCCGCAACCCGGTCACCCAGTTCGACAAGAACGACGTCGAAGAAATCGGCCTGGTGAAGTTCGACTTCCTCGGCCTGCGCACGCTGACGATCATCGACTGGGCGGTCAAGGCGATCAACAAGCGCCATGAACGCGCCGGCATTCCGCCGGTGGACATCACCGCGCTGCCGCTGGATGACGTGGCCACCTACAAGGACATCTTCGCCAACGGCAATACCGGCGCAGTGTTCCAGTTCGAATCCTCGGGCATGCGCCGCCTGCTGAAAGACGCACGCCCTGACCGCTTCGAAGATCTCATCGCGCTGGTGTCGCTGTACCGCCCCGGCCCGATGGACCTGATCCCCTCCTTCAACGCGCGTAAGCACGGGCAGGAAGAAATCATCTATCCCGATCCGCGCACCGAAGCGATCCTGAAAGACACCTACGGCATCATGGTGTACCAGGAGCAGGTGATGCAGATGGCGCAGATCGTCGGCGGATACTCGCTGGGCGGCGCCGATCTGCTGCGCCGTGCGATGGGCAAGAAGGTGCCGGCCGAAATGGCCAAGCACCGCGAGATCTTCCGCGAAGGCGCGGCCAAGGACGGTGTCGTCGAAGCCAAGGCCGACGCGATCTTCGACCTGATGGAGAAGTTCGCCGGCTACGGCTTCAACAAGTCGCACGCCGCTGCCTACGCGCTGGTCAGCTATCAGACCGCCTGGCTCAAGCGTCATTACCCGGCCGAGTTCATGGCCGCCACGCTGTCCTCGGACATGGACAACACCGACAAGGTGGTCGGCTTCCTCGCCGAAGTGCGCAACCTCGGCCTGACCGTGCTGCCGCCGCGCGTGAACGAATCGGCGTACATGTTCGAAGCCTCCAGCGCCGACACCATCGTGTACGGCCTGGGCGCGATCAAGGGCGTCGGCCAGGGCGCGTGCGAAGCGATCGTGGAAGAACGCCAGCGTGGCGGCCGCTATGCGTCGCTGCTGGATTTCTGCATGCGTGCCGAATCGGGCAAGCTCAACCGCCGCACGCTGGAAGCGATGATCAACTGCGGCGCGATGGACGGGCTCGGCAAGAACCGCGCCTCGCTGATGCTGCAGCTGCCCGAGGTCCTCAAGGCCACGGACCAGATGGCGCGCGAAAAGGCCTCCGGCCAGAACTCGCTGTTCGGCGCACCCGATCCGGTCAGCACGGCGATGCAGCTGGAGCTGCCCGAAGCCAAGGAGTGGGCGCTGGGCCAGCTGCTGGAAGGCGAGCGCGAAACGCTGGGCTTCTACCTCAGTGGCCATCCGTTCGATCCCTACGCCGACGACGTCAAGGAACTGGTCGGTACCGACCTGGGCAAGCTCGAAAAGCTGATCCCGCCGGCACGCCCGAGCAAGGACGGAGAGAAGCGTGCCTGGCGCCAGGAAACGCCGGTGATCCTGGCCGGCCTGGTGGTCGGCGTGCGCCGCAAGGGCGAAAGCCAGATCTTCATGCAGCTCGAAGACGGCAAGGGTCGCGTGGAATGCAGCGCCTTCACCGATGGCCTGGCCGAGTTCGGCCACCTGATGACTAAGGACCGCATCCTGGTGGTCAAGGGCGGCCTGCGCGAAGACGAGTTCAACGGCGGCTACGCACTGCGCATCCGCCAGGTCTGGGATTACGAAGACATCTGCGCCAACTACGCCACGCGCCTGTCGCTGCGGGTGGACCTGCGCCAGGACGGCGCGGTGTGGAACCGCATCAACGCCCTGCTCGACCGGCATCGCCCGGGCCGCACACCGCTGCGCCTGGACCTGCTGCTCGGTTCGGAGCAGGGCCCCGTGGCCGGCATGCTCGACGTTGCCGGCGAGATCGCCGTGCGCGTGGACAGCCAACTGGTCGACGCCCTGCGCGCCGATCCCGCGGTCCGCACGGTGAAAGTGCGCTACAGCCCACCGTGGGCGAACTGATCCTTTTTTCTGTTGCAACACAGGTGTTTTGTTTTGATCAAGCGTTTTGCCGTGCTGCTGAGTGCAGCCGTCACCCTCACCGGCTGTGCCGGCCCCGCCCAGACCTTCGAGATCGACAACCCGGGCGCCACGCCGCTGACCCTGCGCATCGACGGCAACGAACTGCCGATCGCCGCGCACGCCTCGCGCCCGGTCAAGCTCAAGCCCGGTGAGCATCACCTGCAGACCGATCAGCTCGGCGACGTGCGCTTCATCGTCTACGCCAGCGGCAAGGGCGGGTTGATCAACCCGACCCTGGCCGAGTACGTGATCGCCAACGAGATCTACGTCACCAGCGAAGACAAGCTGCAGAACTTCGGCAGCCTGGACAAGCAGATCGAGCTGGGCGGAGTGACCTTCCAAGGGCCGTACCAGAGCACCCACGACCTGTTCATCGACAAGGCGTGGAGCTTCGGCGTCCGCGAGCCGTTCCCGGAGGTGCAGACCGTGGCCCACGTGGACGACAGCGGCGGCCGTATCAACGCCAAGATCTTCACCGCCCCGGATTTCATCGCCTACGTCGAAGCAGGCATGGGCCAGCCCGGTGCTTACGCACGCCAGCAGCCCCAGGGCTACGTCGCGCCCGCCTACGCGCTGGAAGCCGCCCCGACCGCATTGCCCGCGCTGGACCCGGCCTTCGAGGCCCATGCCGGCCCGCTGCGCGAGCTGTACACCCGCTACCTGCATGCCACCACCGCAGATGCGCAGCTGCAGCTCCAGCAGGAGGCCTTCCAGGCGCAGATGGCGTTCACCGCCGCCACCGCGCGGCTGGGCTCGGGTCTGCCCAAGGAGGCCAACGAGGGCTACAACACCTTCGTGAAGACCCGCAGCACGCTGATGGGCAGCGCGGCGCTGGTCGTCCCCTGAGCTGACTGGCGCGCCTGGCCCCGCTGCGCTACCGTCGGTTTCCAGACGACGGCGTACGGGGCTTTTCGGCGCATTCGGCTACACTTTCCCTCTTTTCTTCACGACGGTTTCCGATGAATCCGAACTACCTCGACTTCGAGCAACCCATCGCTGATCTGGAGGCGAAGATCCAGGAACTGCGCAGCGCCAGCGCCGGACCTGCGGTCAATGTCGAGGCCGAGGTCAATGCCCTGCAGGACAAGCTGCGGGTGCGCACTGCACAGATCTTCCGCAACCTGACCTCCTGGCAGGTGCTGCAGCTGGCCCGGCATCCGTCCCGCCCGTATACCGAGGACTACATCCGCATCATCTGCGATGAGTTCCAGGAACTGGCCGGCGACCGCGCGTTCGCCGACGACAAGGCGATCATCGGCGGCCTGGCCCGCATCGGTGGCCGCTCGGTGATGCTGATCGGCCATCAGAAGGGCCGCGACACCAAGGAAAAGATCAAGCGCAACTTCGGCATGCCCAAGCCGGAGGGCTACCGCAAGGCGCTGCGCCTGATGAAGATGGCCGAACGCTTCGGCCTGCCGGTGTTGACCCTGATCGACACCGCCGGCGCCTGGCCGGGCATCGATGCCGAATCGCGCGGCCAGTCCGAAGCGATCGCACGCAACCTGATGGAAATGGCCGAACTGAAGGTGCCGGTGGTCTGCACGGTGATCGGTGAAGGCGGTTCGGGTGGCGCACTGGCACTGGGTGTGGGCGACCGCACCGTGATGCTGGAGTACAGCGTGTACTCGACCATCAGCCCGGAAGGCTGCGCCTCGATCCTGTGGAAGGACCCGGCCAAGGCCAAGGACGCCGCCGAACAGCTCGGCCTGACCGCCCCGCGCCTGAAGAGCCTGGGCCTGGTGGACAAGGTCCTGCGCGAGCCCACCGGTGGCGCCCACCGCAACCCGAACCAGATGGCCAAGCGCCTCAAGGCCGTGCTGCTCAACGAGCTGGACGTGCTGGAGAAACTGCCGGTCGATGAGCTGCTGCAGAAGCGCTACGAGCGCCTGCGCAGCTACGGGACCTACGAAGTGGCCTGATCAGGCTGCGGCGCAGACGAAAAAGCCGGACGCGCAGGCGTCCGGCTTTTTTTCTGGACGGTGGGTGGTGCCGGCGGCCAGAATCGTCGTGGATCGTTCAGAACGGCTTGGCGATCACCAGCCACACCACGCCGATGAACAGCACCAGCGGCAATTCGTTGAACCAGCGCAGCGCACGCGAGGACGGCAGCAGCTTGCCTTTCACCGCGCCTTTCAGCAGCCGCCCGGTCCACGAGTAATAGACCAGCAGCAGCACCACCAGGCCGAGCTTGGCATGCAGCCAGCCCGCCGCACCGGGCGCGACCATGGTGGGGAAATCCGGAATCACGCGGTAGCCCAGCCACAGCACCACGCCCAGGATCAGCGCGAGGCCGAACATCATGTGGCCGAACTTGTACAGGCGCAGGCCCATCAGCTGCAGCCGCTCGGTCACCGGCAGCTGGCCGGCCGTCTCGCTGAGGTTGACCAGGATCCGGGGCAGATAGAAAACCGCCGCCATCCACGCCACCACGAACAACAGGTGGAAGGTCTTGACCCAGTAGTAGGACTGCATGTGCTTGCTCCGGCGGCTGGCATGGGTTGGCCGCCATTCTCGCATGCCCGGCACGGCCACCCGATGGGTGGCGGGCGCGACCCATCGCCACACCTCCCCTACGCATCCACGCGCGCCACACCGTACGATAAGCGCCGCTTTCACCCACGTGCACATCCCCATGGACAAAACCTACGACGCCGCCTACTTCCAGCGCTGGTACCAGCCTGACCAGACCGGTGGCGCCGCGCGCCTGGCGCGCAAGGTGGCGCTCGCCGTGGCCAGCGCCGAGTACTACCTGGAACGCCCGATCCGCAGCGTGCTCGATATCGGCTGTGGCGAAGGCGCCTGGCGTGCCCCGCTGCTCAAACTGCGCCCCCGCGTGCAGTACCTGGGCTTTGACAGCAGTGATTACGCCGTGCACCGCTACGGCCGCAGCCGCAACCTGCACCCGGCCAAGGTCGGCGATTTCGCCTGGCTGCGCCCGTGCGCACCGGTCGATCTGCTGATCTGCTCGGACGTGATGCATTACGTGCCCAGCCGCGAGCTGCGCCCGGCACTGGAAGGCTTTGCCGAACTGACCGCCGGCGTGGCGTTCCTGGAAGCGTTCACCGGCGAGGATGACTTCGATGGCGACCACGAAGGCTTCCAGCCGCGCCCGGCGCGCTGGTACCGCAGCCAGCTCAAGCGGGTTGGCTTCACCGCCCTGGGCTCGCACTGCTGGCTGTCACCCGCACTGGCCGGGCACGCGGCTGCGCTGGAACGCGGCACGCCTTGAGTCTCGATAACAATTGAGACAGGACCCGCATTAACGCGCCCGCGCGACGGGTGCGCTATGCTGCGCGGCAACATAAGACCATACATATTGGACGTCATGCTATATCAGCTGCATGAGTTGACCCGCAACCTGCTCGCCCCGTGGGTGCACCAGGCCCAGGCCAACGCGAAGTTCTTCGCCAATCAAGGTCATTGGTGGTCGCAGATGCCCGGCGCGGATCGCCTGGCCGCTGTGAACGAGCTGTTCCACCGCATTGGCAAGGATTACGAGAAGCCCGAATGGGGCATCAACGAAATCGACGTCGAGGGCGAGCGCGTGCCGATCGTCGTCCACGAAGAGATCAGCAAGCCGTTCTGCAAACTGCTGCGCTTCAAGCGCCACAGCAATGAAGCCGACCAGCTGCACACCATGCTCAACCAGCCGTTCGTGCTGGTGGTGGCGCCGTTGTCCGGCCACCACGCCACGCTGCTGCGCGATACCGTGCGCACCCTGCTGCGCGATCACCGCGTGTACGTGACCGACTGGGTCGATGCGCGCATGGTGCCGGGCAGCGAAGGCGAGTTCGGGCTGGAGGATTACATCGCCTATGTGCAGGAATTCATCCGCCACCTCGGTGCGGAAAAGCTGCATGTGATCAGCGTCTGCCAGCCGACCGTGCCGGTATTGGCCGCCGTCTCGCTGATGGCCAGCCGTGGCGAAACCACGCCGCGGTCGCTGGTGATGATGGGCGGCCCGATCGATGCGCGCTGCAGCCCGACCGCGGTCAACAACCTGGCCACGCAGAACCCGATGTCGTGGTTCGAGAACAACGTCATCCACACCGTGCCGGCCACCTTCCCGGGCGCGGGCCGCCGCGTGTACCCGGGCTTCCTGCAGCACGCCGGGTTCCTGTCGATGAACCCGAGCCGCCACTTCAGTTCGCACTGGGATTTCTATGCCGACCTGGTCAAGGGCGACATGGAAGATGCCGACGCGCACCGTCGTTTCTACGACGAGTACAACGCGGTGCTCGACATGCCGGCCAAGTACTACCTGGACACGATCCGCGTGGTCTTCCAGGAATTCCTGCTGCCGCGCGGCGAGTGGTACGTGCAGGGTGAACGCGTGGATCCCAGCGCGATCACCGGCACCGCACTGCTGAGCATCGAAGGCGAGCTGGACGATATCGCCGGCCTCGGCCAGACCGAAGCGGCGCAGGACCTGTGCACCGGCATTCCGGCCGCGCATCGCGAGCATTTCATCGTCGAAGGTGCTGGCCACTACGGCATTTTCAGCGGCCGCCGCTGGCGCGAAACGGTCTACCCCAAGGTGCGCGATTTCTTCGCGGCCCATGCGCAGACCGTGGCCAGCAAGCCGAAAAAGGCCGCGAAGATCGCGAGCAACGTGACGCCGTTGCGCCGTAAAGCGGGCTGACGCCAACGCGATATGCGGTAGTGCCGGCCGCTGGCCGGCTCCACGCAGGGTTGGATTCGAGCAGCGCCGGCCAGCGGCCGGCACTACCGATCAGGGCTTGATCGGTGCCGTCGAGGCCGGGGCTTCCGGCTTGGCCGGTGCGGGCGTAGCCGGTGCAGCCGCAGGCTGTTCGGCCGGCTTGGTCTCTGCCGGCTTGGTCTCTGCAGGCTTCGTTTCTGCCGGCTTGACCGTTGCATCGGCAGGCTTTGCCACCGCTGCCGCTGCCGCCGCCGGCTTGGCCGCCGGCTTCTTCGCGGCCTCTGCCTTCTGCCGGGCCAGCACCGAACCGGGCTGCTTCAACTCGGCCAGCGCGTCATTGATCGGGCCATCGCCCGGCAGCACGTCACCGGCCTTGTAGCCTTCGGTGCCTTCTTCGTCACCGCGCAGGTGGCCGGGCAACGTGGCTTCGCTGTAATCGGTCAGGCTGGCCGGCAGGTCGTCATCGCCGGCGCGCTTCTCCGGCTGCAGCAGCACGTCGGGGATGATGCCCGTGGCCTGGATCGACTTGCCGCTCGGGGTGAAATATCGCGCGGTGGTGAGCTTCACCGAGTCACCGTTGTCCAGCGGCAGTACGGTCTGCACCGAGCCCTTGCCGAAGGTGCGGCTGCCGACCACGCGCGCGCGGCCGTTGTCGCGCAACGCGCCGGCCAGTACTTCGGAGGCACTGGCCGAGCCGGCGTCGGCCAGCACCACGACCGGCGCGCCCTTGAGCAGATCGCCCGGGGTCGCATCGAAACGGGCATCGCTGATCGAGATGCGGCCGCGGGTGCTGACGATGTTGCCTTTCTCGAGCAGATCGTCGGCCACCTGCACGGCGGCGGTGAGCAGGCCACCCGGGTTGCTGCGCAGATCCAGCACCAGGCCCTTGAGCTTGCCACCGGCCTGCTGCTGCAGCTGGGCAACGTGCTTCTGGAAATCGGCACCGGTGTCGGCCTGGAAGGTGCTCAGGCGGATGTAGCCATAACCAGGCTCCAGCATCTTGCTGCGCACGCTGGTGACGCGGATGGTCTCGCGGGTGACGGTGACATCGAACGGCTTGGGCTTGCCTTCGCGCACCAGGGTGAGCACGACCTTGGTCCCGGCCACGCCGCGCAGCGGTTCGGTGGCTTCGATCGCGCTGATCGGCTTGCCGTCGATGGCGATGATCAGATCGCCGGCAAGAATGCCCGCGCGTGCGGCCGGGGTATCGTCGATCGGCGAAATGACTTTCAGGCTGCTGTTGTCGGGCTGCTGCTGCAGCTCCACGCCGATGCCGTCGTAGGCGCCGTTGGCCTGCTCATCGAAGGCTTCGGCGTCTTCCTTGTCGAAGTAGGTGCTGTGCGGATCCAGGTCCAGCAGCAGGCCACGGATGGCGGACTGCATCAGCTTCTTGTCGTCGACCGGATCCACATAGGCGGCGCGCACCGCGTTGTAGACGGCGACGTAGCGGCGGATCTCTTCCAACGGAACCCGTGAGGTCACCGCTTCTTCCGTGGTGGCCGCATCGGCCCCGCGTGCCGGCGCTTCGGCGGTCTGCTGCGCCCAGGACACCGCGGGCAACAGGGCCAGCAGCAAGGTGGCGGAACGGGCTACGCGCATGAAGCACTCCAGGATGAGCGGGGGACGGTTGACCACGCACGGGGGTGCGTCGCCCGATTATGCGCGAAGCGACGATAAATTCCCGTTGAACCCCGTGCCTGGCGGCGCCCCCGTGTTGGGCGCGGTTTATCGCCGCTGCAGCCAGCTGCCCGGGTCCACCGGCTGTCCATTGCGGCGCAGTTCGAAGTACAGCGCGGTCACGCCCTGGCCACCAGAATTGCCGACCTTGGCCACGGCCTCGCCCTTCTTCACCGTGGCGCCGGCATCACGCAGCAGGGTGTCGTTGTGCGCATAGAGGCTCATGTAGCCGTTGCCGTGATCCACGATCAGGATCATGCCGTAACCGGTCATCCAATCGGAAAACACCACCGTGCCATCTGCCACGGCGGTGATGGTGCTGCCGGCGGGCGCGCCGATCAGCACGCCACTGCTGGTGCGGCCATCGGGCAGCTTGCCGCCATAGCGGGCGAGCAGATTGCCCGACAACGGCCAGCCCAGACCGCCCACCTTGGGCGCGGGCGCGGAGGCAACCGCAGGGGGCGTCTTGGTCGCGCGCGGCGGCGGGCGCGTGCCGCTCGCAGCAGCGGCGCGATCAGCCTTCTCGGCGGCCGCCTTCTCCGCGGCGGCACGTCGCGCGGCAGCACGGCGCTCGGCCTCGGCACGGGCGGCGGCCGCACGCAGATTCGCGAGCAGTGTTTCCAATGCCTTGGCATCCTGGCCCAGGGCTTTTTCGCGCTCGCTGCGGTCTTTGTACCGCTCGTCCAGCGAGGCGACCGTGGCCGCCCGCTCGCGACGATCGTCGGCCAGCGTGGCAACCTGCTGTTTCTGCTGCTGGCGGGTGCCTTCCAGTGCCTTGCGTCGTTCGACGATTTCCGTCTCCACGCGCTGCAGTTCGGTGAGATCAGCCGTCAGTGACTGGATACGCTGCGCGCGCTCGCGCTGCAGATACCGGTGATAGGCCAGGCTGCGGTTCGCATCGGCGACACGGTCCTGCGACAGCAGCAGCTTCAACGGTGCGTTGTTGCCGATGCGGTACGCCGCGCGCAGCAGCGAGGCCAGTTCCGCGCGCTGCTGCTGCAGGCCGGCCTGCAGCGCATCGCGCTTGGCCTGCAGTTCGTTCATGGCGCGGGTTTCGCGCTGCAGTGCGGTTTCGGTCTGGGCCAGCACGCGCCCGGTGCGGGCGACCTTCTCATCGGCATCGCGCAACTGGCGCGACGCCTGCCCGCGCTGACCTTCCAGATTCCGCCGCTCCTGGGCCACGCCCTTGAGCTCGCTGCGCAGTTTCTGCAGCTTGCGTTCGGCTTCCTTGGAGGATTGCGCCGCCAGCGGGCTGGCGCCGAGAACGGCCACGGCCAGCAGCAGCGCGCGCAACGCCGGGGTCAGCCACTGCGTGCGACCGCGTCCGTCGGTCGGATTGTTATCCCGGCGTGAGGAAAAGGCGTTGTGGCGCAAGGGCTTTCCAGTGACTTCAGGCAGATGCGGATTGCAACGATGCATGGTGACATTCCTGCAGGCGGCCTGCCAGCCGCGCTCCACCATCGAGGTTCCCATGAAACGCTCCCTGCTTCCGCTGCTGCTGGCCCTGACGCTGCCCTGTGCGCCGGCCTTCGCAAGCGACAACATCAGCAAGGTCAACGGCAGCATCTCCGCCGAGGCCGGCCAAAGCTACGGCAATCTGGAGACGGTCAACGGCGGCATCAAGGTCGCCGAAGGTGCGGTCACCGGTCGCATCGAAACCGTCAACGGCGGCATCCGCGTGGCGGATCGCGCGCGCACCGGCGGCATTTCCACGGTCAATGGCAGCGTGCGGGTCGGGCGCGAAGTGGTTGCCAGTGGCGGCGTGGACACCGTCAACGGCGGCATCTTCCTGGATCGCGGCACCCAGATCGACGGCGGGCTGGAAACGGTCAACGGCAGCATCGGGCTGGTCGAAACGCGCGTGGCGCGCGGCATCGAAACCGTCAACGGCGACATCACCGTGGGCGTGGGTTCGCAGGTCGAAGGCGGGATCGAGGTCAAGAAGCCGAACTTCAACCTGTCGCTGACCCCCGGCCGCAAGCCGCGCGTGATCATCGGACCGAACGCGGCAGTCAACGGGTCGCTGCAGTTCGAGCGCGAGGTCACCCTGTATGTGCACCGCACTGCCCGCATCGGCCCGGTCAGCGGCGCCGTGGCCGTGCCCTTCGATACCGACACCGCACCGCAGGATTGATATGGTGGTGACTGGTGCCATGCGCACCCGCCTTTCCCGTTCCAGGAACCGATGATGCCCCGCAAACTTCTGTTGTGCCTTGCCGCTGCCGCTGCGTTGACCGCGTGCAAGGGCGAATCCGCCGCGCCCACCGCGGCACCCGCCACTGACGCGGCACCGACCGCGCCGGGCCATGCCTTCTCGCCCGAGATCAACGCCGGCGACTTCGCCGAGCTGGTCAAGACCCTGGCCTCGGATGAATTCGAAGGCCGCTCGCCGGGCAGCAAGGGCGAAGAGCTGACCGTCAATTACATCCGCGACCAGATGCAGCGCATCGGCCTGCAGCCCGGCAACGGCGACAGCTGGTTCCAGGACGTGGCGATGACCGAGACCACGGCCGATGAGTCGACCGTGTTGACGCTGGACCAGGCCGGCAAGACCCGCGAGCTGAAGTTCGGCACCGACATGGTGATCGGTACCCGCAGCGGCCAGCCGGACGTGAAGGTCGAGGCCAGCGACCTGGTCTTCGTCGGCTACGGCGTGGATGCGCCGGAGCAGAAGTGGAACGACTATGCCGGCCAGGACTGGAAGGGCAAGACGGTCGTGATGTTCGTCAACGATCCCGGCTTCCACGTCAACGACGAGAAGCTGTTCGACGGCAAGCGCATGACCTATTACGGGCGCTGGACGTACAAGTTCGAAGAGGCCGCACGCAAGGGCGCCGCCGCCGCGCTGATCGTGCATGACACCGCCGGTGCATCGTACGGTTGGGACGTGGTCAAGAACTCGTGGGCCGGCCCGCAGTACGACCTGCCGGCCAAGGATGACCCGGAAGCGCGTCTGCCCGCACAGGGCTGGCTGAGCGCCGAGGCGGCACGCCAGCTGTTCGCCGAGGCCGGCCTGGATCTGGACAAGGCCTACAAGGACGCCAGCAAGCGCGGCTTCAAGCCGGTGCCGCTGAAGGCCAAGGTGTCCTTCGATCTGAAGAGCACCATCGCCGAGAAGAAGTCGCGCAACGTGGTCGGTGTCCTGCCGGGCAGCAAGCGGGCCGATGAAGCCGTGCTCTACATGGCGCACTGGGATCACCTGGGCAAGCACGAGGGTGAGCAGGGCGACACCATCTACAACGGTGCCGTCGACAACGCGACCGGCGTGGCCGGCATCCTGGAAGTCGCCGATGCGATGGTGCACCAGCAGCCGGCACCGGAGCGTTCGGTGGTGTTCCTTGCAGTGACGCTGGAAGAGTCCGGCCTGCTGGGCTCGAAGTACTACGTCAGCCACCCGACCTTCCCGCTGGACAAGATCGCCGGTGTGATCAACATCGATGCGATGTCGGTGGCGGGCCGTGCCAAGGACATGACCGTGACCGGCTTCGGCAGCTCCGAGCTGGAAGACATCCTCAAGCCGTTGGCCGCTAACCAGGGGCGTACCCTGCACGGCGAGACCGCGGTGCAGAGCGGTTTCTACTTCCGTTCGGATCACTTCAACTTCGCCAAGGCGGGGGTGCCAGCGCTGTATGCAGACGGGGGTGAGGATCTGCGTGACGGCGGTGTCGAAGCGGGCCGCAAGGCCGCCGAGGACTACGGCAGCCACCGGTACCACGGCCCGAAGGACGAGTTCGATCCGGCCACCTGGAAGCTGGATGGCACGGTTGAGGATCTGCAGCTGCTGTATGGGGTTGGCAAGGAACTGGCTGGCGGCGATCGTTGGCCGAACTGGTACGAAGGCAATCCGTTCAAGGCGGCACGCGATGCGATGATGAAGGGCAAGGGCGCTGAGACGCCGGCCGCGGAGTCTGCGCGCTAAGCGGTTGGTTGCTGTGACGTGATCTTTGCTTCATGAAAACGGCGCCTTTCGGGGCGCCGTTTTTTTTGGTTCTTTTCCCCTCCGCGTGACGAGCATGAAGCGCGGCAGCTTTCCAAGTGCGGCGGCGGCTAGGTTGGCCGGGCGGTGGGCCGCGATACCCTTGCCGGCGAATGTCCCCCGGCCGCCGCCTGCAGGCGTCGGCCGGGGGACATTTGCCGAGGAGCCTACCGAGCGCTGCGGGGTCCTCACGCTCGCGGAGGATGTAAGCGGAGACGCCACCATTGCCAAAACACAGAACCTACCCAACGACACCCGCCGCACTGGCCGCATACGCATGACCGTGCTCATCTGCTGTGGCACGTGAAATGAGACGCTCTCCTCCGTTGGGAGAAGGACAAAAAAAACCCCGCTGCGTGAGCAGCGGGGTTTTGGGTGTAAACCCTGGCGATGACCTACTCTCGCATGGCTTAGGCCACACTACCATCGGCGCAGCTGCGTTTCACTTCCGAGTTCGGGATGGGATCGGGTGGTGCCACAGCGCTAATTTCACCAAGGAGACGGTTGGAGCAGCGCGTTGCGCCAGCTCAGCAGAGGTCTCTTCCGAGAAACAGATACCTGCAAAAACCAGGTGCCTGCAATAAAAGAAAACCCCGCTGCGTGAGCAGCGGGGTTTTCGGGGTAAAAACCCTGGCGATGACCTACTCTCGCATGGCTTAGGCCACACTACCATCGGCGCAGCTGCGTTTCACT
>NZ_JBDJMT010000033.1:0-29479 GCF_039674045.1 Stenotrophomonas sp. TWI602
TTTTGCGGCGGGGTCGCCCCCCTTGGTTGGTCGGGCTCCTTGGTCGGGCGGGCGGGGGCCCGCCACCCCTCGCCTTCAACCGCGCAGGATCTCGATGACCGGCGCGACCTGCTCACCGCGATCAAGCTGCGCACCGACGCTTTCCAATGCACCGGCCAGCGCCGCCGCATCGTCATCACGCAGCGTGGCATGGCCAACCTTGCGCCCGTCCCGCGCCTGCTTGCCGTAGTCGTGCCAATGGCCGCCGGCCTGGCCGAGCACCGCGTTGGCATCGGGCATCTGGCCGATCCAGTTGAGCATGCAGGCATGGCCCAGCATGCGCGTATCGCCCAGCGGCAGGCCGAGCACGGCGCGCAGGTGGTTGTCGAACTGCGAGGTCTCGCTGCCTTCAATGGTCCAGTGGCCGGAGTTGTGCACGCGCGGTGCCATCTCGTTGGCCAGCAGTTCATCGCCGCGGCAGAACAGTTCGAGCGCGAACACGCCGACATAGTCCAGGCGCTCGGCCAGCGTACGTGCGTAGCCGATGGCCGCCTCGTGCTGGAGCGCCGGCAGCTGCGCAGGGGCCAGGCTGGCCGAGAGCACGCCGTTGACGTGCCAGTTGCCGGTGATCGGCCAGGCGCGGAACTCGCCATCCTGCCCGCGGACCGCCACCACGCTGACCTCGCGATCAAAGGCGACGAAGCCTTCCAGAATCAGGCCGGTCTTTTCGACCTGGCTGCCGAGGGTGTCCCAGGCAGCGTCGATGTCGGCCGCGCTGCGGATCCGGAACTGGCCCTTGCCGTCATAGCCCAGCCGGCGGGTCTTGACGATGCAGGGCATGCCGAACTCGGCGACCTTGGCCGCCAGTTCGTCGCGGCTGCGGATATCGGCGAAGGGCGGCAGCGGGATGCCCAGCGACTGGAACAGGGTCTTCTCGCTGAGCCGATCCTGGGCCAAGGCCAGCGCATCCGGATTGGGATACACCGGCACGCGCTCGGCCAGGAACTTGGCGCTGCGCGCCGGCACGTTCTCGAAATCGAAGGTCACCACGTCCACGCGGGCGGCGAACGCGGCCAGGGCCGCCTCATCCTCGAACGCGGCCACCTGCAGCGGTGCCACCTGGGCACCACAGGCATCGGCGGCCGGGTCGAACAGCTCGAAGCGCAGCCCCATCGGCGCACCGGCCAGGACCATCATGCGGGCGAGCTGGCCGCCGCCCAGAATGCCAACGGTCCTGGGGGTCATTGACGCGGGTCGTCGTGGGCCATGACGTCTTCGGTCTGGCGGGCGCGGAAGGCCTCGAGCGCTTCGCCGATCGCCGGCTGGTCCGAGGCCAGCATGGCGGCTGCGAACAACGCCGCGTTGGAGGCGCCGGCGTTGCCGATGGCGAAGGTGGCGACCGGAATACCGGCCGGCATCTGCACGATCGAGAGCAGCGAATCCATGCCGTTCAGGGCTTTGGACTGCACCGGCACGCCCAGCACCGGCACGGCGGTCTTGGCGGCGATCATACCAGGCAGGTGCGCGGCCCCGCCGGCACCGGCGATGATCGCGCGCAGGCCACGCTGGCCCGCCTGCTCGGCGTAGGTGAACAGCACGTCCGGCGTGCGATGCGCCGAGACCACTTTCACTTCATAGGGAACGCCCAGCGAATCCAGCTTCTGGGCGGCGTGTTGCATGGTTTCCCAATCCGAGCGGGATCCCATGACGATGCCGACGAGCGGCGCGGTTTGGTTGAGGGTCATTGGCCGTCACCTGCCTTAAAGACGTATTCTAGCCGTCTTCCACGCAAGACGAAGAATCCATGGATCGCAAGCTGCTCGACCTCCTGTGCTCGCCCGATACGCGCCAGCCCCTGTCCCTGCTCGACGCCACCGGCCTGGACGCGCTCAACCGCGCGATCGGCAGCGGTGCCGTGCTCAAGGCCGATGGCAGCCCGCAGGCGCAGACGCTGCGCGAGGCCCTGCTGACCCGCGACCGCAAGCAGGTGTTCCGCGTGGACGACGGCATCCCGGTGCTGCTGGCCGAAGAGGCCATCGCCACCGCCCAGATCGCCGATTTCCCGGAAAAATGAGCCACCTCCCCGTGCCGGCCCCCGAGGCCGCCCTGGTGGCCGCCGATGTGGCCCGTGCGCTGGCCGAGGACATCGGCAGCGGTGATGTCACCGCCGCCCTGCTTCCGGACCGCCCCGACAGCGCCTACCTGCTGTGCAAGCAGGACGCGGTGATCGCCGGCCGCCCATGGTTCGATGCGACCCACCGGGCACTCGATCCGGAGGTCAGGATCGAGTGGCGCGTGGCCGAGGGCGACCGCGTCGCTGCCGGCACGGTGCTGGCGCTGCTGCAAGGCCGCAACCGCAGCCTGGTGAGCGCCGAGCGGACCTCGTTGAACTTCCTGCAGACGCTGTCCGGCACGGCGACCACCACCGCGCAGTACGTCGCGGCCGTGGCCGGTACCGGCGCGCGGATCCTGGACACCCGCAAGACCCTGCCCGGCCTGCGCGTGGCGCAGAAATACGCGGTGCGCTGCGGCGGCGGTGACAACCATCGCCTGGGCCTGTTCGACACGGTGATGCTCAAGGAAAACCACATCCGCGCGGCCGGCTCGCTGACCGCTGCGGTGCTGGCGGCGCGTGCGCAGTGGCCGGCGTTGCCGCTGGTGGTCGAGGTCGAAGACCTGGACCAGCTGCGCGAGGCGCTGGCGGTGGGCTGCACCCGCATCCTGATCGACGATTTCGATGCCGCCACGCGGCGCGAGGCCGTGCGCATCGCGGCCGGGCGGATTCCGCTGGAGGTGTCCGGCAGTGTCGGCCTGGACGGCCTGCGCGCGATCGCCGAGGACGGCGTGGACTGCATTTCCATCGGCGGGCTGACCAAGCATGTGCAGGCAATCGACCTGTCATTGAAACTGGGTCCGCCCCCGGGCTGAAACGCGCGTGTCGACCAACGGTCGACACCGACCGGGCTGGTAGCGCACGACCGTTGGTCGTTCGGCGTCGGCGCGCGGTGTTCACGGGATCGGCAGACCGGGTCTGCGAGGCTTGCCCTGCCCCCACCCGGAGAGCGCGCATGCGCCCCTTGTTCCTGCTTGCATGTCTGTCGCCGCTGGCGACGCTGCTGCCGGCCACCGCATCCGCGGCCGAGGTCTGCGATATCCCACCCCGGTTCGGGCTGAGCCCGCTGGCCGTGGCCATCGTGCAGACCGCCTGCAACGAACACCGCCTCTGGTACCGCCCCTTCATCGACCGCGATGGCCGCGCGGCCAGCCTCAGCGTGACCGAAGCCGAGGACGTCCACCTGGCCGACAACGGCCTCGTCGCGTGGCAGCGGGTGGTCGGCTACTGGCGGCAGAGCGGCACGTTGTCGCCGATGGGCAGCCAGCCCGGCGCATCGAGCTGCCTGGCCCCACCGGGCACGCGCTATACCGATAGCGACTGCCGTGCGTTCCTGATAGACAACCCGTGGTCGGCCGCCTTCATTTCCTGGGTGATGACCCGCGCCTCGGTACCCGGCTTTACCCGCTCGCCCCGACACATCGACTACATCCGCGCTGCCTACCAGAACAGCGGGCCGTACCGGATGACCGACCCGGCGCAGGAGAAACCCGCGCCCGGCGACCTGCTGTGCTACCTGCGCGACCGCCGCGACACCCTGAGCTACAGCGGGCTGGTGCAGTCGCTGGGCAGCGGCGCGGTGACGCACTGGAAATCGCACTGCGAAGTGGTGATCGCGGCCAACATGGGCGGCGACCGCACGCTGTATCTGATCGGCGGCAACGTCATGAACACCGTGGCGTTGCGCAAACTGTCGCTGGACCGCAGCGGCCGGATCGAGCTGCCTCCCGCGAAGGCCGGTGCAGGCGATGGGGTGGATCTGGGCTGCACGCCGGGCCGCGAAGAGGAATGCAGCTTCAATCGCCAGGATTGGGCCGCACTGCTGAAGCTGGTGGCGACCGCGCCGGCGACGGTGCCGATGGGAACTCCGGACCCGGCGACCCTGCCCGCTCCCGGCGTGACGGCACCGCCGATGGCGGCTCCGGCTTCCCAGGCACCGATGCGAGCGCCCACCGTGGTTCCGCCCCGTCCGCCGGTCCCGAGCGCGAACCCGGTTCCGGCCCCGCCGGCGAGCCCGACTCGGACGCCGACACCCACACCGACACCGATACCCGTCCCGCCACCGCCACCGCGCACGCCCTGATCACGATCGCGCGGATGGCTTGATCCGCGCCGCATTCGTCGCCATCTTGGGAGGACCGACCTCCCTGACCGCGCCGAGTCACCGATGCCCAGTTTGATCCTGTTGATGATTGCCGGCGCGTTTGCCTACGCCTTCTGGAATTCTTCGCGTGCCGCCGCCGAACGTGCAGGCGTGCTCGGGCGCAATGCCTGCCGCGCTGCCGATGTGCAGTGGCTGGACCAGAGCGTGCACGCCACCGGCCTGCGCGTATGCCGCAAGGAGAACGGTTGGCTGGGCTGGGAGCGCACCTTCAAGTTCGAGTACTCGCACGATGGCGTGGACCGCCACAGCGGGCGCATGGTGCTGCGCGGTGATCAGCTGATCACGTTCGTGGGGCCGTCGGCGGCGCGGATCAGTGAGATCCGCCGCGATATCGATACACGGGATGCCGAAGACGTCTGAGCCCGGTAGAGCCGACCGTTGGTCGGCTGTTCTCTACGGACATCCAAGACAACCGACCCACGGCAGCCGACCAACAGCAGCCAACCAACCGCAGCCGACCAACGGTCGGCTCTACCGGGTCGGTGTCGTGGATCCCCAATGAAATGGCCGCCTTGCGGCGGCCATGGTGGGTCTTATTTGACCACCCGCAGATGCGGGCGACCGCTGGGCTTGGGCGGTGCATCGTCCGGCGGGGTCGGTGAATCGTCCGGCGGCAGCGCATCGTCCGGACCCGGCTCATGGCCCGGGATGTCATCCGGCAGCGCCATGCCCTGCCCCGTCTCGCGGGCGTACACGGCCAGCACGGCCGAGATCGGCACCTGCACCGGGTAGCTGGTGCCGGAGAAGCGGGCCGAGAAGCTCACGCTGTCATTGTCGATATGCAGGCGCACCACGGCGCGCTCGGCGATGTTCAGGACAACGCGGCCGTCCTTGACCGCGCTCTGCGGCACCTGCACGCCAGGCATGCCGGCGTCGACCAGGATATGCGGCGTCAGGTCGTTGTCATTGATCCATTCCACCAAGGCCCGCAACAGGTACGGACGGTGGCTGGTCATGCGAAAAGTGTCTTCAGTCATGTGGTAGAGCCGAGCCGTGCTCGGCTGCTCTTGATCCGGATTGCCTGATGCAAGTGTACGCGCCCGCCTACCCGCAGGTCAGCCATGGCGCGTACCGGCACCGCGATTTCGTTCAGTACACGGCTGTGCCGCATGCTGCACACATCCCGCCGATCAGACCGGCAGATCGCGCAGTTTCTTTTCCTGGTCGGTCAGGCTGCGGATGAAGCCGGGGTGCCGGAAAATGCGGTTGCCATAGTCTTCGATCGACTTGCCATCCTTCGGCAGCGGCACGTCCAGTGCCTGGAGTCGCCAGATGATCGGCGCCATCGCGCAGTCGGCCAGGCTCATTTCCGGGTTGAGGAAGAACTTGCTGGCCTTGAACAACGGCACCGCGCTGGTCAGCAGTTCCTTGAGCCGTTTGCGCCCGGCCTCGGCCTGGGTCTTGTTGCCCAGCTGGATGGCCTGAACCTGTGGCACCCAGTCGTGTTCGATGCGCAACATCGCCAGGCGGATGCGGGCCCGCGAGAGCGGATCGACCGGCATCAGCGGCGGGTGCGGATAGCGCTCGTCCAGGTATTCGCTGACCACCGACGCCGCGTACAGCACCAGCTCGCGTTCCACCAGAGTGGGCACGGAGTGGTACGGATTGAGATCGATGAGATCTTCGGGCGGGTTCTGCGGGTCGACCGGCACGGAGTCATAAGTGACGCCCTTGGCCGCCAATACCAGCCGCACGCGATGGCACAGCACATCGTCGTTCGAGGAAAACAGCGTCAGGGTATTCCGCATGCGTACGCTCGCCGCCATCAAAGGCTCTCCAACGTCCGGTAACCGCCGGTCGTATCGGCGCCGCCAGCCCATTGCCAACGGTCGTCACAGTACCCGAGTGTGCAACCGCACATCACAAAAGCCAATAGGTCGATCGTCCCACGGCAGGAACGATCGACGCGGGAAGGCGTCCGACCGCTCAGTGGACGTCCTTCCAGTATTCCTTCTTGAGCAGATAGGCCAGGAAGGTCAGCAGCGCCAGGAACAGGATCACCCACACGCCCAGCTTCTGGCGTTTCAGGGCAGCCGGCTCGCCGGCATACTCCAGGAAGTTGGTGATGTCGCGCACCGCCTGATCGTACTGCCCGGCATCGATGTTGCCCGGCTGTTCGATCTTCAGCCCGACCACCGGTGCATCTAGCCCGGGGCCCTCGGCCTTGCCATGCACCGCATGCTGCAGCCCCTGCATTTCCCACAGGGGGTTGGGCATGGAGGCATTGGGGAACACGGTGTTGTTCCAGCCCAGCGGCCGCGTGGGATCCAGATAGAACGACTTGAGGTAGGTGTAGACCCAGTCGCTGCCCCGCACGCGCGAGATCAGGCTCAGGTCCGGCGGCATCTTGCCGAACCACTTCTCGGCCTGCGCCTTGGGCATCGTCACCGGAATCGGTTCACCCACCGGGGTGCCGGTGAAGTTGAGGTTGTTCATGACCTCTTCTTCGCTCAACCCGAGATCGGCAGCCATGCGCGAGTAGCGCAGGTATTTCAGCGCGTGGCAGCCGGAGCAGTAATTCATGTAGAGCTGCGCGCCGCGCTGCAGCGAGGCACGATCGCTCAGGTCATTGCCGGCCTGCAGGGTCTTGGCGCCCTCGGCGGCATCGGCCACCGCGACACCGAGCATCAGGGCCGCCGCGCAGGCCAGCCGGACAATCCAGTGGTCAGTCATGCGTGGTCACCCGGTCCGGTACCGGCTTGGTCCTGTCCAGCTTGGTCCATAGCGGCATGGTGATGAAGAAGGCGAAATACAGGAAGGTCAGCACGCGCCCGATGTAGGTCTCGTGCGCATCCGTACCCGGGCCGGAGCCGATCACGCCCAGCCACACGAAGCACACCGCGAACATGCCCAGCAGGCCGCGCGAGAGCAGGCCGCGGTAGCGGTAGGACTTTACCCGCGCCCGGTCCAGCCACGGCACCAGGAACAGGATGGCGATCGCCGAGAACATCACGATCACGCCCCCGAGCTTGTTGGGCACCACGCGCAACATGGCGTAGTACGGGGTGTAGTACCAGACCGGCTTGATGTGCTCGGGCGTCACCAGGCGGTTGGCCTCGGTGAAGTTGTCGTGCTCGAGGAACAACCCGCCGAAGGCCGGGGCGAAGAAGATGATGAAGGCGGCGATGATCAGCAGGAAGCCGGCGCCGACCGCATCCTTGAGCGTGTAATACGGATGGAAGGGAATGCCATCGGTAGGCGCGGTGGCCGACCAGCGGTTGCCCTTCGGGCCCTTCTTGATCTCCACGCCGTCCGGATTGTTGGAGCCCACTTCATGCAGCGCGCCCAGGTGCAGCACCACCAGCAGCAGCAGCACCAGCGGCAGCGCGATCACGTGCAGGGCGAAGAAGCGGTTGAGGGTGGCGTCGCTGGGCAGGTAGTCGCCCATGATCCATTCGGTCAGGCCGGTCCCGATCACCGGGATCGCGCCGAACAGCGAGATGATCACCTTGGCGCCCCAGAACGACATCTGGCCCCAGGGCAGCACGTAGCCCATGAAGGCTTCGGCCATCAGCACCAGGTAGATCAGCATGCCCAGGATCCAGACCAGTTCGCGCGGCTTCTGGTAACTGCCGTAGAGCAGGCCGCGGAACATGTGCAGGTAGACCACGATGAAGAACAGCGAGGCACCGGTGGAGTGCATGTAGCGGATCAGCCAGCCCCACTCCACGTCCCGCATGATGTATTCGATGGAGGCGAACGCTTCGGCCGCGTTCGTCTTGTAGTGCATCGTCAGGAAGATGCCGGTGACGATCTGGTTGACCAGGATCAGCAGCGCCAGCGAACCGAAGTAGTACCAGATGTTGAAGTTCTTGGGCGCGTAATACTCGCTGACGTGCTTGCGGTAGACCGGCATCAGGCCCGGCGCGCGGGCGTTGACCCAGTCGGCCAGTCCGGTGGCGGTGCGGGAAAGGATATTGGCCATGATCAAGCCGCCCCCTGCGGATCAACGCCGATGATGATGGTGTTGTCGTCCTGGTAATGGTGCGGCGGCACCAGCAGGTTGATCGGTGCCGGAACATCCTTGAACACGCGACCGGACATATCGAAGCGCGACTTGTGGCAGGGGCAGAAGTAGCCGCCCTTCCACTGCGGGTCGTAGGGCTCGGGGCGGATCTCGGCGACCATTTCCGGCGAACAGCCCAGATGGGTGCACAGCCCGACCAGCACCGATACCTCGGCCTTGATCGAACGGAACTCGGGATTCTGCTTGAGCACGTACTCGGGCTGCTGTTCTTTCTCGCCCGACTCGGGATCCTTCAGGCGGCCGTCCAGCCCGTGCAGTGCATCGAGGATGGCCTTGGAGCGCTTGACGATCCAGATGGGCTGCCCACGCCACTCCATGACCAGACGCTGGCCTTCCTGGAGCGCACTGATGTCGGCAATCACCGGGGCACCGGCCAGTTTGGCGCGGGCGCTGGGATTCCAGGACTTGATGAACGGTACCGCTGCAAATCCGACGCCGACCGCTCCGACCACCGCAGTGGTTGCTGAGAGAAACCGCCGACGTCCAGTGTTGACTGGATCGTTTACCCCATCGTTGGCCATCCGGCACTCCGATATTGATTTAGGTAGCTTGAGGCTGCCAGCAGACCGGTGGGGGCCAGTCCACATTGAATCAGCCGCGAGTGTAGCTGAACCGAAGTCGGCCACACAACGCGGTACTACGGAACGACATTACCCCGACAGTACGGCATCAGGTACCACCGGCGCCATGGGTTATTGATGGCTGGCCACTGCGCCGCGGTAGCGGTCGGCCAACAGGGCCACCCGCTTCACGTAATACCGGGTCTCGCTGTAAGGCGGCACGCCACCATGGCGGTCGACCGCGCCCTCGCCGGCGTTGTAGCCCGCCGCAGCCAGGGTGAGATCACCGTTGAAGCGCTTGAGCAGCCAGGACAGGTACTGCACGCCGCCGCGGATGTTCTGCGAAGCATCGAAGGAATCGCTGACCCCGAAACGGCGCGCGGTCGGTGGCATCAGCTGCATCAGGCCCTGTGCGCCGGCGCGGCTGAGCGCGGTCGGGTTGTAGGCCGATTCGGCATGGATGATCGCGCGGACCACCGCCTCTTCCACCCCGAACTCACGGGCGGCGGCGGCAATCTCGCTCTGGTAGGCCGTGGTGTTGAGCCGCACCGAGCCGAAGTTGACGGCCGGGTTCGCCCCGCAGGCGTAGCAGCGCTCGATGAAGCTGTAGTGGATGGTGCGGACCTGGCCAATGCTGGCGATACCGGCCGGGCGTGCGCTGGTGTAATGGCGAACGCCATCCTTCATATAGGCATACAGCTGGCCGCTGCGGACCTTCCCTGCCTTCCCAGCGGCCGCTGCCGGGGCGGACGGCGCGCTCAGCACCGTCGCCGGGGCGGTGGCCGGGGCAGCAGCCGGGGTGATCGCGGTCGCCGTCGTGGCGGTATCGGCCCGGACCGGGGCGGGCGTGGCACCGGCGATCGGCGCCGCCGGCGTCGGCGCGGGAGGCGTTGCCAGGGCCCGGCGGGGCGCCGCGCTGCGGTCGGGCCGGTAGCTGCTGATCACGCTGCAGGCGGCCCCGGCCACACGCTTGCTCACATAGCTGGGAATGCCGTCACTGCCGACGCACTTGTACAGGGTGCCCGCACTGGCCGGCATAGCGGTCAGCGCAGCCAAGGCCAGCGCAGCGATCCCCAACATCCCCTTCATGAGCGGGAGTGTCCCCAATTCGCCGGGGATTGCCAAGGGGGGAGCCCGACCCGGCTACAATGACCTGCTCACCGCAGCCATCCGGCTGCCTGCCCGCCCACCCGACTGGAATAAGCGCCATGACCGGGACGCCAGCTTCGACCGCGCCGACTTCGGCCGGTTCTGCCTTGCCTGCCTCTGCTCCGCCCAGCTCCGTCCCCCGCCCCGATCTGCTCCCCCTGCCCGGCGCCAGGCCGCAGGTGACGGGTCCGGTGCGCGGCAAGCTGTACATCAAGACCCACGGTTGCCAGATGAACGAGTACGACTCGACCAAGATGGCCGCCGTGCTCGCCGCCTCGGAAGGGCTGGAACTCACCGACGACCCGGCCGAGGCCGACGTGCTGTTGATGAACACCTGCTCGATCCGCGAGAAGGCCCAGGAGAAGGTGTTCAGCCAGCTCGGTTACTGGAAGGCGCTGAAGAACAACGGCCGTGGCGTGATCATCGGGGTCGGCGGCTGCGTGGCCTCGCAGGAAGGCGAGGCGATCATCAAGCGCGCGCCACACGTGGATCTGGTGTTCGGCCCGCAGACCCTGCACCGCCTGCCGGAGCTGATCCGCCAGCGCCGTGAATCGGGCAAATCGCAGGTGGACATCAGCTTCCCGGAGATCGAGAAGTTCGATGCCCTGCCCGAGCCGCGTGCCGAGGGTGCCTCCGCGTTCGTCTCGATCATGGAAGGCTGCTCGAAGTACTGCTCGTTCTGCGTGGTGCCCTACACCCGCGGCACCGAGGTCAGCCGCCCGTTCGAGGACGTGGTGGTGGAAGTGGCGCAGCTGGCCGCCCAGGGCGTGCTGGAGATCAACCTGCTCGGCCAGAACGTCAACGCCTACCGCGGCCCGTATGGCGACGGCGAGTTTGCCGACCTGGGCTTGCTGATCCGCACCATCGCCGAGATCGACGGCATCGGCCGGATCCGCTTCACCACCTCGCACCCGCTGGAGTTCAGCGATTCGCTGATCGATGCCTACCGCGACGTGCCGCAGCTGGCCAACTTCCTGCACCTGCCCGTGCAGGCCGGCAGCGACCGCGTGCTCTCGGCGATGAAGCGTGGCTACACCGCGCTGGAATTCAAATCCAAGATCCGCAAGCTGCGCGCGGTGCGTCCGGACATCTCGATCAGCTCGGATTTCATCGTCGGTTTCCCCGGCGAGACCGACGCCGAGTTCGAGAAGACCATGAAGCTGATCGAGGACGTGGGCTTCGACCAGAGCTTCTCCTTCATCTATTCACGGCGCCCGGGTACCCCCGCGGCGGATCTGGAAGACACCACCACCGATGCGGAAAAGCACGCGCGCCTGTCGCGCCTGCAGGCCCGGATCAACGAGCAGGCCGCGGCCATTTCGGAAAAGATGGTCGGTACCGTGCAGACCGTGCTGGTGGAAGGCCCCTCCAAGCGCAACCCGAACGAGCTGACCGGCAAGAGCGAGAACATGCGCTCGGTGAATTTCCCGGGGCACCCGCGCCTGGTCGGCCAGTTCGTGGATGTGGTGATCACCGAGGCGTACAGCAACTCGCTGCGGGCGCGGATGGTGACGGCAGACTGAGCGGGATGGCCGGACGTCGGTCCGGCCATCGTTGACGCTTTTTTGACCACGCAATTGAACCCATTGCCGCAGTAGGGCTGGCGCCACCTATCCACAGGTTGCTGCACCGGCATTGCACAGCCCCTGTGGAAAACCACTTTCCGCCGGTGCTGTAGCGGCGGCCCCACACCCGCGCTACCCTGTTCTCCCTTTCCCTGCTTGCGGCCCGGTCGGCTGGACCGGCGGCCGCCGGACGCAATGACCGCACTCGCACAACGCGACTTCACCCTCACCCCGGAAGACAACGAGCGCCTGGCCAACATGGCCGGCCCGTTCGATGAACATCTCCGCCAGGTGGAACTCAAACTCGGCGTGGAAATCGCCAACCGTGGCCACGTGTTCCGCGTGACCGGCCCCAAGGCCGTGGTGGCCGATGCGCAGGCCCTGATCGAAGCGCTGTACGCCGAAGCCGGCGACGTGGTGTTCGACAGCCATGCCATCCACCTGCGGCTGAACCAGGCCAACGTGGAGCATGTGGTCGAGCGCGCCTACGAGGCCCAGGAAGTGGCGATCAAGGTCAAGCGCGGCACCGTGCGCGGCCGCGGCGCCAACCAGGCCCGCTACCTGCATCAGATCACCACGCACGACATCAACTTCGGCATCGGCCCGGCCGGCACCGGCAAGACGTTCCTGGCCGTGGCCAGCGCGGTGGAAGCGCTCAATGAAGCGCGCGTGCAGCGCCTGATCCTGGTCCGCCCGGCGGTGGAAGCCGGCGAGAAGCTGGGCTTCCTGCCCGGTGACCTGAGCCAGAAGGTGGACCCGTACCTGCGGCCGCTGTACGACGCGCTGTATGAAATGCTCGGCGTGGAGAAGGTGCTCAAGCTGCTGGAGAAGAACGTCATCGAGATCGCGCCGCTGGCCTACATGCGCGGCCGCACGCTCAACGATGCATACGTGATCCTGGACGAAGCGCAGAACACCACGGTCGAGCAGATGAAGATGTTCCTGACCCGCCTGGGCTTCGGCTCCACGGCCGTGGTGACCGGCGACCTCACCCAGACCGATCTGCCCAAGCACGTGAAGTCCGGCCTGCGCGATGCGATCGATGTGCTGCGTGATGTCGAGGGCGTGAGCTTCACCTTCTTCGAAGCGCGCGACGTGGTCCGTCACCCGCTGGTGGCCCGCATCGTCAGCGCCTACGACCGCCGCGATCTGCAGCAGGTCCAACCCGGAGCGACCCCATGACCCGTGGTCCCGTGCGACTGGACGTCGCCATCAGCTACGCCCTGCCCCGCGCCGGTCTGCCCTCGGCGGTGAGCTTCCGCAAGTGGGTGGCCGCCGCCCTGAAGGGCCGCATCCGCGAGGCCGACCTGGCGATCCGGCTGGTCGATGCGAAGGAGGGCCAGTCCTTGAACCGGCACTACCGCGGCAAGGATTACGCGACCAATGTGCTCAGCTTCCCGGCCGAACTGCCGGAGGGCCTGCCCAAGGGCGTGAAATTCCCGCTGCTCGGCGATCTGGTGATCTGCGCCCCGGTGGTCGCCCGCGAGGCCGACGAGCAGGGCAAGGCGCTCAACGCCCATTACGCGCACCTGACCGTGCACGGCGTGCTGCACCTGCTCGGCTGGGACCATGAGGACGAGAAGGAAGCCGACGCCATGGAACAGCTGGAGCGCGACATCCTGGCCGAACTGGGCATTGCCGATCCGTATGCCGGCGAGCGCTGAACCGAACGGTCGTTGCGATTGCTGATTTCCCCGTCATACAAGGAGGTATGTCGTCATGCCGGTTCCTGATCGCCGCTCCGCACTTGGTCCGGTACTGCTTGCCGTGTCGGTCATCGCGCTGCTGTACTGCGCGGTCGGTGCGCCGGGCCTCGCCGGGCTGACCCCGGCCGGCCGCGATCCCATCGCGCTGCGGTGGGGAATGCTCGCACTGTCCGCGGTGATCGCATCGCTCTCATTGACGCCCGCACGCAGCTGGTGGAAGGCACGTCAACAGCGCGCGCCGCTATCGGCTGTCTCGGCCAGGCGCCTGTCTGCGCTGGCGGCGGCGACGCTGGTGCTGGGCACGCTCACCTGCGTGGTCACCGGCCTGATCCTGCCTCATCTGCTGGCCGGTCCTGCCGGGGCGACGCTCAGCGCCACCGCCCTGAACGTGGTCGGCTGGTCCGGGCTGGCCGCTGCCCTGGCGGCCCCGCTGGGGTGGCGCACCCTGTATCGCTGGGCGCGACGCGATGGAGCATCGCCTGCCCAGTCATCGATATTCCGCGCACGGCCCGTACAGGTGGCACTGCTGTTCGTGCTCGCCGCAGCCTTCGCACTGGTGTTCGGGCGCGCGCTGATGGCGGTCACCGCCGGCGGCCCGGGGGTGATCCACCTGGGCGCCTCCGCGCTGGTGCTGTGCGCGGCCGGCATCGCGGTGGTTTCCTTCACCACCACCCTGCGCTGGCTGGTCCGCCGCCGTTGATGCCCTGCCACGGCGAACCGGCGCCCGCTATCATCGGTGCCGCGTCCGTGCCGTGCACGCCTTAGTTGATGGACCTGTTGCGATGACCCCGTTCCGATGTGCCTGCCTGGGCCTGCTCGCCCTGCTGCCCACCCCGGCCTTCGCCGAGGCGGCGCCGCTGGACCTGACCGCCCTGATCGAATGCCGCCAGAGCGTGAGTGACTACGACGCGGTGGCCCCGGTCGTGGCCGACCCGCTCAAGGCGGTCGCCAACGGCCTTCAGCCATTGCCGCAGACCAACCAGTTCATGAGCGAGTTCCGCCTGGCCGCCCCGATCACGGTGTTCGGCGAGCGTGCCGAATACATCACGGTGGCCGGGGCCAGCATCATGGCGATCCTGGATCTGGCCGACCCGCGCCCGCTGGCCAAGCGCCTGGCGCTGGAGGATGGCGTGGACACCCCGGTGAAGTTCATGGCCGGGCGCGAGCTGGTCAGCCGCGACGTCACCGACCCGCGTACCGGCGAGGCCTTGATCGAGTCGGTGATCCTGAGCCTGTCCACGGTCAAATCCCACCCCGGCAAGACCCTGGCCGGCTGTACCTACAGCCTGGACCTGCCACCGGAGGAAGACACCCCGCCACCGGGCGCCGCCCCGGCCCCCTTGCCGGGCGTGAATCCGCCCTCGGCCGGGCGCTGACAGGCGCCCGCATCCTGATAGACTAAATCCAACGCCCGGCACGCCGGGTGCCTTTTTTTCCAGAGATGTCTGAAGACGACAGTAGTAGCTCCACCCTGGAGCACAATGAAAAGAAGCGCAGCTGGCTCGAACGCCTGACCGCTGCCTTCTCCGGCGAACCCCACACCCGCGACGAGCTGGTGGCGGTACTGCACACCGCGCACGAAGACGGCCTGATCGCCGCCGACACGCTGCGGATGATGGAAGGCGCCATTTCGGTGGCCGAGCTCACCGTCGGCGACGTGATGATCTCGCGCTCGCAGATGGTCTCCCTGCCGGTCGAAGCCCCCTTCCTTGACCTGATGAAGCAGGTGGTCGAATCCGGCCATTCGCGCTTCCCGGTGCACGGCGACAACAAGGACGACATCCTCGGCATCCTGTTGGCCAAGGACCTGCTGCGCGGCGTGGTTGCCGACAACGGGCCGGCCAACATCCGTGAGCTGCTGCGCCCGGCGGTGCTGATCCCCGAGGCCAAGAAGCTCAACGTGCTGCTCAAGGAGTTCCGGCTCTCGCGCAACCACATGGCCATCGTGGTGGACGAGTACGGCGGTGTCGCCGGCTTGGTCACGATCGAGGACGTGCTGGAACAGATCGTCGGCGAGATCGACGATGAGCACGACGAGGCCGAGGACCACACCTCGCAGATCGCGATCCAGGCCGACGGCCAGTACGTGGTCGATGCATTGACCGCGATCGAGGATTTCAACGAGCGTTTCGGTGCCACGTTCCCCGACGACGATTACGACACCATCGGTGGCCTGGTCACCGAGGCGATCGGGCACCTGCCCGAAACCGGCGATGAGCTCACCCTGGACCGCTTCGTGTTCCGGGTGGCGCGTGCCGATGCCCGGCGCGTGCAGGCGTTCCATGTGACCGTGCTGCCGCCCGACACCCACAACGAGGATTGACCCACGCCATGCGGCCCCCTTTGAATCGGTGGTCGCTGTGCCGCCTGTTGTTCGTGTTGTCGCTGCTTGCGATGGCCAGCCTGCCCTTCGGGGCGCTGGCCGCGCAGGATGCCGTGCCTGCCACGGCCGCCCCGGCCCCTGCCGCCGAGGCGCCACGCATCGGCGTGGTCACCATGCAGCCGGGCGAGATCTTCTTCGAACGCTTCGGCCATGACGCGCTGGTCGTGGTCGATCCGGTCACCGGCGACGCCACCTCGTACAACTTCGGTTACTTCGACCCGAGCGAGTCCGATTTCATCGGCAACTTCGTGCGCGGCGACATGATGTATTACCTGGTCGCGCTGCCGCTCGGGCAGGACCTGTCGTACTACCAGGAGAGCGGCCGCGGTGCGAGCGTGCAGTGGCTGGATCTGACGCCCGCGCAGTCGCGCACCCTGGCCGCGTCGCTGGCCGAGCGCGCCAAGCCCGAGAACGCGCGCTACCACTACGATTACTACACCGCCAACTGCGCCACCATGGTCCGCGATGCGATCGACGGCGCGTTGGGAGGCGGGCTGCATTCGCAGCTGTCCGGGCGCTCGCGCGGCAACACCTACCGCAGTGAATCGGTGCGCCTGGCCTCGCCGTCGCCGTGGATGTGGCTGGGCTTCGATATCGGCCTGGGCCCGTTCGCCGACCAGCCGCTGTCGCGCTGGCAGGAAGCCTTCGTGCCGATGCGCCTGGCCGATGCGCTGCGCCAGGTGCGCAACAGCGAAGGTCGCCCGCTGGTGCAGGCCGAGCAGGAACTGCTGCCGCACCGGATCGCCCCGGAGCCGACCGAGTCCCCGCGCAGCTGGTGGCCGTGGCTGCTGTGCGGCCTGATCGCCGCTGCGGGTGTGGTTGCACTGCGCCGCCGGCGCCGGCTGCTGGGTGGCCTGGCGCTGCCGTTCTGGCTGTTCTGCGGCATTGGCGGCGCCCTGCTGACCTACCTGTGGGGCTTCAGTGCGCACCAGGCCGCCTGGGCCAACCGCAACCTGCTGCAGCTCTCGCCGCTGTGCCTGCTGCTCGTTCCCGCTGCGATCACCCTGCTGCGCGGCCGCGTGCCGCGCGCGTGGTTCCGGTTCGTGCTGTGGGCGGTCGCCGGCGTGTCGCTGCTCGGCCTGGTGCTGCATTGGCTGACCTTGCAGGCGCAGTACAACCTGCAGTGGATCGTGCTGTTGCTGCCCATCCACGTGGCGCTGGCATGGGTGCTGGGCCGCCGTGACCTGCCCGTCACGGGCCGCTGACGCACGATGCCCGCCATGGATACCGTCACACCTGAAAACCCCGCCTGCGTCATCAACTGCGTTCACTACGATGACCAGGGCAAGCGCCACGACATCGGCCTGGATGCGATCAGCGATGTGATCGCCAGCGACAACGGCTTCGTGTGGGTGGGGCTGTACGAACCCGACGACAGCGTGCTGCTGAAGCTGCAGGAAGAATTCGGCCTGCACTCGCTGGCCATCGAAGACGCCCGCAATGCGCATCAGCGGCCAAAGGTGGAGGCCTACGGCAATTCGCTGTTCGTGGTGGTCACGACCGCGCAGATGGTGGACGAGCGGATCCGCTACGGCGAGACCCACGCCTTCCTCGGCCCGCGCTTCCTGGTCACGGTGCGCCATGGCGCATCGCTGTCCTATGCCGCCCCGCGCGCCCGCGTGGAGCGCGAACCGGACCTGCTGCGCACGATGGGCCCGTCGTACTGCCTGTATGCGGTGCTGGATTTCGTGGTCGACAACTACCTGCCGATCACCCAGCGTTACCGCGACACGCTGGAGCTGCTGGAAAAGGACATCTTTTCCGACAACTACAAGCGCCAGACCGTGGTGCGCCTGTACGAGCTCAAACGCGAGCTCAACAAGATGCGCATGGCGGTCGCGCCGTTGCAGGACATGCTCTCGCAGATCAAGCGCTACCAGGGCGACCTGGTGCCGGACGAAGTGAAGCTCTACCTGCGCGACGTGCACGACCACGCGGTGCGGATCAGTGATGTGATCGACACCCTGCGCGAAATGCTGGGCACCGCGCTGAGCGTGAACCTGTCGCTGGTGACCCTGGCCCAGGGCGAGACGGTCAAGCGCCTGGGTGCCTGGGCGGCGCTGCTGGCCGCCCCGACCTTGATCACCAGCTGGTATGGCATGAACTTCACGAACATGCCCGAGCTTGACAAGCCGTGGGCTTACCCGGCGATGATCATCGGCGTCGGTGCGGTGTGCGTGGGGCTGTACCGCCTGTTCAAGCGCGCACGCTGGCTGTAGTAGCGACCGTTGGTCGCTACGGCGACGACCGTTGGTCGCTACGGCGACGACCGTTGGCCGCCATGGCGGGCGACCGTAAGCCACCACGGCGCGAGCCGACCAACGGTCGGCTCCTACCCGATCCGTGGCATCACGCCACGTAAACCGTCTTGATGTTCATGAACTCATGGATGCCATGCTCGGCCAGTTCACGACCGAAGCCGGATCTTTTGCTGCCGCCGAACGGCAGCCGGACGTCACTCTTGACGATGGCGTTGACGAAGGCGGCACCGCACTCCAGCTGCTGGGCGATGGCTTCGCCGCGCGCCGCATCGGTCGTCCACACGCTGCCGCCCAACCCGAAGGTGGTGTCGTTGGCCACGCGCAGCGCTTCGGCGTCATCGCGGACCCGCAGGATCGCGGCGGCCGGGCCGAACAGTTCTTCGTCGTAGGCCGGCATGCCGGGGGTGACGTTGTCCAGGATGGTCGCCGGATAGCCGGCATGCGAGCCCGCCACCGGCTCGCCTCCCAGCAGCAGCGTGGCGCCCTTGGCGATGCTGTCCTGCACCTGCTTGTGCAGCTCGTCGCGCAGGTCCGCGCGTGCCATCGGCGCCAGCGTGGTTTTCTCGTCCTGCGGATCCCCGTAGACGCGCTTGCCTGCAGCGGCGACGAACTTCTCCACGAACGCATCGGCGATCGCATCGACCACGATGAACCGCTTGGCCGCGATGCAGGTCTGCCCGCTGTTGTCGAAGCGTGACTTCACTGCTGCGGCCACCGTCTTCTCGAGATCGGCATCGTCCAGCACCACGAAGGCGTCGCTGCCGCCCAGTTCCATCACGCACTTCTTGAGCTGGTCACCGGCATTGGCCGCAATCGACCGCCCGGCGCGCTCGCTGCCGGTCAGTGTGACCGCCTTGACGCGCTTGTCGCGCAGCACCTCGGCGGCCTGGTCGTTGTCGATATGCAGCACGTCGAACACGCCCTCGGGCAGGCCGCCATCGCGGCACACCGCCAGGATCAGGTCCGCACATTGCGGCACGTTGCTGGCGTGCTTGAGCAGCGCCACATTGCCGGCCATGAACGCCGGCGCGAGGAAACGGAACACCTGCCAGATCGGGAAGTTCCATGGCATCACCGCGAACACGCAGCCGATCGGCTCGTAGCGCACGTAGCTGCGCTGGGCCTCGGTGTCGATCAGCTGCGGCTTCAGGTAATCGGCCGCGTGATCGGCGTAGAACTCACAGGCCTCGGCGCATTTCTCGATCTCGCCCAGCGCTTCCCCCTTGAGCTTGCCCATCTCGGTGGTCATCGCCTGCTGGATGTCACCCTTGCGCTGGCGCAGCTGGGCCGCGATGGCGCGCAGCATAGCCCCGCGCTCCTGCAGCGAACGCGCTGACCAGGCCGGAAACGCCTCGGCGGCAGCGGCCAGGCGCTGCTCGACCTCCGTGGCGGTGAGCAGTTCATGGCGATACGTGACCTGGCCGGTCGCGGGATTGATGATGTCAGCGGTCATCGCGGGTCTCCAAAAGTCAGACCCGCAGTGTGCGCCCCGCCCCGTGATCCGGATGTTGCCGGATCGGGATGACGTTCAGCCGGGGTCCTGCAGCGCCATCTGCATGTCGCGCTGGCGACGCTTCTCGGCGCGGGAGGTGATGTGCCAGCCCACCACGGCCGCAATCGACACCGCCAGCACCATCAAGGTGGCCAGGGCATTGATCTCCGGCTTGATGCCCATCCGCACGGAGGAGAACACCTTCATTGGCAGGGTGGTCGAGTTCGGGCCGGCCACGAAGCTGGCGATCACCACGTCATCCAGCGACAGCGTGAACGCCAGCAGCCAGCCGGCCACCAGCGCCGGGGCGATGATCGGCAGGGTGATCTGGAAGAACACCTTCAACCGGCTCGCGCCGAGATCCATCGCGGCCTCCTCCAGCGAGCGGTCCAGCTCCTGCAGTCGCGAGGACACCACCACCGTCACGAAGGACAGGGTGAAGGTGACGTGCGCGATCCAGATGCTGGTCACGCCGCGGCTGGGGAAGCCGGGAATGCCGCCCATCGCCACCAGCAGGGTCATCAGCGAGAAGCCCAGGATCACTTCGGGCATCACCAACGGTGCGGTGATCAACGCACCGAACAGGGTCTTGCCCGGGAAGCGGCGCATGCGGGTCATCACCATCGCGGCCATCGTGCCGAGCACGGTGGCCGCGCAGGCCGTCCAGAACGCGACCTTGAGGCTGATCCACAGCGCATCCAGGATCTGCCGGTTGTTGAACAGCTCGCCGTACCAGCGCGTGGAGAAGCCCGACCATACCGTGGCCAACTTGGAGGCGTTGAACGAGTACACCATCAACAACAGGATCGGCAGGTACAGGAAGGCGAAGCCCAGCCCGAGCAGGCTCCAGCCCAGCCAGCGGTTGCTGCGCACCATGCTCATGCCAGCTTTCCTTCCAGCTCGCGCTGCTGCATGCGGTTGAACAGCAGGATCGGCACCAGCAGCAGGGCCAGCATCACGATCGCCACCGCCGAGGCCGTGGGCCAGTCGCGGTTGTTGAAGAACTCGCCCCACAGCACGCGGCCGATCATCAGCGTATCCGGCCCGCCGAGCATTTCCGGAATCACGAACTCCCCTACCGCCGGGATCATCACCAGCATGCAGCCGGCGATGATGCCGGTGCGCGAGAGCGGCAATGTGATCCGCACGAAGGCCTGCCACGGCTTGGCGCCGAGGTCGTAGGCCGCTTCCAGCAGGCGGTTGTCCAGCTTCACCAGGTTGGCGTACAGCGGCAGCACCATGAACGGCAGGTAGCAGTAAACGATGCCGATGTAGGCGGCAGTCGGGGTGTACAGGATCTGCAGCGGCGCATCGATCAGGCCGAGCTTGAGCAGCAGCTGGTTGAGCAGGCCGTTGCGGTCCAGGATGCCGATCCAGGCATACACCCGGATCAGGAACGAGGTCCACGAGGGCAGCACCACCAGCATCATCGCCACGTTGCGCGCGGCCGGGCTCATCCGCGAGATCACGTACGCCATCGGGTAGCCGATCAGCAGCGTGAGCAGGGTCGAGATGACCGCGATCTTGATCGAGCTCAGGTACGCCAGCGCGTACTGGTTGTCCTTGACCAGGGCTGCGTAGCTGCCGAGGTTGAGCTTGAGCGAGAAGGCGCCATCCACGTACTCCAGCAGCCAGGTATACGGCGGCGAACCGACCTGGGTGCGCGCGAAGGAGATCATCAGGATGATCACGAACGGCACCGCGAAGAACAGCAGCAGCCACAGGTACGGCGCGGCGATCACGCCGGCGCGCGTGCCCGGGAGCCAGCGCTTCCAGCCGGTCGCGGTCATGAGGTCAGCACCACGCCATCATTGTCGCGCCAGTGCACCCAGACGGTGTCACCCCAGGTCAGGCCATCGCTGGCCCAGCGCTGGGAGTTGGCGAAATTGGACAGCACCTTGGCCCCGCTCGGCAGGCGCACATGGAACACCGAATGGCTGCCGAAGTAGGCGATCTCCTCGATCACGCCCTGGGCCTTGTTGGTATCCCCCGCCGGCTCGTCCTTGCCGATCATCACCTTTTCCGGGCGTAGTGCGAACGCCACCGGCTGGCCTTCGTAACCGGTGATCCCGTGGGCGACGTAGATCGGTGCGGGGAACAGCGGCGTGCGCACGGTGACGTACTCGGGCAGGTCCTCATCGAGCACGCCATCGAACAGGTTCACCGAGCCGATGAACTCGGCCACGAAGCGGTTGGCCGGCTGCTCGTAGATTTCATCCGGCTTGCCGACCTGCTGGATCCAGCCGGCATCCATGACCGCGATCCGGGTCGCCATGGTCATGGCTTCTTCCTGATCGTGGGTGACCATCACGCAGGTCACCCCGGTGGTCTCGATGATGTTGACCAGCTCCAGCTGCATCTGCGAGCGCAGCTTCTTGTCCAGCGCGCCCATCGGTTCATCCAGCAACAGCAGCTTGGGCCCTTTGGCCAGCGACCGCGCCAGCGCCACGCGCTGCTGCTGGCCACCGGAGAGCTGGTGCGGCTTGCGCTTGGCCAGCTTGCCCAGCTGCACCAGCTCCAGCATTTCGCCGACGCGGCGGTTGATCGCATCGCGCGCCATGCCGTCCTGCTTGAGGCCGAAGGCGATGTTCTGCTCGACCGTCATGTGCGGGAACAGCGCATAGGACTGGAACATCATGTTGATCGGGCGCTGGTACGGGGGCAGCGCGTTGATGCGCTGGCCGTCCAGGTCGATGGTCCCCTGGGTGGGGGTCTCGAAGCCGCCCAGGCAGCGCAGCAGCGTCGATTTGCCGCTGCCCGAGCCACCGAGCAGCGCGAAGATCTCGCCTTTGCGCACGTCCAGGGTGACGTCGTCGAGCGCGACGAAACCGTCGAACTCCTTGCGCAGCGCGCGGATGGACAGGTAGCCCGGTTCCAGGACCGGGAGGACCGCGCCTTCCGGCTTGGCTTCAAATGGCATGGTCAGCGGCTCCGGGAGCGGCGGCGGGACGGGGGGAGAGTGCCATTTTACCGGTGGTGGCCGCGTCATGTCCTACCCCCTGAAACGACGACGCCGGCACGGGGCCGGCGTCGCAGGGGGGCGGTCAGCGCCCGGTTTTCACCTCGGTCCACAACCGGGTGTAGAGCTTGTCCACCTCCGGCGTGTTGATCGAGTAGGTGAACATCTTCGCCGCCACATCGGCCGGCGGGTAGATGGTCGGGTCGGTGCGGATCGATTCGTCCACCAGCGGCGTGGCCGCGGTCACCGGGTTGGCGTAATGGATGAAGTTGGTGTTGGCCGCGGCGACCTTCGGGTCCAGCAGGTAGTTGATGAAGGCGTAGGCGGCCTCCGGGTGCTTGGCATCCTTGGGGATGGCCAGCATGTCGAACCACTGCGGGCCACCTTCGCGCGGGATCGAGTAGGCCACGGTCACGCCATTGGAAGCTTCAGCTGCACGGTCACGGGCCTGGATGATGTCACCGGACCAACCCACCACCAGGCAGGTGCCGCCGTTGGCCAGCGAGCCCACGTACTGCGAGGAGTGGAAGTTCTGCACGTACGGGCGGATGCTCTTGAGCAGCGCGGCCGCCTTCTCCAGCGTGGCCGGATCCTGGCTGTGCGGATCTTCGCCCAGGTAGTGCAGCGCGATCGGGATCATGTCCGAAGGCGTATCCAGGATGGTGATCCCGCAGTCCTTCATCTTGGCGATGTTTTCGGGCTTGAAGACCAGGTCCCAGCTGTTGGCGATGTCGGTGCTGCCACCGAAGCGCTGCTTGAGCAGCTCCACGTTGTAGCCGATGCCGGTGGTGCCGATCATGTACGGCACACCGTATTCGTTGCCCGGGTCCTGCTGCGCGATGCGCTTCATCACGTCCGGGTCGAGGTTGGCCAGGTTCGGGATCTTGCTCTTGTCCAGCGGCAGGAACACCCCGGCCTTGATCTGGCGGCCGAAGAAGTTCAGCGTCGGCACCACCACGTCGTAGCCGCTGTTGCCGGCCAACAGCTTGGTTTCGACCATCTCATCACTGTCGAACACGTCATAGGTCACCTTGGTGCCGGTGGCCTTTTCGAAGTTCGGGATGGTGTCTTCGGCGATGTAATCGCTGTAGTTGTAGACGTTCAGGACCTTGGCGTCGTCCTGCTTGTCACCGCCGCCACAGGCGGTCAGCACGGATACGGCAATGCCGAGGGTGAGGATTCGCAGCTTCATCGGACTCTCCACAGGTCAGGTGCGAGTTGGGGGGAACCGGCCGGACCGGCGCAACGGGTGCCAGCCTACCGGGCATGCCCCCATTTTCCCAGCACATGGCCCTCACGGCCATGCCGGATCCGGTGGCTCGGTCAGACGTTGAGCAGCAGGAACTCACGTTCCCAGGAGCTGATCACCCGGAAGAAGGTCTCGTATTCTTTGCGCTTGACCGACACATAGGCGCGGCAGAAGCGCTCGCCCAGCATTTCGCGCAGTTCCGGGCAGCCTTCCAGCCCGTCCAGCGCCTCGCCCAGCGAGCGCGGCAGGTCGTAGCCGAGTTCCTTGGCGCTGCCGCTGATCGGCGCGGTGGGGGAGCCCTGCTCGCGGATGCCGAGCAGGCCGGCGGCCAGGGTGGCAGCGATCGCCAGGTAGGGGTTGGCATCCGAGCCGGCAAACCGGCTTTCCACCCGCATGTTCTCTGGTGTATCCAGCGGCACGCGCAGCCCGCAGGTGCGGTTGTCGAAGCCCCAGTGCACGTTGCTCGGGGAGACCTCGCCGAACATCAGCCGGCGGTAGGAGTTCACGTTTGGCGCAAAGAACGCCATCGCCGCCGGCACGTACTTCTGCAGGCCGGCCAGGTAGTGCCCGAACAACGGGCTGAAATCCTCACCACCATGCTCGCCGGTGAACACGTTGCTGCCGTCGCTGATCCGCAGCAGGCTCTGGTGGATATGCATCGCACTGCCCGGCTCGTTCTCCATCGGCTTGGCCAGGAAGGTGGCGTAGATGCCATGGCGCATGGCCGACTCACGCATGGTGCGCTTGAACAGGAAGACCTGGTCGGCCAGATCCATCGCATTGGCGTGGGTGAAGTTGACCTCCAGCTGCGCCGCGCCGGATTCATGGATCAGCGTATCCACGTCCAGCTTCATCGCATCGCAGTAGTCGTACATCAGATCGAGGATCGGATCGAACTCGTTGACCGCATCGATCGAGTAGGACTGGCGCGCGGTTTCAGGACGCCCGGAGCGACCGGCCGGCGGCAGCAGCGGGAAGTCCGGGTCGGTGTTCTTCTGGACCAGGAAGAACTCCAGCTCCGGTGCCACCACCGGGCGCAGGCCCAGTTCGGCATAGGCATTGAGGACGCGCCGCAGCACGTTGCGCGGGGCCAGCTCATGCGGCTCACCGGTCTTGGTGAAACAGTCGTGGATGACCTGCGCGGTCGGATCGGTCGCCCACGGCACCATGCGGACGGTGTCGGCATCCGGGCGCAGGATCATGTCCGAATCCGACGGTGAGGTCAGCTCGTAGTAATCGTCCGGGAACTCGCCGGTGACCGTCGTGGCGAAGATACCCTCCGGCAGGCGGGTGCCGTAATCGTGCGAGAACTTGTCGGCCGGAATGATCTTGCCGCGCGCGTTGCCGGTGATGTCCGGCACCAGGCACTCCACCTCGGTGATGCGCCGGTCCTTGAGCCAGCGCAGCAGCGTGCTCTCCTGCGGAACAGGCTTGGGGGCGGCGGCTTTGCGCGAACGCGTTCGGGTGGTCATGACCGGTCTGCTGTAAGAGAGTTGCGGCGACAAGCATCGCCGAAAGCGTGAAAAATGCTGTGATAGAACGAATTGTCGGCCACCCGCCACTCCGGATGCCACTGCACCCCGAGCACGAAACGATGCGCGGTACTGCGGGCGGCTTCTATCAGGCCATCCTCAGCAACGGCCTCGATCTGCAGGCCCTCGGCCAAGCGATCGATGCCCTGCCCGTGCACGGAATTGACCCGTGCCGTGGGCGCGCCGGCCCAGCCGGCCAGCCAACCGCCCTCACACAGGTGCACCGCATGCGCCGGCCCATATTGCACCGCCACCGGCGCCTCCGGGTCTTCACGATGATCGTTCATGCCCGGCACCGCGTGCACGCGCGGGTGCAGACTGCCACCGAGCGCGACGTTCAATTCCTGGAAACCCCGACAGATCGCCAGCACAGGCAGGTCGCGGGCCAGCGCCTCCTGCAACAGGGAGAGCGCGTTCGCATCGCGCGCCGGATCATGGCGGTTGCCGGGCCAGCTCGGCGGCCCGGCATACAGATGCGGTTCGATATTGCTCACCGCGCCGGTCAGCAGCAGGCCCTGCAGGCGGTCCAGCCAATGCGTGGCCGGCAACGGCGGCTGCAGGCTGGGCAGCAGCACCGGGGTGACACCGGCCGCCTCGGCCAGCGCGCGGACGTACTTCTCACCCGCCGCCGCGAAGGGATGATGGCCCAGCATCGTGCTGTCGGTGGGCAGTCCGACCCAAGGGGGCGAGACCATGCGTCATGCTCGGATGACCTGCAGCCACGTTACCCCCGTGCGCAGACCTCGCGCAACACAGCGCCGCATCGGCGGTGCGCGCCCCCCTCACACGCCTGCGGCAGTAGCTGCGACAGACTGACCCCTGTCCCGCGCGCCGGTTGCTGGCATCCTTTGTCCATGATTGTTGTCCTGTCCTCTCCCAGCCGGTGCCCGGCATGACGGCTGCCGGCGAGGCGCATGCACCCAGCTGGTACGCCGACAGCGTGCCGGGCGCGCCGCTACGTGAACCGCTGACGGGCGATCTGAGCGCCGACGTGTGCGTGCTGGGCGCCGGCTACACCGGCCTGTCCGCCGCCCTGACCCTGGCCGAGCGCGGTTATCGCGTCGTGCTGCTGGAGGCGCACCGCGTGGGCTGGGGGGCGTCCGGCCGCAACGGTGGCCAGGCGATCGTCGGCTACGGCTGCGAAGTGGATACGCTCGAGCATCTGGTGGGCGCTGAAGACGCGCGGGCGCTGTTCGAATTCTCGCGCGATGGCATGCGCCTGCTGCGTGACCGCATCGTCCGCCACCAGATCGAGTGCGATTGGCGCGACGGCCATGCCAGCGTGCCGATCAAACCCCGCCAGGAGCGCATGCTGCGCGCCGGGCTGATCGATCTGGCCCAGCGCTACGACTATCCGCTGCAATGGTGGGACCGCACGCAGCTGCGCGGGCAGTTGGACAGCCCCCGCTATCGCGGGGCGATGTTCGATCCCCATAGCGGCCACCTGCATCCGCTGGCCTACGCGCAGGGCCTGGCCCGTGCCGCGGAGGCGGCCGGCGCGGTGATCCACGAGCAGTCCCCGGTCCTGCAGCTGATCCGCGGGCCCCGGCCGCAGCTGCGCACCGCGCACGGCACGGTCAGCGCCGACCACGTGGTGATCGCCGGCAATGCCTGGCTGGAGGGCATCGCGCCGGAGCTGGAATCGCGGATCATGCCGGTCGGCACCTATATCGGTGCCAGTGCGGTCCTTGGGCAAGCACGGGCGCAATCGCTGATCCGCAATGACATGGCCGTGGCCGACGTCAGCTGGGCACTGGACTACTTCCGCCTCAGCCGCGATCACCGCCTGCTGTTCGGCGGCCAGGCCAGCTACTCCGCCCTGCCCCCGCCCGGCCTGCGCGGTGTGATGACCCGGCGCATGCGCGCGGTGTTCCCGCAGCTGGCCGACGTGGAGCTGGAGTACGTGTGGGGCGGCTATGTGGATATCACCCGCAACCGCGCCCCGCACTGGGGCCGACTGACCCCGAATGTCTATTTCGCGCAGGGCTTCTCGGGCCACGGTGTTGCCGCAGCGGGCCTGGCGGGCCAGGTGCTGGCCGAAGCCATCGCCGGCCAGGCGGAGCGCCTGGATGTATTCGAACGCATTCCGCACCGCCCCTTCCCCGGCGGGCGCATGCTGCGAACCCCGCTGCTGGTTGCGGCGATGTCCTGGTACAAGCTGCGGGATGCGTTGTGGTGAGGGCGCAAGGGGCGTTCGGCGACCACGGGTAAAGTGAGACATGGTGCGACATCTGAAAGCGGTCGCTCCGTTTCCCGGCAGCGCCAGACCGGGAGTGCCAGCAGATGGCATGAGAGCGCATCTCCTGCTGCGCACGCCGCGCGTCACAGCGCAACGATGTGTGGAGAATGCGTCATATCAAGGCCTGCAGTGGCAGAGATGGGCACGCCTCGAACACGGGACGTCATCTGTGTATCCGCGGCGCAACTCGACTGCGGGCCGTACGACGAGCGTGAAGAGTTTCCTAAGAAAATGAGATATGTGTCACGCCCATGGCCCCGACCCATGCCCGCGCGTGAATCCATACGCTGCGCGCGCCATCGCGCCGGACCACTTGCGCAATTGCATAATCCGGCGCGTGTATATACCGTCCAATCTGATCGCGGCATTGATACACAGGGATGTTGACGGCACGAACAGGGGGAGCCGGTGCGAGGAGAATGGTGGAAAAATGGACTTCAGTTGAATCTGCGCATCGAGCCGATCGGGCTTGTCCTTGCCGTCATCTATGCCCTTGCCTGTTGGGGCGCACGCAAGCTGTCCCTCGACCAGTTCTACCTGCCTGCCGGCATACGCGTGGCTGCACTGCTGCTCTGTCCACCACGACTGTGGCCCTATCTGTTCCTGGGTGAGTACGCCTACTTCGCGCAGATGCGTTACCCGATGGTGGAGAAGTACGGGCTGGCGTGGGTCATTCTCGCCTCCGTCTCGCTGATGCCCACGGTGGCAACGATCGTGCGACTGCATCGCAAAATGGTGATCGCCACCACGCAGGCTTGGTTGCTCTCGGTTGGCGCAGCATCAGCCGTAGCCGTCACCTCGTTGAACCTGGTTTTGATGCACTTGCTTTGGCCGACTCCAGATGTCCCCCTCCTTACGGGCGCGGCGCGCTACATGGTGGGCGACTTCATCGGCATTCTGACGGTCGTCCCTCTTGCCCTGCTATGGGCAAGTAGGCGCACGGAACTTGCATGGACAGGCCGTCTCCTGACGCCGAGCATCGCCGCACTGGCACTGATGATATTGACCGGGATCGCTTCAGCGCTCGTTCCTGCAGAGTCCGCCACGGTCAAGAGCAGCCTGCAATTGTTGATGGCGCTACCGGCGATAGCGCTTACCTGTCTTCTTGGTTGGCGTGGGGCGGCAATTGCCGTGCCGTCACTCAACCTCATCATTGGGCTTACGACGCCAAAACCGTATCCACTGGCATTTGATGCGACAACGTTTACGACGCAGATGATCATGGCCATTGCGAGTATCGCGCTGCTTTTGTTCGGCTCACGCATTACGCACTATTATCATCGCTATCAGATTCGTGATGACGGCGAGAGAAACGCCCTAAAACTGGCGCGCAATTCACACATGGCCAGTGAAAAAGGTCTACGAGAACGTGCACTTCATCTCAGGAAGCTTGGCGATGGCATCGAGGTATCGCTTAAAGAGGTGGTGACCTGGCTGAAACTGCAGGGTCACCATGAGATAGCAAACGGGCTGATGAACACTGCAACGTTGCATTCACAGCAGTTCCGCACACAGGCAAGCATGGTCTATCCAACGGCATTGGATCAGTTGGGCCTCTACGTTGCACTGCAAGCCGGCGGCGTCCGTGAATGCTGGGACCAGAGCAACCGGGTGACTCGGCCTCGCTTGGAAGGCGACCCTTGCATGTTGAGTACAGGCCTTCAGCTCGCGGCCTATCGTGCGCTCACTGAAGCGGTACCCCTGCTTTTGGAGCATGAGTTTGGACAGATAATGGTCCGCGCCCGCTGCGGGGGTTTCGGGTCGCAACGGGGAATCCTTTTAGTGGTAGCACTGCTTGATTCAGCCCAGCCGTTGTCCGAGACAACCGTCGCCATGGTGGATGAGCATCTGGCAGGCCTGCCTCTTGCTTACGGCGGCTTTGTACACTGCCGCCGCAACCGCATCAGGATAGTGCTCACGGAGGCAGCCGCGCGCTCCCCCGCCAGAGCGACAGACATGCCGCGGCAAAACTGGGTGCGGGAAAGCATCCGATCTGGACAATAGATCCTTTCGGTGCCCTCCAAAGTGCGTTTTAGGGGGGGGGCCCCACAAAAAGGAACACAAAAAAACACGCTGAAAAAAAATAAAAAAAAAAAGAGAG
>NZ_JBDJMT010000034.1:0-26926 GCF_039674045.1 Stenotrophomonas sp. TWI602
TGGTTGTCACCCTGATCAACCCGGTCGCCATGGATGAAGGCCTGCGCTTCGCGATTCGCGAAGGCGGCCGTACCGTCGGCGCCGGCGTGGTCTCCAAGATCATCGCGTAATCTGCTAGAATCTGCGCCCCGATGTTGCCTGGGTAGGGCATCGGGGTGTAACCAAACGGGAAAAGAGGCGCAGGATGCTCCTCGTGTTCCCCAGACCAGGAAGGGTCGCGCCATTCAGGCTTTGTCAACAGTGACCCTGTTGACTGCCAACTTGTATGCGCGCTATACTTTTTGTCTGGGCAGATCGGGAGACCGGTCTGCCTCGATTTTTGAGGTCTACGGAAAGATCTTGTCGCCGCGCAGGAATGTGCGGCGTCTGCATTCAGGATATTCATGGGACAAGGCAACCCAGAGGCCTTGTCCGTCGCTCTTTTAACGAAGGAACCCACCGTCATGGCGGACCAAAAGATCCGGATTCGGCTGAAGGCGTTCGATCATCGTTTGATCGACCGTTCGGCCAGCGAGATCGTAGAAACGGCAAAGCGGACCGGCGCGCAAGTGCGTGGCCCGATCCCCCTGCCGACCAAGATCGAGCGTTACACCATTCTCGTCTCGCCGCACGTCGATAAAGACGCGCGTGACCAGTACGAGACCCGCACGCATAAGCGCGTGCTCGATATCGTTGACCCGAACGACAAGACCGTGGACGCGCTGATGAAGCTCGAACTGGCTGCCGGCGTCGACGTTCAGATCAAGCTGACCTGAGGACTACGACCATGACGAAGAAATATTCGTTGGGCTTCGTGGGCCGCAAGGCTGGCATGAGCCGCGTGTTCACCGAAGATGGCCAGGCCATCCCGGTAACCCTGATTGAAGCTACCCCGAACCGCATCGCGCAGATCAAGACCGTCGAAGCTGACGGCTACAGCGCCGTGCAGGTGACCGTCGGCGCGCGTCGCGCTGCCCTGGTCAACAAGCCGGAAGCCGGTCACTTCGCCAAGGCGAAGGTCGACGCGGGCCGTGGCCTGTGGGAATTCCGCGTTGAAGACGCGCAGCTCGGCGATTTCGCCGTTGGCGGCGAAGTCAAGGCGGACATCTTTGAGGTTGGCCAGAAGGTCGACGTCCAGGGTGTCACCAAGGGTAAGGGCTTCCAGGGCACCATCAAGCGCTACAACTTCCGTATGGGCGATGCAACCCACGGTAACTCGCTGTCGCATCGCGCGCCGGGTTCCTTGGGCCAGCGCCAGACCCCGGGTCGCGTTTTCCCGGGTAAGAAGATGTCCGGCCACATGGGTTCGGTGCAGCAGAGCACCCAGAACCTTGAAGTGGTGAAGGTCGATGTCGAGCGTGGTCTGATCGCGATCCGTGGTGCCGTTCCGGGCGCAGCGGGTGGTGACGTGATCGTTCGTCCGGCTAGCAAGGCATAAGGAGAGATGACGATGGAACTCGTTATCACGGGTAGCAACAACAAGGTCTCGGTCTCCGATGCCGTGTTCGGTCGCGATTTCAGCGAAGATCTGGTTCACCAGGTCGTCGTTGCTTACCGCAACGCCGGTCGCGCCGGCACCAAGGCACAGAAGACTCGCTCTGAAGTGGCTGGTACCACCAAGAAGTCGAAGAAGCAGAAGGGCGGCGGCGCGCGTCATGGCGCACTGACGGCTCCGATCTTCATCGGCGGCGGTGTCACCTTCGCGGCCAAGCCGCGCAGCTTCGAGCAGAAGGTCAACCGTAAGCAGTACCGTGCAGCCATGTGCGCGATCCTGTCCGAGCTGAACCGCCAGGGCCGTCTGACCATCGTGGAGTCCTTCGATGTCGAAGCGACCAACACGAAGGCTCTGATCGCCAAGCTGGCCGGCCTGGAAGTGGGCAAGCGTCCGCTGATCGTCACCGAAGATGCTTCCGAGCACCTGTACCTGTCGGCGCGCAACATTCCCTACGTGGAAGTGCGTGACGTGCAGGGCCTGGACCCGGTGTCGCTGGTCGGTGCCGACACGGTCGTCATCACCGCTGATGCGGTCAAGAAGGTCGAGGAGTGGCTGGCATGAGCAGCAACGAAAAAGTCTTCAGCGTGCTGCGCGCTCCGCGAGTCTCCGAAAAGACCGCGCGCCTGCAGGAACATTCCAACCAGTATGTCTTCGAAGTTTCGAACGAAGCCACCAAGGCCGATGTAAAGGCCGCGGTTGAGCAGCTGTTCGACGTCAAGGTCGAATCGGTCAACGTGCTGAACGTGAAGGGCAAGAACAAGTCCTTCCGTAACCGCACCGGCCGCCGCGGCGATTGGCGCAAGGCGTACGTGCGTCTCGCCGATGGCCAGTCCATCGATGTAACGGCCAAGGCCTGAGGTCCATCCCATGCCATTGATGAAATTCAAACCCACTTCTCCCGGCCGTCGTTCGGCCGTGCGCGTGGTCACGCCCGATCTGCACAAGGGCGCGCCGCATGCAGCGCTGCTGGAGCCGCAGAGTAAGTCCGGTGGTCGTAACCACCACGGCCGCATCACCACCCGTCACGTGGGTGGTGGTCACAAGCAGCACTACCGCGTCATCGACTTCAAGCGCAACAAGGAAGGCATTCCGGCGCGCGTGGAACGCATCGAATACGATCCGAACCGCACCGCCCATATCGCCCTGCTGTGCTACGTCGACGGCGAACGCCGCTACATCATCGCACCGAAGGGCCTGAAGGCCGGTGACCAGGTGATCGCGGGTTCGGACGCGCCGATCAAGACCGGTAACACGCTGCCGCTGCGCAACATCCCGGTCGGTACCACTGTCCACGGCATCGAACTGAAGCCGGGCAAGGGTGCTCAGATCGCGCGTGCCGCCGGCGCTGCCGTGCAGCTCGTCGCTCGTGAAGGTATCTACGCCACCCTGCGCCTGCGCTCGGGTGAAATGCGTAAGGTGCCGGTCGAGTGCCGCGCCACCATCGGTGAAGTCGGTAACGACGAACACAACCTGGAAAAGCTGGGCAAGGCTGGCGCCAAGCGCTGGCGTGGTGTCCGCCCGACCGTTCGTGGTGCTGCCATGAACCCGGTTGACCATCCGCACGGCGGTGGTGAGGCGAAGGCCGGCCAGGGCAACCCGCATCCGGTCACCCCGTGGGGTGTCCCGACCAAGGGTTACAAGACGCGCAAGAACAAGCGCACCCAGCAATTCATCGTCCGCGATCGTAGGGGCTAATCGACCATGGCACGTTCACTCAAGAAGGGCCCGTTTGTCGATCACCACCTCATCAAGAAGGTGGAAGCCGCTGCGGGTAGCAAGAAGCCGATCAAAACCTGGTCGCGCCGTTCGATGATCCTGCCGGAAATGGTAGGCGTCACCATCGCCGTTCATAACGGTAAGAACCACGTTCCGGTGCTCGTCAACGAGAACATGGTCGGCCACAAGCTCGGCGAATTTGCCATCACCCGGACCTTCAAGGGTCACGGTGGTGACAAGAAGTCGGGCAAGTAAGGAGAGATGACAATGGAAGCGAAAGCAATCCTGCGCTCCGCGCGCATCTCTGCGCAGAAAGCCCGCCTGGTCGCTGACCAGGTGCGCGGCCTGCCGGCCGAGCGTGCGGTCAACCTGCTGAAGTTCTCGGACAAGAAGGCTGCCCACCTGATCAAGAAGGTGGTGGAGTCGGCTATTGCAAACGCCGAGAACAACCAGGGCGCCGACGTCGACGAGCTGAAGGTACAGACCATCATGGTAGATGAAGGTCCGACCCTGAAGCGTTTCATGGCGCGGGCGAAAGGCCGCGGCACCCGCATCCTCAAGCGCACCAGCCACATCACTGTGGTTGTGGGCGCCGGCAAGTAAGCGGAAAGGAAAACACCATGGGTCATAAAGTTCATCCGATTGGTATCCGCCTCGGCATTTCCAAGGACTGGAACTCCAAGTGGTACGCCAACAAGGCCGAGTTCGCTGGTTATCTGGCAGCCGACCTGAAGGTGCGGGACATGCTGCGCAAGAAGCTTGCGCAGGCCGGCATCAGCAAGATCCTGATCGAGCGTCCGGCAAAGACCGCTCGCGTGACGATCCACACCGCCCGTCCGGGCGTGGTGATCGGCAAGCGCGGTGAGGACATCGAGAAGCTGCGCAAGGAAGTGAGCGAGATGATGGGCGTCCCGGCGCACATCAACGTCACCGAAGTGCGTAAACCCGAGCTGGACGCACAGCTGGTTGCCGAGTCGATCGCGCAGCAGCTGGAGCGTCGCATCATGTTCCGCCGCGCGATGAAGCGTTCGGTCGGCAACGCGATGCGCCTCGGTGCCCTGGGCATCAAGGTCAACGTCGGTGGCCGCTTGAACGGCGCGGAAATCGCCCGTTCGGAGTGGTACCGCGAAGGCCGCGTGCCGCTGCATACGCTGCGTGCCGACATCGACTATGGTTTCGCTGAAGCCAAGACGACCTACGGCATCATCGGCATCAAGGTCTGGATCTACAAGGGCGAAGTCTTCGATTTCTCCCAGGTTGGCCAGGAAAAGCAGGACGACTCCCCGCGCAACGATCGTAACGATCGCGGCGACCGCGGTGACCGTCCGTCGCGCCCGGCTCGTGAAGCGAGGTAACGACAATGTTGCAACCCAAGCGAACCAAATACCGCAAGGTACACAAGGGCCGTAACGATGGTCTGAGCTGGAGCGGCAACGCTGTCAGCTTCGGCGAATACGGCCTGAAGGCAACCGCTCATGGTCAGCTGACCGCGCGTCAGATCGAAGCGGCTCGCCGCTCGATCAGCCGCTACGTCAAGCGCGGCGGCAAGATGTGGATCCGAGTGTTCCCCGACAAGCCGATCACCAAGAAGCCCATCGAAGTCCGAATGGGTTCTGGTAAGGGCAACGTGGAGTACTGGGTAGCCCAGATCCAGCCCGGCCGCATGATCTATGAAATCGAAGGCGTCGCAGAAGACGTGGCACGTGAGGCGTTCCGCCTGGCTGCCGCCAAGCTCTCCGTGACCACCACTTTCGTGACCCGGACGGTGCTCTGATGGATATCAAACAACTTCGCGAAAAGTCGGCTGACGACCTGAAGAGCCACCTGATCGACCTGCGTAAGGAGCAGTTCTCGCTCCGTATGCAGCAGGTCACTGGCCAGCTGCCGAAGACCCACGAAACCCGCCGGGTTCGCCGCGAGATCGCTCGCGTCAAGACCCTGCTCGGCAGCACCAAGTAAGGATGGCCGCGATGAGCGATAACAACGACAGCAAGACGCTGCGCACGGTCGAAGGCCGTGTCGTCAGCAACAAGATGGACAAGACGGTCACCGTGTTGGTGGAGCGCCTGGTCAAGCACGCCCTGTACGGCAAGTACATCAAGCGTTCGACCAAGCTGCACGCACACGACGCCGACAACACCTGCAACGAAGGTGATGTCGTTCGTGTGACCGAGATTGCTCCGATGTCCAAGACCAAGAACTGGCGCGTGGTGGAAGTCATCACGCGTGCGGTTCAATAAGGAGATCTGACTCATGATCCAGATGCAGAGCTACCTCGAAGTCGCGGACAATTCCGGTGCCAAGGAAGTGATGTGCATCAAGGTGCTCGGCGGCTCCAAGCGCCGCTACGCGCACATTGGCGACATCATCAAGGTCACCGTGAAGGATGCAATCCCGCGCGGCAAGGTCAAGAAGGGTGAAGTGTTCGACGCCGTCGTGGTGCGTACCCGCAAGGGTGTGCGTCGCGCCGATGGTTCGCTGATCCGTTTCGATGCCAACGCCGCGGTCCTGCTCAACAACAAGCAAGAGCCGATCGGTACCCGCATCTTCGGACCGGTGACGCGTGAACTTCGTTCCGAGAAGTTCATGAAGATCGTCTCGCTCGCTCCCGAAGTGCTGTGAGCGACAGGAGATAATCATGGCTAACCGTATCAAGAAGGGCGACCAGGTTGTCGTCAACACCGGCAAGGACAAGGGCAAGCAGGGCGAAGTCGTCCGCGTCGACGGCGATCGTGTGATCGTCGCCAACGTGAACATCGTCAAGCGCCACACCAAGCCGAACCCGCAGGCAGGCGTTGCCGGCGGCGTGGTCGAGCGTGAAGCGTCGATCCATATCTCCAACGTGAATGTGCTGAACCCGGCTTCGGGCAAGGGCGAGCGCGTTGGCTTCAAGGTGCTGGAGGATGGACGCAAACTGCGTGTGTTCCGCTCCAGCGGTGAGGCGCTCGACGCCTGAGGAATGAGCAGATGAATTCCCGTCTCGAAAAGTTTTACAAGGAAGAAGTGGTGCCGGCGCTGATGAAGCAGTTCGGCTACACCAATCCGATGCAGGTTCCGAAGCTGGTCAAGGTCACCCTGAACATGGGTGTCGGCGAAGCAGCCACGAACAAGAAGATCCTGGAAAATGCCGTCGCCGATATGGCCAAGGTCTCAGGTCAGAAGCCGATCGTGACCAAGTCCCGCGTCTCGGTGGCATCGTTCAAGATCCGCGATGGTTGGCCGATCGGCTGCAAGACCACGCTGCGTCGTGAAAAGATGTACGAGTTCATGGACCGTCTGATCAACATCTCGTTGCCGCGCGTGCGCGACTTCCGTGGTGTCTCGGGTCGTTCCTTCGACGGTCGTGGCAACTTCAACATGGGTGTGAAGGAACAGATCATCTTCCCGGAAATCGACTTCGACGCTGTCGACGCCATCCGCGGCATGGATATCGCCATCACCACCACCGCCAAGACCGATGCGGAAGCGAAGGCGCTGCTCGCAGCGTTCAAGTTCCCGTTCCGTAACTGATACGTCGAGGAATCCGAAATGGCAAAGACCTCCATGGTCAACCGCGACCTCAAGCGTGCGAAGCTGGCCGTCAAGTACGCCGGCAAGCGTGAAGAGCTGAAGAAGATCATCTCCAGCGCGACCGCGTCGTACGACGAAAAGGCCGAGGCCGTCATCAAGCTGCAGAAGCTGCCGCGCGATTCGTCGCCGAGCCGTCACCGCAACCGTTGCGAGCTCTCGGGCCGCCCGCGTGGCGTGTACAGCAAGTTCGGCCTGGGCCGTAACAAGCTGCGCGAAGCCACCATGCGTGGTGACGTGCCGGGCCTGCGCAAGGCCAGCTGGTAAGGGATTCGTCCCTTCAACTGCCCGGTGCCTTCACGGCGCAGGGCAGGGGAGAAGGGCCGGTTTCCCGGCTCTGATCCCGGATTAAGGGAGCCCGACGCAAGTCGGGCTCTTTTTGCCGTATACTCCCGCGTCTTGCTCGCCCGCAAGGCGTGAGCAGTGTGTGAAGACGGGCCCTGGCCCATTCCAGGTAGACACAAGATTTTCGCGAAAGCGGATATCGGTGCACTCAAAGGTATCGACTATGAGCATGACTGATCCCATCGCCGACCTGCTGGTACGCATCAAGAATGCGGCCGCGGTTGGCAAGCAGACGGTGAAAGCACCGTCGTCCAAGATCAAGGTGGCAATCGCAGAGGTGTTGAAGGCCGAAGGCTACATCACCGATCTGCGCGTGACCAAGATCGAGAACAACAAGGCCGAGCTTGAAATCGTCCTGAAGTATTTCGAGGGCAAGCCGGTCATCGAGACCCTGAAGCGCTTCTCGCGTTCGGGTCTGCGCCAGTACCGTGGCAAGTCCGAGCTGCCGAAGGTCCTCAACGGCCTGGGTATCTCCATCATCTCCACCTCCAAGGGCATCATGACTGATGCGCAGGCGCGCCAGTTGGGCGTCGGCGGCGAAGTCCTGTGCTTCGTGGCCTAAGGCGAGAAGGAACCAACTATGTCCCGCGTAGCCAAGAAGCCAGTCAACCTGCCCAAGGGCGTTGAACTGAACATCCAGCCGGAATCCGTCAGCGTGAAGGGCCCGAAGGGGACCCTGTCGCTTGCCAAGGTTGCCGGCGTTGAAATCACTGTCGACAACGGCGTTGCCACCCTGGCCGCCAACGATGCCTCGCTGGTCGCCCTCACCGGCACCGTGCGCGCCATCCTGGCCAACATGGTCAAGGGCGTCACCGACGGCTTCGAGCGCAAGCTTGAGCTGGTCGGCGTCGGTTACCGTGCCGCCATGCAGGGCAAGGATCTGAACCTGTCGCTCGGGTTCTCGCATCCGGTCCTGTTCGTGGCGCCGGAAGGCATCACCATCTCGACCCCGACCCAGACCGAAGTGCTGGTCCAGGGCACCGACAAGCAGCGCGTTGGCGAAGTTGCCGCCAAGATCCGTGGCTTCCGTCCGCCGGAGCCCTACAAGGGCAAGGGTGTGAAGTACGCCGGCGAAGTCATCATTCGTAAGGAAGCCAAGAAGGCCTAATTCAGGTCCTCAGCTTTCCAAGGAAAAAGATCATGAACAAGAACATCGCTCGTCTGCGTCGTGCCAAGTCGACCCGTGCACACATCCGTGTGCTCGGCGTGCCGCGCCTGTCGGTGCTGCGCACCGGTCAGCACCTGTACGCCCAGGTCTTCACCGCCGATGGCTCCAAGGTGCTGGCGTCGGCCAACACCACCCAGGCCGACGTCAAGGAAGGCCTGAAGAACGGCAAGAACAGCGACGCCGCCGTCAAGGTTGGCAAGCTGGTCGCCGAGCGCGCCAAGGCTGCGGGCATCGAGAAGGTCGCTTTCGACCGCTCGGGCTACCGCTACCACGGCCGCATCAAGGCACTGGCTGATGCAGCCCGCGAAGGCGGCCTGCAGTTCTAAGGGATAAGGAAGCGGGGCTGGTCCCCGCTTCCGCCTGCCTGCCGGCGCGGGTTGCGCCGGGCGACGTCCTTCTTCTGCAGGGGCGCTCGATCCACCGCTTCATTCCACAGCTATAAGCGGCATTGAGCCGTACATACTCAATCAATCAAGGAATCAACATGGCAGAAGAACGTCAGCAGCGGGGTCGCGATCGCGATCGCCGCGAAGAGAAAGTCGACGACGGCATGATCGAAAAGCTGGTCGCGGTCAACCGCGTCAGCAAGACCGTCAAGGGCGGTCGCCAGTTCACCTTCACCGCACTGACCGTGGTCGGTGACGGCGCAGGCAAGGTCGGTTTCGGTTACGGCAAGGCGCGTGAAGTGCCGGTCGCGATCCAGAAGTCGATGGAACAGGCTCGCAAGAACCTGGCCAATGTCGATCTGAACAACGGCACGTTGTGGCACCCGGTGAAGTCCGGCCACGGCGCAGCTCGCGTGTTCATGATGCCGGCCTCCGAAGGTACCGGTGTGATCGCCGGTGGTGCCATGCGCGCCGTCCTGGAAGCCGTTGGCGTCAAGAACGTGCTGGCCAAGGCCGTCGGCTCGCGTAACCCGATCAACCTGGTTCGCGCCACGCTGAAGGGTCTGACCGAAATGCAGTCGCCGGTCCGCATCGCGGCCAAGCGCGGCAAGAAGGTGGAGGATCTCAACCATGGCTAATGACACCGTCAAGACCGTCAAGGTCCGTCTGGTTCGCGGCCTGCGTGGTGCCCAGGCGCGTCATCGCCTGTCGGTGCGTGCGCTGGGCCTGGGTAAGCTGAACGATGTCCGTGAACTGAAGGACAGCCCGCAGGTTCGCGGTCTGATCAACAAGGTCCACTACCTCGTCAAGGTTGAGGAATAATCCAATGACCATGCATCTGAATGAATTGAGCCCGGCACCGGGCGCTCGTAAAGAGCGTACCCGCGTCGGTCGTGGTATCGGCTCCGGCCTGGGCAAGACCTGCGGCCGCGGCCACAAGGGTTCGTTCGCCCGTAAGGGTGGCGGCAAGATCAAGGCAGGCTTCGAAGGCGGCCAGACCCCCATGCAGCGTCGTCTGCCGAAGGTCGGTTTCCGTTCCAAGATCGCCAAGGACACGGCTGAAGTGCTGTCCTACCAGCTTGAGCGTCTGGAAGCTGGCGAGATCGACTTTGCCGCGCTGCGCGCTGCCAAGCTGGTCCCGAGCACCGCTAAGCGTGCCAAGATCGTCATGAAGGGTGACCTGACCAAGGCATTCACCCTGAAGGGCGTCGCTGCAACGGCCAGTGCCAAGGCCGCGATCGAAGCTGCCGGCGGCAGCGTACAGGAGTAAGACATGGCGCAAGCTGGCATTGGTAACCTCGGCGGCGGGCTCGGCAAGTTCACGGAACTCCGCCAGCGACTGCTGTTCGTCATCGGGGCATTGATCGTCTACCGCATCGGCTGTTATGTGCCGGTGCCTGGCGTCAATCCCGATGCCATGCTTGCGCTCATGCAGGCGCAGGGCGGCGGCATCGTGGACATGTTCAACATGTTCTCGGGCGGCGCCCTGCACCGTTTCAGCATTTTCGCGCTGAACGTGATGCCGTACATCTCGGCATCCATCGTGATGCAGCTGGCGGTCCACATCTTCCCCGCATTGAAGTCGATGCAGAAGGAAGGTGAATCGGGTCGTCGCAAGATCACCCAATATTCCCGCATCGGCGCCGTGTTGCTGGCGGTGGTGCAGGGCGGCAGCATCGCGCTGGCGCTGCAGAACCAGGTCTCCCCGGGCGGTGCCCCGGTCGTCTACGCACCGGGCATGGGCTTCGTGCTCACCGCCATCGTCGCGCTGACCGCCGGTACCATCTTCCTGATGTGGGTCGGTGAGCAGGTCACCGAGCGCGGCATCGGCAACGGTGTGTCGCTGATCATCTTCGCCGGCATCGTGGCCGGCCTGCCGGGCGCGGTCATCCACACCGTGGAAGCCTACCGCGACGGCAACATGAGCTTCATCGCCCTGCTGCTGATCGTGCTGGTGGTGCTGGCCTTCACCTACTTCGTGGTGTTCGTCGAGCGCGGCCAACGCCGCATCACGGTGAACTACGCACGTCGCCAGGGTGGCCGCAACGCGTACATGAACCAGACCTCGTTCCTGCCGCTGAAGCTGAACATGGCGGGCGTGATCCCGGCCATTTTCGCCTCGAGCATCCTGGCATTCCCGACGACGCTGGCCATGTGGTCCGGCCAGGCCAGTTCGGCCACGTGGCTGCAGAAGGTCGCCAACGCCCTCGGGCCGGGCGAGCCGCTGCACATGATCGTGTTCGCCGCGCTGATCAGTGGTTTCGCGTTCTTCTACACCGCGCTGGTGTTCAACTCGCAGGAAACCGCCGACAACCTGAAGAAGTCGGGCGCGCTGATTCCGGGCATCCGTCCGGGCAAGGCGACCGCCGACTACGTGGATGCCGTGCTGACCCGTCTGACGGCGGCCGGTTCGCTGTACCTGGTGATCGTCTGTCTGCTGCCGGAAATCCTGCGCACCCAGCTCGGCGCCTCGTTCTACTTCGGTGGCACTTCGCTGCTGATCGTGGTGGTGGTGGTGATGGACTTCATTGCCCAGATCCAGGCGCACCTGATGTCGCACCAGTATGAGAGCCTGTTGAAGAAGGCCAACCTGAAGGGCGGCAACCGCGGCGGTTTTGCCCGCGGCTGATTGACCTGTTACACTAGTCTTCTTGTTGCGAAGGCCCTCCGGTTCCCGGACTGGCCTTCCAAATCGAAGGGCGGCCCCTGCAGCGGTTTCGGGTGGGGGTGTGATGTGGTGGTCCCGCGCGGGAGTAGCGCGGGCGGCGGCGGGGGCAACCTCTGCAGTCAACGACATCCGGCGCCGGAGCATGGGCACACTCCCCACGCCGGGTCCATGGAACCTCCAGGTTCCACGGGCTTCCCAGTAAACCGAGACCTTGATAGAATCGCTAGTTCACTTTTTTGATCCATCCTGCCGGATTGGCGCGCCCATGGTGCGCTGTCGGCCATCACTCAGCTGGAGAACCGCGTCATGGCGCGTATTGCAGGCGTCAACCTGCCAGCCCAGAAGCACGTCTGGGTCGGGTTGCAAAGCATTTACGGCATCGGCCGTACCCGTTCGAAGAAGGTCTGCGACGCCGCAGGCGTGACCTCGACCACCAAGATCCGCGATCTGTCGGAGCCGGAAATCGAGCGTCTGCGTCTCGAAGTCGGCAAGTACATCGTGGAAGGCGATCTGCGCCGTGAAATCGGTATCGCGATCAAGCGCCTGATGGATCTGGGCTGCTACCGCGGTCTGCGTCACCGTCGCGGTCTGCCGCTTCGTGGCCAGCGCACCCGTACCAACGCCCGCACCCGCAAGGGCCCGCGCAAGGCGATCAGGAAGTAAGGGACCTAAGAAATGGCTAAGCCCGTCGCTAAGACCAAGAAGAAGATCAAGCGCGTCGTCACTGACGGCGTCGCCCACGTCCATGCTTCTTTCAACAACACCATCGTGACCATCACCGACCGTCAGGGCAACGCTCTGTCGTGGGCGACCTCCGGTGGCGCTGGCTTCCGCGGTTCGCGTAAGTCCACCCCGTTCGCTGCCCAGGTGGCTGCCGAGAAGGCCGGCCGTGCCGCGCTCGACTACGGCGTCAAGTCCCTGGAAGTCCGCATCAAGGGCCCGGGTCCGGGTCGTGAGTCGGCCGTGCGCTCGCTGAACAACGTGGGCTACAAGATCACCAACATCATCGACGTGACGCCAATCCCGCACAACGGGTGCCGTCCGCCGAAGAAGCGTCGCGTCTAAAGGAGCGATAAGAAATGGCTCGTTATATCGGTCCTACCTGTAAGCTCGCCCGCCGCGAAGGCGCCGACCTTTCCCTCAAGAGCCCGGCGCGCGCGCTGGACTCCAAGTGCAAGCTGGAGCAGAAGCCCGGCCAGCACGGCGCCACTGCCCGTAAGGGCAAGCTGTCCGACTACGCTACCCAGCTGCGTGAAAAGCAGAAGGTCAAGCGTATCTACGGTCTGCTGGAGCGTCAGTTCCGCAACTACTACAAGAAGGCCTCGACCAAGAAGGGCAACACCGGCGAGAACCTGCTGCAGTTGCTGGAAACCCGTCTTGACAACGTCGTTTACCGCATGGGCTTCGCAGTGACCCGTCCGGCTGCCCGTCAGCTGGTCTCGCACCGCGGTGTCACCGTGAACGGCAAGTCGGTCAATCTGGCTTCGTACCAGGTCAAGGCTGGCGACGCTGTCGCTCTGTCCGAGAAGGCTGCCAAGCAGCTGCGCGTCCAGGAAGCCCTGACCGTGTCTGCTACGCATGACCTGCGTCCGTCGTGGGTTGAAGTTGATTCCGGCAAGTTCGCCGGCATCTTCAAGGCCGTGCCGGATCGTTCGGACCTGCCTGCGGATATCAACGAAGCGCTGATCGTCGAGTTGTATTCGAAGTAATTCACATTGGAGAACCTCCGGGTCACACCGGAGGTTCGCAGGAGAACCCGCAACATGACGGTTACCGCCAACCAGGTTCTGCGTCCTCGCGGTCCGCAGATCGAACGCCTTACCGATACCCGCGCCAAGGTCGTGATCGAACCCTTGGAGCGTGGTTACGGGCATACGCTGGGCAACGCCCTGCGTCGCGTGCTGCTGTCGTCCATCCCGGGCTTCGCCATCACGGAAGTCGAAATCGATGGCGTACTGCACGAGTACACCACGCTTGAAGGCTTGCAGGAGGACGTGCTGGAAGTCCTGCTCAACCTGAAGGATGTGGCCATCCGCATGCATACCGGCGACAACGCTACGCTGTCGCTGTCCAAGCAGGGTCCGGGTGTCGTTACCGCTGCTGATATCAAGATTGACCATAACACCGAGATCCTCAATCCGGCTCATGTGATCTGCCATCTCACCAAGGATGTGGCGATCAACATGCGTCTGAAGGTCGAGCGCGGTTTCGGCTACCAGCCTGCTGCTGCTCGTCGTCGTCCGGATGAAGAAACCCGTGCCATCGGCCGCCTGGTCCTGGATGCGTCGTTCTCGCCGGTCCGTCGCGTCGCCTATTCGGTGGAAGCGGCCCGCGTCGAACAGCGTACCGATCTGGACAAGCTGGTGCTGGACATCGAAACCAACGCAACGATCGATGCCGAGGAAGCCGTGCGCACTGCCGCCGACATCCTCAGCGATCAGCTGTCGGTCTTCGGTGACTTCACCCACCGCGACCGCGGTGCGGCGAAGCCGGCCAACAACGGCGTGGATCCGGTGCTGCTGCGCCCGATCGACGATCTGGAGCTGACCGTGCGTTCGGCCAACTGCCTGAAGGCAGAGAGCATCTATTACATCGGCGATCTGATCCAGAAGACCGAAGTGGAGCTGCTCAAGACCCCGAACCTCGGCAAGAAGTCGCTGACCGAGATCAAGGAAGTCCTCGCACAGCGCGGTCTTTCGCTCGGCATGAAGCTGGAGAACTGGCCGCCGGCCGGTGTCGCCCAGCACGGCATGCTCGGCTGATCCAGCGCTACGCAAGATGCTTGACCCCGCACCTTCGGGTGCGGGGGCTTCACCGGCAACACTCCGCACCGACAGGTCGATAGCCTGCGGTGACGGCCAGCCAGGATGGCTGGCACCGGACCATCCGCAGTCCAAGCAACAACGCCAGGATGGCGACAGCGATACCCAACCGATCCAACATTCACTTCAGGAATCACCGTCATGCGTCATATGAAGTCCGGTCGTAAGTTCAACCGCACCAGCGCCCATCGCGAAGCAATGTTCAAGAACATGGCCGCGTCGCTGTTCAAGCACGAGCTGATCAAGACCACCCTGCCGAAGGCCAAGGAACTGCGCCGCGTTGCCGAGCCGCTGATCACCCTGGCCAAGGTTGATTCGGTTGCCAACCGTCGTCTGGCGTTCGCTCGCCTGCGCGACAACGAGGCCGTCGGCAACCTGTTCACCACCCTGGGCCCGCGTTACGCGACCCGTCCGGGCGGCTACCTGCGTCTGCTGAAGTGCGGTTTCCGCGCTGGCGACAATGCGCCGATGGCCTATGTTGAGCTGGTCGATCGTCCGGCTGCTGTGGCTGAAGCCGTCGAAGAGTAATCTTCGAGCTGTACCTGTTATTCGGTGAAGAACCCGGCCTTGTGCCGGGTTTTTCCGTTTCTGCGGGGTTGATAAGGGCCAAGGCCACGGCCAAGGCCACGGCCACGGCAAGAGCATGGCGCTGCGGGCGAGGGTGGGGCGTCGGCGCGGGTGGGTTGGCGGGACACGCCGTAAATCCGTCCATGGAGGCTCATGTCGCGCCATCCATGGCGCTCATGGTCCCGACAACCCACCCGCGCCAACGCCTGCACACATGGTCGGTGCGCATGGGGTAAAGCGGGGGCTGTGCGCGGCGTAGGTAGAGCCGGCCGTTGGCCGGCTGCGTGGCGGCTGGTCGCGGCCCTGTTAATCTTGGCGCCTGGACTTTCACGAGTGTCGGCAATGAATCCATTGCGTTGGAGTTTCCGCGCCCAGTTCCTGTTGGGGTTTCTGGTCTGCGCGGCACTGTTGGGGTATGCGATCTTCCTGCAGTTGAAGATGGGGTTGGAGCCGTGTCCGTTGTGCATTTTCCAGCGGATTGCGTTCGCGGCGCTGGGGCTGTTGTTCTTGATCGGGGCGCTGCATGGTCCGCGGGATCCGGCCGGGCGGAAGACGTATGGGGTGCTGGCCTTCATCGCGGCGGCGGTCGGTATCGGCATTGCCGGTCGCCACGTGTATGTGCAGCTGCTGCCGCAGGACATGGGCTCGAGCTGTGGGCCGCCGCTGAGTTTCCTCAGTGAGACGATGGGGCCGTTCGAGGTGTTCCGCACCGTGCTGACCGGTACCGGCAACTGCGGCAACATCGATTGGCAGTTCCTGGGCCTGACGATGCCGATGTGGAGCCTGGTGTGGTTCGCGGCCTTGGCGGTGTGGGCGCTGGTGACGGCGTTCCGGGCGCGTCGGCGCCACTGAGGCCGGTTTCACGTCAGCTACCCGACCTGGCGCGCGTCTGGCGGCCAGGCCGGGTGCTGCGATCAGGCAGGGATGCTCCTGAGCTGATCAGACGGCAGGGCTTCCTCGCTCAGGTCAGAAGTCCTGCTGCAGGCTGAGGTAGGCGCCGCGGCGGGGACCCCACTGCGGGGCGAAGACGCCGATGCCGCCGCCGTCGCGCAGTTGGTAGCTGCGATCCAGGGCGTTGACCAGCGCGAGCTGTGCGTGCAGCGGGTGGCCGCTATCGGCGTTGAAGTCGTGGCCGGCGCTGAGGTTGAGTTGCAGGTAGGCCGGGAGTTCGCCGCCGTTGGGGATGCCGTCGGCATCCGAGCGCAGGCCGCTGCCGAAGACGTAGTCGGCGCCAAGACGGTTGTGGCCGGCGAAGGCGTAGCTGATACCGCCGGACGAGGTCAGTTTCTGATCGTGGTCCAGATGGATCCAGTTGTTCTGGACGTAGGCCAGTGCCTCGGGATCGAGGTTGTACTGGCCGGTGATGACCTGCTTGCCCATGGCCTTGTTGTAGGCGGCGTTGACGTAGGCGCTGAGCGGGCCGTTGCTGTAGTCGGCGCTGAATTCCACGCCGTGGATGTGGCCGAGGCGATAGTTGAACGTCGAGTAGATGTAGGCGGCGCCGAACTGGCCTTCGTCCTGCAGGCGGTCGACCTTGCGGTCGTAAGCGTCCAGGCCCAGGGTGAGGTGTTCGCCCAGCTGCTGGGAGACGCCGATGTCGTAGTAGTCGCTGCGCTCGGACAGCGGCGTGGTGCTGCCTCCGGCCGGTTGCTGGTTGGTGGTGCCGTCGTAGAGTGCGATGTCGCTGCTGGCCACCAGTTCGCTGGCCGGCGGGGTGAAGTAGCGCGAGTACCCGGCGTGCACGGTGGTGCTGTCGGTGGCGTTCCAGACCACGCCCACCCGCGGGCTGAGCTGGCCTTCAGTGCCACCGAACGCCTTGTAGCGGTCGCCGCGCAGGCCGTAGTTCACGGTCCAGTCGTCGCCGAGGCGCCATTCGTCCTGCAGATAGACCGCGGTGGTGGTGGCGTTGAAGGCGCTCGCCTCCGGAATGCGCCGGGGCACGGTGCTGGCCTGTTGGCCGTCGGCGTCGACCGGGAACACCCAGGTGTCGCTGCCGGCGCGGGCGCGTTCGGCGTTGACGTACAGGCCGTAGCGCAAGGTGTGGTTTTCGCCCAGCGGGGTGGAGAAATCGGCCTGCACGGTGTTGGCGCGGTTGCTGCGCTCCACCTGTGAGGCAACGCCGTTGAAGATCAGATCGCCGGCCAGGTCCGGGTGGAAGGACAGGTCGCTGTACCGCTGCCCGGCCGAGACCTGGTAGGCGGTGCTGCCCAGCGCGCCCTGCAGCACCAGCATGCCGAAACGGGTGGTCTCGCGCTGGGTTTCGTCCAGCGCGGCGGAGTCCGCAGTGACCGTGTCCAGGTAGCCGAACTGCGGGGTCTGGCCGGGGTTGACCGGGATCTGGAAGCGGTTGTTGGAGAACCCGGCGAACAGGCTCAGGCGGGTGTCGTCGTTGACCAGATAGGTCAGGTCGGCGAATGCCTTGCCCTGGTGGGTGTCATCGTGGTCCGGCCGGCGCGAGGCGGTGGGGTTTTCCATGCCGACCTGGTTCTGGTCGTAGTTGCCGGTCAGATACCAGCTCCAGCGGCCCTGGCTGCCCCACCACGAGGCGTTGGGGTTGACCTTGCCGTAGGAGCCGGCAGTGAGGCCGGCACTCCCGCCATTGCCCAGCTCGGCGCCGCTGCGGGTGGTGATGTCGACCACGGCGGCCGTGCGCTCGCCGAACTGCGCCGGCAGCGCGCCGTCCATCAGGCGGATGCTCTTGATCGCGCGGGCGTCCAGCGTCTGGCCGAAGCCGGAGATCGATTCGGGCAGCAGGACGCCGTTGAGCCGGTACTGGAGGTTGGCATGGTCGCCGCGCACGTGGACGCCACCGTAGGAATCCTGGACCACCCCCGGCGCCTGCAGCAACACCTGGTTCAACGGGGTGGAGGCGCCCAGCGGCAGGTTCTGGATGTCTTCGGCAGTGATCTGGTACTGGCTGCTGCCGATATCCGGCGACAGCGCATTGCGCGCCTGGTCGAGTTTGGCGCTGACCGTGACCGCGTCCAGATCGGTGACGGCAGGGGCGGCGCTGGTGGCGGCGGCGGCGAGGGCGGGCAGGCCGGTCAGGGCCAGGGAAACAGCAATACCGGTAGCAAGCAGGGAGGGCTTCATGAGGATGGCTTGGCTGGGCGATGGAGGAGGGGCCGGCCTGGCAAGTGTTACTCCATAACAAATCATGCGCCTGTCCGATGCCGCTGGACCATGCGCGATCTGGCCGATCGCCGTGTCCTTTCTTCAGCGTTCAGCCTCCGGGCGCGTGCCCGCCCCTTTGCGCCGGGGGCGCGCTCTGCGACCATGACCGGCCCCACACCCCGGAAGTCCGTGATGAGCCTGTCCGCCCCGCCTGTAGCCGATCCCGCCGCGACCGCTGTCGACGCTGCCTGGTCGCCGGAGAGCTGGCGTGGCAAGCCGGCGCTGCAGATGCCGACCTACCCGGACCCGCTGGCGCTGGATGCCGCCCTGCACGAGCTCAAGCGGCTGCCGCCGCTGGTGACCTCCTGGGAAATCCTGGCGCTCAAGCAGCAGCTGGCCGATGCGCAGGAAGGCAAGCGCTTCCTGCTGCAGGGCGGTGACTGCGCGGAGAACTTCAGCGATTGCGAATCCACCACCATCTCCAACCGGCTCAAAGTGCTGCTGCAGATGAGCCTGGTGCTGGTGCACGGCATGCGCAAGCCGGTGATCCGGGTCGGGCGTTTTGCCGGGCAGTACGCCAAGCCGCGCTCGGCCGATACTGAAACCCGCGACGGCCTGACCCTGCCCAGCTACCGCGGCGATGTGATCAATGCGCCGGAGTTCACTGAAGCTGCGCGTCTGCCGGACCCGCGCCGGATGCTGCAGGCGCATGCGCACTCGGCGATGACGATGAACTTCGTGCGGGCGCTGATCGATGGCGGCTTCGCCGATCTGCACCATCCCGAATACTGGAACCTGGAGTGGGTGCGGCACTCGCCGCTGGCCACCGATTACCAGAAGATGGTGTCCTCGATCGGCGATGCGGTGCGTTTCATGGAAACGCTGTCCGGCACGCAGGTGTACAACCTCAACCGGATCGATTTCTACACCTCGCACGAAGCGCTGCTGCTGCCCTACGAGCAGGCGCTGACCCGCCAGGTGCCGCGCCAGCAGGGCTGGTTGAACCTGAGCACGCATTACCCGTGGATCGGCATGCGCACCGCAGCGCTCGATGGCGCGCACGTGGAGTATCTGCGTGGCGTGCGCAACCCGATCGCGATCAAGGTGGGCCCGTCGGTGCAGCCGGACCAGCTGCTGCGCCTGATCGACGTGCTCAACCCCGAGGACGAGCCGGGCCGCCTGAGCTTCATCCACCGCATGGGGGCGGCACAGATCGCCGAAAAACTGCCGCCGCTGTTGAACGCGGTCAAGCGCGATGGCCGGCGCGTGCTGTGGGTGTGCGATGCGATGCATGGCAACACCGAGAGCACCAGCAACGGCTACAAGACGCGTCGTTTCGACAACGTGCGTGGCGAGGTCGAGATGTCCTTCGACCTGCACGCCGCGGCCGGCACGCGGCTGGGCGGCGTGCACCTGGAGCTGACCGGTGAGGACGTGACCGAATGCACCGGCGGTGCGCGCGAGTTGACCGAGCGCGATCTGGAGCGTGCCTACCGTTCCTCGGTGGATCCGCGCCTGAACTACGAGCAGTCGCTGGAAATCGCGATGGCGATCGTGCGCAAGCAGGCGCACTACGCCGACTGATACCGGTGCGTGTCCTCGACACGCACCTTACATTCGCCTGACACGATGGTCATGGCGGCACCGGCATGCTGTGCACTTCCTTGCGGAGAACACAGGAGCGTGCAGTGACCGTGGACTGGCAGCAGGCAGCGCTGTATCTATGGCCGATCTCGATCGCACTGGCGATCGGGGTCAGCGGCTGGTGGTTGTTGATGGCGTTGACGCGGCGACTGAAAGACCGCGACTACCGCCGCGCCCGCATCGCGCGCGTGATCAGCCGACCGCTGGCGTTCGCCCTGCCGCTGTTGCTGCTGATTCCCGCGCTGGAAGCGACGCCGCTGCAGGAGCATCGGCTCGAGCAGGCGCTGCGGCTGCTGCACATCGGTGTGACCGGCTGCGTCATCTGGCTGCTGGTGCGGGCCGTGGCCGCGGGCGAGCAGGCGATCCTGCGCGACCATCCTATGGAGGTGGCCGACAACCTCGAAGCACGCCGCATCCAGACCCAGACCCGGGTGCTGAGCCGTGTGTTGATGGGCGCGATCATCCTGGTCGGCGTCTCGCTGATCCTGCTCACCTTCCCGATGGTGCGCCAGATCGGCACCGCGCTGCTGGCCTCGGCCGGCATCATCGGCCTGGTCGCCGGTATCGCGGCCAAGCCGGTGTTCGGCAACCTGATCGCCGGCCTGCAGATCGCCTTGACCCAGCCGATCCGGCTGGACGATGTGGTGATCGTCGAGGGCGAGTGGGGCCGGGTCGAAGAGATCAACAGCAGCTATGTGGTTGTGCGGATCTGGGATGCGCGGCGGATGGTGGTGCCGTTGACCTGGTTCATCGAACACCCGTTCCAGAACTGGACCCGGCGCAGCGCCGATCTGCTCGGCACCGCCTTCCTGTGGCTGGATTACACCGCGCCGATCCCGGCGATCCGCGCCGAGCTGGAGCGCATCTGCAAAGGCGAGGCGCTGTGGGATGGCCAGGTCTGCGTGACCCAGGTGACCGAGACCAGCGAGCACACCCTGCAGGTGCGTCTGCTGGTGAGTGCGCGCAATTCCGGCGATGCCTTTGATCTACGCTGCATCGTGCGCGAACGCATGCTCGATTTTCTCGCGCGCGAACATCCTCAGTCGTTGCCGCGCACTCGTGCCGAGCTCAATCAGGAAGTGACGCCGAGCCGTCGCGCACGCTCGCAGCCAGCAGACGATGTGCGTTCGCCCGGTGCCGAAGATGGTGAGCCGGCGCTCCTGCCAGACCCGGGTGACGCATCCCGGTAATGCCGGCCAGCGGCCGGCACTACCAACGCGGGGCGTACGTTCTCGGGTAGGTACCGACCGTTGGCCGGTACACGCCGTTCAGGGCGCGACGCCGTTCGTCAGCAGGCTGTCGGTCTGGAACCGCGGCGGGCGACGTGCGCGGGTGCGTTGCTCGTAGGCGTAGCCCAGCTCGATCAACCGCGGCTCGCTCCAGGCGGTGCCCATGAACAGCAGCCCCAGCGGCAGCCCGTTCACGTGCGCCATCGGCACGGTCAGGCTGGGGTACCCCGCCACCGCGGCCGCGCTGTAGCTTTCACCGGGGAAGTCATCGCCGCGGCCGGGCCGGATCGGCCAGGCCACCCCGGTGGTCGGTGCCACCAGCGCATCGAGGTTCTGCTCGCGCAGCACGGCATCGATGCCTTCCGGACCGGCCAACCGGCGCGCATCGCTGCGTGCGCGGATGTACGCCGGGGTGCCGAGGCCGCCCATGGTGGCGGCGGTGTCCATCAGGTCCTGATCGAACAGCGCCAGTTCCTTGCCCGCATGCTGCCGGTTCCACGCGATGACGTCGTCCAGCGTGCGTACCGGCGCCTGGTAGGTGGTGAAGTAGCGCTGCAGCCCAGCCTTGAACTCATGCATCAGCACGATCTGCTCAGCCTCCTGCCACTGGCCCTGGGTCGGCAACCGCACCGGCACCACGGTCGCACCCGCGTCGCGCAGCACGGCGACCGCATGCTGCAGGGCCGGGGCGATGCCCGGCTTCTGCATCAGGTCGCCATACAGCACGCCGATCCGCGCACCGCGCAGGCCATCGGCGTTCAAGCGCGAGCTGTAGTCGTACACGGCGCGCCCCGGCATGGTCGCGGTGGCCGGGTCGGCCTCGTCACGGCCGGCCATGGCGGTCAGCAGGGCGGCCGCGTCTGCCACGCTGCGTGCCATCGGGCCGGCGGTGTCCTGGCTGAAAGAGATCGGGATGATGCCTTCGCGGCTGACCAGTCCCACGGTTGGCTTCAAGCCGACCACCCCGTTGACCGCGGCCGGGCAGACGATGCTGCCGTCGGTCTCGGTGCCGATCGCGGCCACCGCCAGATTGGCCGAGACCGCCACCGCGCTGCCACTGCTGGAGCCGCACGGGGTGTGACTGAGCCGGTAGGGATTGCGCGTCTGGCCGCCGCGCGCGCTCCAGCCGGAGATCGATTGGCTGGAGCGGAAGTTGGCCCACTCGCTGAGGTTGGTCTTGCCCAGGATCAGCGCACCGGCCGCGCGCAGCCGCTTGACCAGGAACGCATCGTCGGGGCGGAAGCCTTCCAGCGCGAGCGAACCGGCCGTGGTGCTCATGGGGCTGGCGCCGATGTTGTCCTTGAGCAGCAGCGGGATGCCGTGCAGTGGGCCGCGCAGCTGCCCCTGGCGGCGCTCGGCGTCCAGCTGGGCGGCCTCGCGCAGTGCATCGGGGTTGAGCTCGATCACCGCGCGCAGGCGCGGGCCGGCCCGGTCGAGGCGGGCGATGCGGTCCAGGTAGGCGTGGGCCAGCGTGACGCTGTCCAGCTCGCCGCTGGCCATCCGCGCCTGCAGATCGCCGATGTCAGCCTCGGCATAGGCGAATGGCAGCGCCACGGTCGGTGAGGGCGTGGGCGATTCACGGGCGTGCAGGGGCACCGGGCCCGGGCTGCAGCCGGCCAGCGCGATGAGCATCAGTGATGTCAGTGTCAGGCGCATGCCTGTCCCCCCGAACCGGCCGACAGGCTAACCAGCACAGGCGGCGCTTGGCAACTCAAGCCGCGTTGGCGATCGTGCCGTGGCGTTTGCGGATATCGCGGGCGAGCACGCCGACCACGATCAGATTGATCACCAGCACCGACCACGAGGCCCAGCCCGGGTGCCGGAGGATGGCGTAGATATCGAACGGCAGGTAGATGCCGGCGGTGACGCAGCCCAGCCAGGAGGCCCAGGCTTTGGCGCGCCAGAGGCCCCAGGCCTCGAAAAGGTGCAGGACGCCGTAGGCGACCATCGCAGCAGCCGCCAGATGCACCGCATCGGGGCTGATCATGTTGAGCAGCGAGGGCAGGGTGCCGTGATCCGGGTCCAGGCTGAACCGGCGGATCAGGGCATTGACCGCATCGCGCAGGGGCTGCGGACCGAGCATTTCCAGCCCGGTCGCAGCCAATAGCGCCAGAACCGCCTTGCTGGCTTCCAGCAAGGCGATCAGGTGAAGCCCCGGATGCTTGTGAGGATCCGGGTTGTAGGGCTTGTCGATCACGACAATGGGTCCGATCAGCCGCCGCGCGAAGCCTTCTTGCGGTCGCTTTCGGTCAGGCCCTTCTTGCGCAGGCGGATTTCCTTCGGGGTGATCTCGACCAGCTCGTCGTCTTCGATGAAGTCCAGGGCCTGCTCCAGCGAGTACTTGATCGCCGGGGTCAGCTGGATCGCATCGTCCTTGCCCGAGGCGCGCATGTTGGTCAGCGGCTTGGTCTTGATCGCGTTGACGGTCAGGTCGTTGTCCTTGGAGTGGATGCCGACCAGCTGGCCTTCATACACGTTGTCGCCTTCAGCCGCGAACAGCTTGCCGCGTTCCTGCAGCGGGCCCAGGGAGTACGCCGGGGTGGCACCCGGGGCATTGGCGATCATCACGCCGTTCTGGCGCTTGGCGATCGAACCCTGTTCCTTCGGGCCGTAATGGTCGAACACGTGGAACAGCAGGCCCGAACCCTGGGTCAGGGTCTTGAACTCGTTCTGGAAACCGATCAGGCCACGGGCCGGGATCTGGTATTCCAGGCGCACACGGCCCTTGCCGTCCGGCTCCATGTTCTTCAGCTGGCCCTTGCGGGTGCCCAGCTTTTCCATCACGCCGCCCTGGTGCTGCTCTTCGATGTCCACCACCAGCTGCTCGATCGGCTCCATGGCCTGGCCGTCGATCTGCTTGATGATCACTTCCGGGCGCGACACGGCCAGCTCGTAGCCTTCGCGACGCATGTTTTCGATCAGCACCGACAGGTGCAGTTCGCCACGGCCGGAGACCAGGAACTTGTCGGCGTCTTCCAGCTGTTCAACCTTCAGGGCCACGTTGTGGACCTGCTCGCGATCCAGGCGATCCTTGATCTGGCGGCTGGTCAGGAACTTGCCACCGGACAGGTCCTTGTTGCCGGCGAACGGCGAGTTGTTGACCTGGAAGGTCATCGAGATCGTCGGTTCATCGACGGTCAGCGCCGGCAGTGCTTCCGGGGTATCCGGGTGGCACAGGGTGTCGGAGATGGTCAGTTCCGGAATACCGGAGATGGCGACGATGTCGCCGGCCTCGGCGGTGTCCTGCTCGATGCGCTCCAGGCCCAGGAAGCCCAGTACCTGCGCGACCTTGCCGTTGCGCTTCTTGCCTTCACGATCGATGACCGCGACCTGCATGTTCTTCTTCAGGGTGCCGCGCTGCACGCGGCCGATGCCGATCACGCCCACGAAGTTGTTGTAGTCCAGCTGGCTGATGCGCATCTGGAACGGACCTTCCGGGTCCACTTCCGGCATCGGCGCGTGCTGCATGATCGCTTCGTACAGCGGGGTCATGTCGCCGTCGCGCACGGTGTCTTCCAGGCCAGCGTAGCCGTTCAGGGCCGAGGCGTAGACGATCGGGAAGTCGAGCTGCTCATTGGTGGCGCCGAGCTTGTCGAACAGGTCGAAGACCTGGTCGATCACCCAATCCGGACGCGAGCCCGGACGGTCGACCTTGTTCACCACGACGATCGGCTTGAAGCCCATCGCGAAGGCCTTCTGGGTCACGAAGCGGGTCTGCGGCATCGGGCCGTCCATCGCGTCGACGAGGATCAGCACCGTGTCGACCATCGACAGCACGCGCTCCACTTCGCCGCCGAAGTCGGCGTGTCCCGGGGTGTCGACGATGTTGATCCGGTTCTTGATACCGGTCTTCTTGTCTTCCCAGGTGATGGCCGTGTTCTTGGCCAGGATGGTGATGCCGCGTTCCTTTTCCTGGTCATTGCTGTCCATCACGCGCTCGGCGAGCACGGTGCGCTCGGAGAGGGTGCCGGACTGCTTGAGCAGCTGGTCGACGAGGGTGGTCTTACCGTGGTCGACGTGGGCGACGATGGCGATGTTGCGAAGATTTTCGATAGACATGCGAAAGGGGGCCAGTCGGCGCCGGATTTGGAAAAAGAAGTCCAACATTATACGGCCAAGATGACCAATCGCGAAAAGTGCCTCGCAAGCCTTGCCGGACGGGCATTCAGGTAGTGCCGGCCGCTGGCCGGCAGCCCCATGATCTCCGGCAGGTTCTGCCTGGCTGCCGGCCAACGGCCGGCACTACCGCTGTCCCTGAGGCATTCAGCAAAGCGTTTCCGTGTCGGCGCGGAGGTGCCTGGGCGCGTGGCGACGCGTTTGTCCAACAGGCGCCCGTTGGTCAGGGGGCGCGGTGTATCCTATGGGGCTAACGACAAACCCCCGTACCCCAAGGATTTGCATGTCCCTCATCGCCACTTTCGACACCACCCAGGGCCCGATCAAGGTCGAGCTGTTCGCCGACAAGGCCCCGCTGACGGTTGCCAACTTCGTCAACCTGGTCAAGCACGGCTTCTATGACGGCCTGGTCTTCCACCGCGTGATCCCGGACTTCATGATCCAGGGCGGCTGCCCCAAGGGCCAGGGCACCGGCGGCCCGGGCTACAAGTTCGAAGATGAAAAGAACGGCGTGAAGCACCAGGTCGGTTCGCTGTCGATGGCCAATGCCGGCCCGAACACGAACGGCAGCCAGTTCTTCATCACCCACATCAAGACCGATTGGCTGGACGGCAAGCACACCGTGTTCGGCCAGGTCCTCGACGGCCAGGCCATCGTGGACTCGGTCAAGCAGGGCGACGTGATCCATTCGATCACCCTGGAAGGCGACACCGACGCCGTGCTGGCCGCCCAGGCCGAGCGCGTGGCGGAGTGGAACAAGCTGATCCCCAGCGCCTGATCCGATCCCGACGGCCCCCTGCGAAGGGGGCCGTTTTTACGTTTCTTAGCAGAGGAAATCCCCATGAAAGCACCTGTTCGTGTTGCCGTGACCGGCGCCGCCGGCCAGATCGGCTACGCCCTGCTGTTCCGCATCGCCTCCGGCGACATGCTGGGCAAGGACCAGCCGGTCATCCTGCAGCTGCTCGAGCTGCCGGTCGACAAGGCCCAGGCCGCCCTGCGCGGCGTGATGATGGAACTGGAAGACTGCGCCTTCCCGCTGCTGGCCGGCATGGTCGGTACCGATGACGCCGAAGTGGCCTTCAAGGACGCCGATATCGCCCTGCTGGTCGGCGCGCGTCCGCGCGGCCCGGGCATGGAGCGCAAGGATCTGCTGCTGGAAAACGCGAAGATCTTCACCGCCCAGGGCGCGGCGCTGAACAAGGTCGCCAAGCGTGACGTCAAGGTGCTGGTGGTCGGCAACCCGGCCAACACCAACGCCTACATCGCCATGAAGTCGGCACCGGATCTGAACCCGCGCAACTTCACCGCCATGCTGCGCCTGGACCACAACCGTGCGCTGAGCCAGCTGTCGACCAAGCTCGGCAAGCCGGTCGGTGGCATGGAGAAGCTGATCGTGTGGGGCAACCACAGCCCGACCATGTACCCGGATTACCGTTTCGCCACTGCCGATGGTGCCTCCATCGCCGAGGCGATCAACGACCAGGAATGGAACGCCTCCACCTTCATCCCGACCGTGGGCAAGCGCGGCGCGGCGATCATCGAAGCCCGTGGCTCCTCCTCGGCGGCCTCGGCTGCCAATGCCGCCGTCGACCACATCCGTGACTGGGTGCTGGGCAGCAACGGCAAGTGGGTCACCATGGGCGTGCCGTCCGACGGCTCCTACGGCATTCCGGAAGGCGTGATCTTCGGCTTCGCGGTCACCACCGAGAACGGCGAGTACACCCTGGTCAAGGATCTGCCGGTCGACGACTTCAGCCAGAAGTACATCGACAAGACCCTGGCCGAGCTGGAAGAAGAGCGCTCCGGCGTCGCCCACCTGCTGGGCTGATCACTCACACGGGTGGGTGCCGTTGAGAACGGCAGGAGCCGTTCTCAACGGTGCAAAGCGCCGGCCCGGAGGGTGAGCGCCAGGACGGCGCGAATACCGTCGGTCGGTACGGATTGGAAAAAACGCCGGGCATTGCCCGGCGTTTTTTTTGGTTCTTCGCATCTTTTCCCGCGCGGCGGTCGGTGGGTCGGGCGCTGGGCCCCATACCCTTTCCGGCGAATGTCCCCCGGCGTCGGCCTGCGGCCGCCCCCTCCTCCTTTATTTCGCCTACAAGGATATTGG
>NZ_JBDJMT010000035.1:0-22285 GCF_039674045.1 Stenotrophomonas sp. TWI602
CCGCGTCTGTGCTGGGGGGTGGTTTGGGGCCCCCCCCCCTCCCCCTCGCCCGCGCCGCCCCCCCCCCGCCACTACCGATTGCGAACGCTGCGCCGACGGTCGTGGGGAGCACCACTGGCGCGGTGCCGAACCGGCAACAAAAAACCCGCCTGTCGCCAGGCGGGTTTCAAGGCTTCAGCTCAGACCCGGAGGACTCAGGCGTCCAGGCGGACCAGCCAGCCATGACGGTCCGGCAGGCGGCCGTACTGGATGTCGGTCAGCTCCTTGCGCAGCGACATCGTCACTTCGCCGGCTGGGGCGTTGATGTCGCCCACCGAGAAGCCTTCGCCCTTGAGCTGGCCGATCGGGGTGACCACCGCAGCGGTGCCGCAGGCGAACGCTTCCACGATCTCGCCGGAGCTCACGCCGTCCTTCCACTCATCAAGGGTGACCTTGCGCTCTTCGACCTTCATGCCGCGGTCGCGCGCCAGCTGCAGGATGCTTTCGCGGGTGATGCCTTCCAGGATGCTGCCCGACAGCGACGGGGTCACCAGGGTGCCGTCCTTGTAGACCAGGAACACGTTCATGCCACCCAGTTCTTCCAGGTACTTGCCCTCGACCGGATCCAGGAACAGCACCTGCGAGCAGCCCTGTGCCTGCGCCTTCTGCTGCGGCAGCAGCGAGGCGGCGTAGTTGCCACCGCACTTGGCCGCGCCGGTGCCGCCCTTGCCCGCGCGTGCATAGTCGGTGGACAGCCAGATCGACACCGGGGCCACGCCCTTGGCGAAGTACGGGCCGGCCGGACTGGCGATCACGTAGTAGCCGGCCTTGTGCGCGCCGCGCACGCCGAGGAAGGCTTCATCGCCGATCATGAAGGGACGGAAATACAGGCTGGATTCGTCGGCCGACGGCACCCACGACGCGTCCACCGCAATCATCTGCTTGAGCGATTCAACGAAGATGTCCACCGGCAGTTCCGGCAGCGCCAGGCGCTGGGCCGAACGCTGCAGGCGGCGGCCGTTGGCCTCCGGACGGAAGGTCCAGATCGAGCCGTCGGCGTGGCGGTAAGCCTTGATGCCTTCGAAGATTTCCTGGCCGTAATGCAGCACCGCGGCGGCCGGGTCCAGCTGCAGCGGGCCGTACGGGCGCACCACGGCATCGTGCCAGCCGGTGTCCTTGTCCCAACGCACTTCCACCATGTGATCGGTGAAGTGCAGACCAAAACCGGGGGCGGCCAGGATGCGCTCACGCTCCTCGCTGCTGCGCGGCTGGGCGGAACGGGTGGTGTTGAAGCTCACGGAAGACTGGGACACCGGATATTTCCTGTTCTGGTTACGGGGAACGCCGTGACGCCGGCTGGCGATGGGCGGTTACAGCATGCCGGTTTCGAGCCGGGCGGCCTCGGACATCATGTGGCGGCCCCACGGCGGGTCGAACACCAGCTCGACGTCGGCCTCGGCCACCGTCGGGATCATTTCCAGCTTGCTGCGCACGTCATCGACGAGGATCTCGCCCATGCCGCAGCCGGGGGCGGTCAGGGTCATCTTGATCTCGACCTCGCGCTGGCCGTCGTCCAGGTGCTTGAGGTCCACTTCATAGACCAGGCCCAGATCGACGATGTTGAACGGGATTTCCGGATCGAAACAGGTGCGCAGCTGCTGCCACACCAGTTTTTCGACCTCCTCGTCGGAGGCATCGGCGGGCAGCTCCAGCGCCGGGGGCGCCTCCTTGCCGATGGCATCGCCATCCTTGCCGGCGATGCGGAACAGATTGCCTTCGACAAAGACGGTATAGCTGCCACCCAGGGCCTGGGTGATATAGCCATAGCTGCCAGCGGGCAGCGTGACCGTTTCGCCCTGCGGGACCATGACGGCCTCGCAGTCGCGTTCGAAGTGGACAGGTTCACTGCTACGGGAATACATGTGGATCGATATGGGGGTCGCGGCCAATTCCCGCAAGGCAACCATTTTAGCCCAGTGGCCGCCCACGCGCCGGTCACCGCGCAAGCCGGTATCCTGTGGGGACTTACAGGAAGATTGCATGTCGCCCACGTCCGTGCCTGTCCGGAGCCGCCACTGGCTCTGGCCCCCGCTGTTTCTGCTTGGTGTCGTCACGGCCGTGCTGGCCTGGTTGTTCATCGCCCTGCTCACCGGCCGCCAGGCCGGCTGGATGGCGGTTCTGGCGGCGTTGGAGATCGCCTTCATGCTGCGTCTGGGGACCCTGCGCGCCGGTACCGCCCGGGTGGTGCTGACCCTGCTGGCCACCGTGCTGGTGGCGCTGGCAGCCAACTGGGGGATCGCCTCGGCCTACCTCGGCGGCGCGATGGGGCTCACCCCGTGGGAATCAGCGTTGCGCATGGGGCCCTATCTGGCCTGGACCCTGAGCGGCCTGGCCAATGGCGCCGTGGAATGGCTGTGGCTGGGCGTGGCGCTGGTCGTGGGCTGGTGGGTGGCGAGGTAACGCCCCCTGCACCCCGCCGCCGCATGCCATCGGTAGTGCCGGCCGCTGGCCGGCTCCTCATGACGTCAGAACGGCAACGCGCTGGCATTCAGGCATCGCGTTGAGCCGGCCAGCGGCCGGCACTACCGCAGGTCCAGTGTCGCCGCAGGTCCGGTGTCGCCGTAGGTCCGGGGTCGCCGGTAGGTCACGACCGTTGGTCGTGACCCTTGCATCCGCGCCTCAATGCCCGCCGTCGAGCGCCTTCAGTTCGCTCACCAGCGCGCTCGCCGCACCGGCACCATCGCCGTACAGCATCCGGGCGTTGTCGGCATAGAACAGCGCATTTTCGATGCCGGCAAAGCCGGTGCCCTTGCCGCGCTTGATCACCACCACGTTGCGGGCGTTGACCACGTCCAGGATCGGCATCCCGTAGATCGGGCTGGCCGGGTCGGTGCGCGCCACCGGATTGACCACGTCGTTGGCGCCGATCACCAGCACCACGTCGGTGTTCGGGAATTCCGGGTTGATGTCGTCCATGTCGGCGATCAGGTCGTAGGGCACGCCCGCTTCGGCCAGCAGCACGTTCATGTGCCCCGGCATGCGCCCGGCCACCGGGTGGATCGCGAACTTCACCTTGATGCCGCGATCGATCAACCGCTGCGCCAACTCCCACACCTTGTGCTGCGCCTGGGCCACGGCCATGCCGTAGCCGGGCACGATCACCACGCGCTCGGCGAAGGCCAGCATCGCGGCCACGTCGCTGGCCTCGATCGGCTTCTGCGCGCCGCTGATTTCCTGCGCGACCCCGCCGCCGCCGAAGTTGGAGAACAGCACGCCGCTGATCGGCCGGTTCATCGCCTTGGCCATCAGGCGTGTGAGCAGGATGCCGGCCGCGCCGACCATCATGCCGGCGATGATCAAGGCCTCGTTGCCGAGCACGTAACCCTCGAAGGCCACCGCCAGGCCGGTGAACGCGTTGTACAGCGAGATCACCACCGGCATGTCGGCGCCCCCGATCGGCAGCGTCATCAGCACGCCGAGTGCGAGCGCGACCACGAAGAAGCTGATGATCGCCACCGGGCTCAGCGTCACCGCCGCCCAGATGCCCAGCACCACCATCGCCAGCGCGATCAGCAGGTTGAACGCCTGCTGCCCCGGGAAGGTGACGCGTCGGTCGAGCCGACCATCGAGTTTGGCCCAGGCGATGATCGAGCCGGACAGCGACACCGCGCCGATCGCCGAACCGATCACCGCCAGCGCCAGCACGGTGGCCGACGGCTGTCGCGCGGCGAGGTCGGCCAGCGCCTGCTCGCTCCAATGGGTGGTATCGCGGTTGGTCAGGAACGAGAAGCGCAGCAGTTCGACCGCACCGATCGCCGCCGCCGAGCCACCGCCCATGCCGTTGTAGAGCGCCACCATCTGCGGCATGTCGGTGATCGCCACGCGCTTGGCCGACCACCAGGCCACGCCGGTGCCGATCGCCACCGCCGCCAGGATCAGCGGGATGTTGTGCAGCTCGGGCAGGAAGAACGTCGCCACCGTGGCGATCAGCATGCCCAGGCCGGCCCAGCGGATACCGCTGCGCGCGGTCATCGGCGAGGCCATGCGCTGCAGGCCGAGCAGGAACAGGGTCGCGGCGACCAGATAGCTCACCTGGACCAGCCACTGCAGCAGTTGCGCGGTGGTCACGTTCAAGGCGCCTTCTCCCCGGCGTCGCGCTTGGCGCTGGGCTTGAACATGTCGAGCATGCGTTCGGTCACCACGTAGCCGCCGGCCGCGTTGCCCGCGCCGAGCACCACGGCAACGAAACCGATGATCTTTTCCAGTGGGGTCTGCGCGTGCCCCAGCACCACCATCGCGCCGATCAGCACGATGCCGTGGATGAAGTTGGAGCCGGACATCAAAGGGGTATGCAGGATCACCGGCACCCGCGAAATGATCACGTGGCCGGCAATGGCGGCCAGCATGAAGATATACAACGCCACGAACCCGTCGCTCATTGCAGTCACTCTCCCAGGCGGTCATCCCGTCCCCTGCATCATAACCATGCGCTGAACCAATCGGGCGGGCCGGTCAACCGCGGCCGCCCTGGGGCGTTCTCACGGTATCCCCCTGCCGGACCGCTACCCTGTGCTGGTGAGCTCTCCCCTACCGTCGACGGATGCCGACCTGCCCGCGCCTGCCGAGGTGGCGCTGCCGGTGTCGCTGGATGCCTTCCTGGCCGGCATCGGCCCGCGCGCGTTCCGCTTCGCCGAGGCCGGCCTGCGCCAGCGCGACGACGCGCTGGATGCGGTGCAGGACAGCATGTTGAAGATGCTCGGCTACCGCGACAAACCTGCCGCCGAGTGGGCACCGCTGTTCTGGAGCATCCTGCGCCGCCGCGTCGTGGATCTGCAGCGCCGCCGTGGCTTCCGCCTGAAGTTCTGGCGCAGCAGCGACGAGGCCGGCGGCGACCATGACATCGACTGGGCCGACCACGCGCCCGGCCCGGCCCAGGCCCATGAGCAGCGCGATCAGTACGCACAACTGGTGCAGGCGCTGCGGGAGTTGCCTGCGCGCCAGCGCGAGGCTTTCACCCTGCGCGTGCTGCAGGACCTGGACGGCGCCACCACGGCCAAGGCCATGGGCTGCAGCGAAGGCGCGGTCAAAACCCATCTTTCGCGCGCCCGCCAGGCGCTGCAGCAGTCTTTGGAGATCGCCCTGTGAACCGCCCCCTGCCCCCTTCGATGCATGACGATGCCGCCCTGCGGCAGCTGCACGCGCAGGCGCTGGATACGCTCTCGCCGGCCACGCTGGCGCGGTTGCGCAGCGCGCGTCATGGCGCCTCGCCCGCCAAGCGGCATGTGCCGTCCTGGTGGATGGCCACCGCCTGTTCGGCGGTGGTCGCGCTCGCGTTGGGCTACAGTTTCCTCCTCGGCGAATCGACCGCCCCGCCGGCACCGGTCGTGGCGAGCGCGGCCGATGACGGCAGCGACGTTCTCGACGAAAATCCCGATCTGTATGTGTGGCTGGGCAGTACTGACCTGGCAATGGAGTGATGATGAAACTGCGACTGTCCCTGGGGCTGGTATTGCTGACGCTGAGTGCGGCCGGCTGGGCCCAGACCGCCCCGCTGCCGGACTGGGACACACTCAGCCCGCAGCAGCGTGAGGCGTTGATCGCGCCGGTGCGCGACCGCTGGAACGACGCCCCGGCGCCCCAGCGCGAACGCATGCTGCAGCACGGCCAGCGCTGGCTGACCATGACCCCGGAGCAACGCGCGCAGGCGCAGCGGGGCCGCCACCGTTTCGAGAACATGACGCCGGAGCAACGCGAACAGGCGCGCGCACTGTTTGGTCAGATGCGTAGCATGAGCCCTGAGCAACGGCAGGCGCTGCGCGACCGCTGGGCGCGGATGACCCCGGATGAACGCAAGGCGTGGCTCAAGGCCAACCCCGCACCGCCGCCGCCGCCGAAGCGCTGAGCGCCTTAACAGGGACGGAGGGGATGATTAACTACCTCCGTCCCTGTTGTTTCAGGCGGCGACCCAGCGGGTTTTCGCGAGCAGTTCGTCGTCCCAGTCGAAGCTGACCGCGCCGTCTTTCAGGAACAGCGCAACGAAGTTGTAGACGTTGCGGGCGTACATCTCGCTGGCATGCACCGCGCCCTGGCTGGCCAGGTTGAGCGGGCCATCGATGACCACGCCGTCCAGATCCACTACTTCGCCCGGCTGGGTGGCTTCGCAGTTGCCGCCGGTTTCCGCGGCGAGATCGACGATCACGCTGCCAGGTTTCATGCCACGCGCCATCGCGGTGCTGACGATCTTCGGCGCAGGCCGCCCGGGAACGGCGGCAGTGCAGATCACCACGTCCACCGTGCGCAGATGCTCGCCAAGGCGACGCTGCTGTTCGGCACGTTCCTCATCGGTCAACGGCCGCGCATAGCCGCCTTCGCCGACCGCGCTCACGCCCAGATCCAGGAATTTGCCGCCCAGCGATTCGATCTGCTCGCGGGTTTCCGGGCGCACATCGAAGCCTTCCACCTGCGCGCCGAGACGGCGGGCGGTAGCAATCGCCTGCAGGCCGGCCACACCCGCACCGACCACCAGCACCTTGGACGGACGGATCGTGCCGGCGGCGGTGGTGAGCATCGGGAAGAAGCGCGGCGCACGCTGGGCCGCGATCAACGTGGCTTTGTAACCGGCCATGCCGGCCTGCGAACTGAGCACGTCCATCGATTGCGCCCGCGTGGTGCGCGGCAAGCGCTCCAGCGGAAACGCCTGCAGGCCGCGCGACTGGATCAGGCCCGCCCGCTCGGCGTCGGCCTGCGGGTGCAGCATGCCGATCAGGCTGGCACCGGCTTTCAGCCGGGCAAGGCGGTCATTGGACGGGGGCTGCACGCACAGCACGAGGTCGGCCTGGGCCAGGCGGGTGTCATCGGCGGGCTGCGCGCCCACGTCCTGATACACCGCATCGGGGAAGCCCGCCGCCACCCCGGCACCGGGCTCGAATGCGACGCTCGCCCCCAGCGCGATCAACTTGCGCGCCGTTTCCGGCGTCATCGCCACGCGCCGTTCCCCCGGCGCATGTTCCTTTACCACCAACACCTCGACAGCCATGCCTGTCCCCGACGATCAGCGGATTGTGGGCTGATCGTAACCTGATCGTCAGGCCAGGGTGGCCCCCGGGGTCAATGCACGGTGGCGTTCTTGGTATCCAGGCGATCGATCACGCCCTGCATGGCACTGTCGAAGGCCCCATCGTCGATATGCGCGCGCAGGCGACCCAGGCGCACCATCACCGCCAGTTCTTCCGGCGAGGCCACGCAGAACCGCACGCCGCGCCGGTTGACGAACAGCAGGCGCTGGGAAATCGGGCTCACCCAGGACAGCTTGCCCGCCTGGACCTTGCCGTCCTTGTCGACGAAATCCAGCCAGCTGCCGATCTCCAGCCTGCGGAAGCGATCGGCGTCGGCATTGTCGAAATCGCTGACATCCACCTTGCTGCCCAGCTCCACCGCCGCCGATTCCTGCGCCGGCGGCGAAGGCAACGCCACCTGCGGCAGCTCGGGCAGCGCGCGTTCCAGCTCGGGGCGCGATTCGGCGATGCCCTGCAGGGTGTCGTGCAGCGCATCGATGGCACTGGTCGCCGCGTCGGCATGCACACCCACGCTGGCGAATACCTTGCGCAGCGCGGGGTGCCAGGCCTGCAGCCACGGCTTGCCGACGATATGCCGGCGCGCCTCGGCCACTTCATCCAGGATCCCATCGGCCAGGCTCAGTGCCTCGCCGACCGAGGCGCCGTCTTCGCCTTCGCGCAGCACGGTCAGGGTCAGGTGGTGCTGCCACGGCTGGCGCAGGAATGCACCGATCGCCTGCGGCAAGGTGGTGTCGCCAATCCGCCGGTCCAGTTCGGTGCTGGCCCGCTGGCGCGCCATTTCGAGCTTTTCCTGGCCGCGCTGGGTCTCGGCGGCACGGCGCTCGGCGATCTCGATCCGGCGCCGGTGCTGGGTCAGGAACTCGCGGAATTCTTCTTCCAGGGTCAGGAAGATGGCCAGGTTCTCGTTGAACTCGGCCACCAGGCGCTCGATGATCTCCTCGACCTTGCCCATCAGCACGCGCTCGGCCTGGCTCTCGCCGGTGTTGCCTTCGCAGGCCTCGGCCAGCGAATTGAGCAGCTTGCGCGCCGGGTGGGTCTTCTGCACGAACATGCGGCGGTCGAGCATGGCGACCTTGACGAAGGGCACCACCAGCCGGCCGATCAGCTCGCGCGAGCGGCCCTCCAGGTCGCGCTCATCGAGCATCACGTCGAACAGCATGCCGACCAGATCGATCGCATCCTCGTCCTGCGGGTCCAGCCGCGCCTGCGCGGGATCGACCCCGAGCCGGGTCGCGCCGGACAGCACTTCGCTCTTCAGGCGCTGCGCCAGCGACTCACCGTCTTCACCGATCGCCGCGCGCAGGGTCGCGCTGGGCGTGGCCTGCAGCAGTGACAGCACCGACATCATTTCGCGCTGGCTCAGCGGCCGCTGCTGGCCGACCGCGACGCTGGCCGCCGAGGTGGCGTCCTCGCGCACATGGCGGGTCTGCTGCAGCAGTTCATGCAGGGCATCGAGCAGCATGCCCTGGTTGCCCCCAGGGCTGTCACCGCCCTCGCCATGTCCCTCGTGCGCGGCATGCCCGCCACCCTGGAGGCGGCCACGGCTCTCGGCCCAGCGGTCGGCGAAGCGGCGGGCCCAGGCCGGTGCCTGGCCCTCTTCGCCCGCCGATCCCATGCTGCTCTCGGGCTCAAAACCCTCGAACGCATCGCGGTCCTCGCGCGGTGGCGATGGCGCGCGCGGGGCAGGCCGGCGCGCGGCCATCTGCGGCATCACGCCCGCTGCGGCCAGTTGTTCATCCAGATACTCGTAACGCTTGCCGATCGGCTGCTGCAGATCGCGCTCGCACAACTTGATGAGCACCAGCCGCACTTCCGGGGCCAGTTCACAATCGGCGAAGGCCTCGTGGATCGCCACACCGAGGTGCTCGGGGCTGATCGGATTGGTATCGGCCTGCAGTTCCAGCCCCCCGGCGATCATGCCCAGGCGGCGGTCCAGACGTGACAGTACCGGCTTGAAGTCACGCAGCAGCACGGTGGCGAAATTGCGCACCGCCAACCGGGACTCCAGCACGTGTTCGGGCACCAGGCTCAGGCCATCCTCGATCTGGCCGGCCAGGGTGGCTTCGGCCGACAGCGGCTCGCCCCGCTCCAGCGCCTCCCAGGCCTGGGCCAGGTGGGCGCGGAAGCCGGCCACGATGTCGTCCCGGCGGCGGCGCAGCTCGCGCATACCATCCAGGAACAGCAACTGCGACGCGCCGGCGGTACCGGCACGGTCGAACAGCACGTCGTCGAAGCGCGCCAGCACCGTCGAGAACGACTCGACCAGCCCCGGCAGCACGGCCTCACGGGCCATCGTCAACAACGCCGGGTCACGGCCCGGGTGCCCCCCTACATTGGGCGTGGCAATCATGCGAAAAGGCTCCCCACCCTCGCAGGCACTGAGTACAACATGGAAACAACGATCGCCGGCGCACCCCATGCGCCCACGTTCGGATGGTAGGCCGGCCGACCGGTCAGAGACAGTGAAACAGTCGACACTTTAAACCTCGTTACCGGTGGCCCGGCAGGCTTTGTATCGTAAGCGCAGCAGGCCCCGGAAGCGAGTACAGCCACGTGAAGGAAGTCCGCTGATTAGGTGATGTTCATCACGTTTTGTCGCAAATTGCACCGAGATCGCCCAAGGCCGTGTCACAAACGGTCGCGACTATAATCGGGGCACCGTGAAGCCAGATCGAGAGCCCATGTCCGTCCCCCCCGCGCTGCATGCCCTGGACGCCCGCCGTTCGGTCCCCGCCAAGCAACTCGGCGAGCCCGGCCCCGACCCGGCGACCCTGATGCGGATGCTGAGCTCGGCCGTGCGCGTGCCCGACCACGGCAAGCTGGTGCCCTACCGTTTCCTGCGGATCACCGGCGATGCGCGTCACAGTCTGGGTGCGTTCCTGGCCGAGCGCGCCGTCCAGCGCGACCCCCAGGTGTCGCCGGCCCAGCTGGACAAGGACCGCCAGCGTTTCTCCCATGCCCCGCTGATCATCACCGTCATCGCCAGCCCGCGCCCGAACCCCAAGGTGCCCGAGGCCGAACAGCTGATGACCGCCGGCTGCGTCTGCTTCGCCCTGCTGCAGGCCGCGCAGGCGCTCGGCTTCGGCGCGCAGTGGCTGACCGCCTGGATGGCCTTCGACCCGTCCGTGCACGCCCACCTGGGCCTGGCCGAGGGCGAGCAGATCGCCGGCTTCATCCATATCGGCACGCCGAAGACCGCGGTTCCCGAACGCGAGCGCCCGGATCCGGCCGCGCTGCTGCAGGACTGGGAGGGCTGAGATGTCCGCCCTTGCCGCCGGCCCCGTCATGGCGCCCCCGCCGCTGCGTGCGCCGCTGTACCTGGTCGACGCCAGTCTGTACGTGTTCCGCGCGTGGCATTCGATGCCCGATGAGTTCCAGGATCAGCAGGGCTGGCCGACCAATGCCGTGCACGGCTTCGCGCGCTTCCTGCTCGACCTGCTCGAGCGCGAACGCCCCGCCAACATCGCCATCGCCTTCGATGAAGCCCTGGACAGCTGCTTCCGGCACCGGATCTACGCGGCCTACAAGGCCAACCGCGACCCCGCGCCGGACGCGCTGCGCCGCCAGTTCGCCCACTGCAAGGCGCTGTGCACCGCGCTCGGCCTGGCGGTGCTGGCCCACCACGAGTACGAGGCCGATGACCTGATCGGCAGCGCCCTGCACGCGCGCCGCGATGCCGGCATGCGCGGGGTGATCATCTCCGCCGACAAGGACCTCTCGCAGCTGCTGTTCGAGCATGACGAACAGTGGGATTACGCGCGCAATCAGCGCTGGGGCATGGCCGGTGTCAAAGCCCGCCACGGCGTACATGCGCACCAGATCGCCGATTACCTGGCCCTGTGCGGTGATGCGGTCGACAACATCCCCGGCGTGACCGGCGTGGGCGCCAAATCCGCTGCGGTGCTGCTGGCCCATTTCGGCAGCCTGGACGTGCTGTACGAGCGTCTGGATGAAGTGCCCTTCCTGCGCCTGCGCGGCGCGGCGCAGATGGCCGTGCGGCTGCGCGAACAGCGCGAGCATGCGCTGCTGTGGCGCCAGCTGACCACCATCGCGCTGGATGCGCCGCTGGACGGTGCCGCCGTCGATTTCAGCCGGGGCGTGGCCGATGCACAGATGCTGCAGGGCCTGTGCGATGCACTGCGGTTCGGGCCGTTGACCCGGCGCCGCCTGTTCACCGCCGCCGGCCTGTCCGATTCCTCTTCCATTGCCAGCGAGTTCGCATGAGCCCCACTACGCAAGCCCCCAAGGTCGTTTTTGAAGGCAAGTACCAGCGCATGGTCGTGCGCGGCACGTGGGAGTACAGCGAGCGCACCCACGCCGGCGGTCTGGCCGCGATCATCATCGCCGTCACCCCGGACGACACGGTGCTGTTCGTCGAACAGTTCCGCGTCCCGCTGCAGGCCAGGACCATCGAGATGCCGGCCGGTCTGGTTGGCGACATCGATGCCGGCGAGTCGATCGAGGTCTCGGCCGTGCGCGAGCTGGAGGAAGAAACCGGCTGGACCGCCGACCACGCCGAGGTGCTGATGATCGGCCCGACCTCCTCTGGGGCCAGCAGCGAAAAGATCGCCTTCGTTCGTGCCACCGGCCTGCGCAAGGTCGGTGAGGGCGGTGGCGATGCCAGCGAGGACATCACCGTGCACGAGATTCCGCGCGCCCGCGCCGCCGCCTGGCTGGTCGAGAAAATGGGCCAGGGTTACGAGCTGGACGCCAAGCTGTGGGCTGGCCTGTGGATGATCGAACACCACCTGGACGGCACCCCGCGTGGCTGATGCGTTTGCCCCTCCGCACACGGGTGCGTCACTGCTCGGGCCGTCCGACCCGGCACCGTTCACCGTGCATCAGGCGCAGGGTCGCTCGTCGTACCTGCTGATCGCCGACCACGCCGGCCAGCGGGTGCCGGCGGCCCTGGCCGACCTTGGCCTGCAGCAGGCCGAGCGGGACCGTCACATCGGTTGGGACATCGGCATCGCCGGCGTCACCGTGGAACTGGCGCGCCTACTCGATGCGTGGGCGATCACGCAGACGTACTCGCGGCTGGTGATCGACTGCAACCGGCCGCTGGCTTCGCCCACGCTGATGCCGGCGGTCAGCGATCTCACCGTGGTTCCCGGCAACCAGCGCCTGTCCGTGCTGCAGCGCCAGCAGCGCATCGACGCGATCCATGCGCCCTACCATGCACGCATCGATGCCGAGCTGGACACGCGCCAGGCGCAGGCCCGGCCGACGTTGCTGGTGATGATGCACAGCTTCACCCCGGTGATGAACGACGCTGTGCGGCCTTGGCATGCCGGCGTGCTTTACCACCGGGACACGCGTTTTGCGCTTGCGCTGCTGCAGGCGCTGCGCGAGGAAGGCGACCTGGTGGTGGGCGACAACCAGCCCTACGCGGTCAGCAGCACCAGCGACTATGCCGTGCCGGTGCATGGCGAAGGCCGCGGGCTGGTGCACGTGGAGCTGGAGATCCGCCAGGACCTGATTGCCGATGCCGCCGGGCAGTCGGCGTGGGCGCAGCGCTTGGCCCGCATCTTTACTGCACTGCAGCCGCAGCTGGACGCCTTGCCGCCTGTGTAGGGCGTACTGTCGACCGGTACCGGTAGTGCCGGCCGCTGGCCGGCAACCGCAGGTCACGCCAAGGTCGGCGTATCCATCCACGGAAACGCGCGGTATCCCCGTATTTCCAGCGCGATGCCGGCGGCCTGGAACGGCGCGGCAATGGCAGCGGCGCGCATGCGTTCCAGGTCACGCCCGAGGTCCATCGGCAAGGCGCGGCACCATGCCAGCGCCTGGCCCACCGGAACATCCAGCACCGCTGCAACGATGCGGGCAGCGTCCTTCACCATCGATGCCGGGCACTGCACCAGCGCCAGATCGAACGTGGCGAAGACCCCCGGTCCGACGCCGCGCACACGCGCGGCCTGCTGGTCTTCCACGGATGCCTGGTCCAGGGCTTCATCGATGCCCGCCACCTGCGCGAACGCGTCGTACTCGCTGTAGTACGCCAGCGCCTGCGCGTAGTCATCCAGTGTGGACAGTGGACGCTGGCGCTTCTGCACCTCCAGCACATCGGCGAAGGTGGCGGCCTCCAGATACGTGCTCAGCGCATGCTGGGCGGCGAATGCTTCCACGCGGGCGTCGTCATGCTCAGCGTCATGGTCGGACAACCAGAACACGGCATCACGTTCGTCGCCGTCGGTGGCATAGACCCAGCCATACCGGTCCCACACCTCCCGATCGTTGCTGCATCCCGCGATCGCCTCAAGCGTCTGGCCCAGACTGAGCAGATTGGTCATCGCCTTATCCTTCACTCGCGCACACCGGTGCCGGCGTCGCCGCATCGTGCTGCGGCCGCAGCCACAGCGCCACGCCCACACCCAGCAGCGCGAACAACGCCGCACCGTACTGCGCATGGATCATGCCCTGCAGCGCCGCCTCACTGCTGGCGCCGGTGCTGCCACGACCCGCATTGGCCAACATCACCAGCAACGCCAGGCCCAGCGCGCCGCCAATCTGCTGCGCCGTGGCAGCCATGCCCGAGGCCACGCCCTGCTGCGCGGCCGGCACGCCCTGCCCGGCCACGATCCACATCGCCGTCCAGGTGATGCCCTGGCCGAGGCTGAGCACCACGATGCCCGGCAGCAGCGCCCAATAGGTCGCGCCATACGGCAGCGCGACGGCGACCGCGGCGATGCCGATCGCGCCGGCCAGCATGCCCACCGTCAGCACCTGGCGCGGCGAACGCTGCGCGAGCATGCGCTCGGCGATGCGGATGCCAAACGTGCACACCAGGGTCGGTGGCAGGAACGCCAGGCCCGCCTGCAGCGCGCTCCAGCCGTAGCCATCCTGGTAGTACAGCGCCAGGAAGTAGTACTGCACGCCGTAGCTGCTCATGAACAGCATCGTCAGCAGCATCGCCGCACGCAGACTGCGCAGGCGCAGCAGCGCGAACTGCATCAGCGGGTCGCGGCTGCGGCGTTCGATCTGCACGAAGGCGGCCAGCGTGGCTGCCGACACGACCAGGCAGATCAGCGTGCGTGGTGCCAGCCAGCCCCACTCCGGACCCTGCACCAGGGTGGTCACCAGCAGGCTGCCGCCGAGGGTCACGGTGAGGCAGCCGGCCAGATCGAACGAGCGGCCCGCCAGCGGCGCGGGATCGCGCGGCAGCCACCAACCGCCGAGCAGCGCGCAGCCGCCGGCGAACGGCACGATCACCAGCAGGACCGAGGCCCAGCCGAAGCTCTGGGTCAGCACGCCACCGAGCAGCGTGCCCAAGGCCAGGCCGCCGGCGCTGGCCATCGACCAGATCGCCAGCGCGCGGTTGCGCGGCGCACCTTCGGCGTAGATCGTGTTGATCAGCGCCAGCGTGGCCGGGAACAGCAACGCCGCGCCGATGCCCTGCACCGCGCGGGCCGCGATCAGCAACCACGCACTGTTGCTGAACCCGCCGACCAGCGAGGCCAGCGCGAACAGCGCCATGCCCAGCCGATAGACCCGGCGGCGACCCAGCAGGTCGGCCGCACGGCCGCCAAGCAGCAGGCACCCGCCGAACGCCACCGTGTAGCCGCTGACGATCCACTGCAGCTGCTGGGCATTGATGCGCAGCTGCGCGCCCATCTCGTGCAGGGCGACGAAGATGATCGTGGAGTCCAGCGCGATGATCAGCTGGGCGGTGGCCAGCAAGGCCAGGGCCAGGCGCGGAAATGCGGGCGCCGGCGCGCCAGCGGGGGACAGGGGGGAGGTCATGCCGACTCGGTACTGCGTAAGAAGGTGGGCAGTCTCATTGATGACGCTGCGGAAATAAACCCGGATACTTCGATATCTGTCATGCATATCCGCATGAATCGGAGAAATCCATGGACCTCAACGCCGTGCGCATGCTGGTGCAGGTGGCCGACGCACGCAGCTTCACCGTCGCCGCCGGGCAGCTGGGCATCAGCCAGTCCGGGCTGTCGCGGGCGATCAGCCGGCTGGAGAGCGCGCTGGGGGTGCGACTGCTCCACCGCAACACCCGCAACGTCAGCCTGACCCCGGATGGCCGCCAGTTCGTCGAGCACTGCGCGCCGCTGCTGAGTGGGCTGGAGGATGCTGAGCGCCGGCTGGGCGATCGCCCCTCCACGCCCTCGGGCGTGTTGAAACTGACGGCGCCCTCGATGTTCGGGCGCAAGGTACTGGTGCCGCTGGCCGGGCAGTTGATGGCGGCGCACCCGCAGCTGCAGTTCGAGCTGGTGCTCAACGACCGGCTGGTCGACCTGGTCGAAGAAGGCTTCGATGCCGCACTGCGCACCGGGCCGATCAGCGACGTGCGCATGGTGGCGCGGCCCCTGCGGCCGTTGCACTGGGTTACGGTCGCCTCCCCCGCCTACATCGTGCAGCACGGGGAACCGGCCACGGTCGATGCGCTGCACGATCACGCCTGCCTGGCGGTGCGCAATCTGCGCAGCGGGCGGCTGGTGGATTGGCAGTTCCGCGAGGCCGAGGGCCAGCTGCGCGAGTTCACCCCGCCGGCGCGGATGGTGTTCGACAGCGGCGATCCGCTGGTGGAAGGCGCGCTGGCCGGGATCGGCATCGTGCAGGTAATGGATTTCGCGGTGGCCGATGCGTTGGCCGACGGGCGGCTGCAGCGGGTGCTGCAGCCCTTCGAGGGCCGCAGCCGGGTGCTGTCGCTGGTCTATCCACCCTCACGGCAGGCCTCGCCGAAGCTGCAGGTGCTGGCGGAGGCGTTGTTGGGCGGTGATTGGTAACCCGCCGCATCACGACCAACGGTCGTGATCCACCGCGCGACGTCAGGGGGGGAGCCGGTAGGTGCCGACCGTTGGTCGGCACGCCTCCATCAACCCGCGAACCGATCCGTCGCGCGCACCAGCGCGTCGACGTTCTCGGCTTCGAAGGCGGAGTGGCCCGAGGCCGGGCTGATCTCCAGCGTCGAGTTCGGCCACGCCTTGTGCAGCTCCCACGCGCTCTGCAGCGGGCAGACCACGTCGTAGCGGCCGTGCACGATCACGCCCGGGATATCGGCGATGCGGTGCGCGTCGCGCAGCAGCTGTTCTTCCACCTCGAAGAAGCCGCCGTTGACGAAGTAGTGGTTCTCGATGCGGGCGAAGGCCAGCGCGAACTGCGGGTCCTGGTGGCTGTTCACGAAGTCGTCGTCCACGTGCAGGAAGCTGGTCGCCCCTTCCCACACGCTCCACGCCTTGGCCGCGGCCAGGCGGGTGGCTTCATCGTCGCTGGTCAGGCGGCGGTGGAAGGCGGAGATCAGGTCGTGGCGCTCCACGGCCGGGATCGGCTTGAGGTAGTGTTCCCACGCATCCGGGAACATGCGGTTGGCGCCTTCCTGGTAGAACCACTCCAGCTCCCAGCGGCGCAGCATGAAGATGCCGCGCAGCACCAGCTCGGTCACGCGCTGCGGGTGGGTCTGCGCGTAGGCCAGCGCCAGCGTCGAGCCCCAGCTGCCGCCGAACACCTGCCAGCGCTCCACCTTGAGGTGCTCGCGCAGTTTCTCGATATCGGCGACCAGGTCCCAGGTAGTGTTGTCGACCAGGTCCGCGTGCGGCGTGGAGCGGCCGGCACCGCGCTGGTCGAACAGGATGATCCGGTACTTGGCCGGGTCGTGGAACTGGCGCATTTTGTCGCTGCAGCCGCCGCCCGGGCCACCGTGCAGCATCACCACCGGCTTGCCGTCGGGATTGCCGCACTGCTCGAAGTACAGCGTGTGGCGGTCATCGACCTTCAGGGTGCCGACGTCGTAAGGGGTGATGGCGGGATACAGCGTACGCATGACAGGAACTCCATGTGGAATGACAGTCGCCGCATCACGCTGCGCGGCGGCCCGGTGGACAGGTCATTCTAGCCCCGGGGTCGCATCAGGGCCGGCACGCACTCAGGCGGGCAGGCAGCCCAGGCTCACCCGGTCACGCTGTTCCAGATCGTGCTCGGTGGCGACCGACTGGAAACCGGCGTCCCGCAGCAGCGCGCGGATCGCCTCGCCCTGGTCCCAGCCGTGTTCGATCAGCAGCCAGCCGCCGGGAAGCAGGTGCGCTGTCGCACCGTCGATGATCTGGCGGATGTCGTCCAGCCCATCAAGGCCGGAGGCCAGCGCGGTGGCCGGTTCAAAGCGCAGGTCGCCCTGGGCCAGGTGCGGGTCGTCGCTGGCGATGTACGGTGGATTGGTCGCGATCAGATCGAAGCGCTCACCCGTCAGCGGGGCGTACCACGCGCCCTGCCGGAAGCTGACGTTGCCCAGTGCGTGGCGCTGCGCGTTGCGTGCCGCGACCGCCAGGGCCGCCTCACTGAGGTCGGTCGCGACCACCTGGGCCTGCGGGCGTTCGCTGGCCAGCGCCAGCGCGATCGCGCCACTGCCGGTGCCAAGGTCCGCGACCCGCAAGGCGGTAGCTTCGGGCAACCGTGTCAGCGCCAGCTCGACCAGCAGCTCGGTCTCCGGGCGCGGGATCAGGGTGGCGGGGCTGACCTCCAGATCCAGGGTCCAGAAGCCGCGGCGGCCCAGCAGGTACGCCACCGGCTCACCGGCCAGGCGTTTGGCCAGCAGCGCCTCGAACGCCGCCACCTGCGCCGGCTCGACCGGATCGGTGGCATGCGCGAACAGCCAGCTGCGCTCGCGTTCCAGCACCTGCAGCAACAGCAGTTCCGCTTCGTGCCGGCCTTCCACGCCGGGCAGGCGGGTGGCGGCATCGGCGAGCAGCTGGCGGACATATGGCGGGGTGGCGGTCATGGCGGGACGGAGCAGCATCGGGGCGCGCAGTGTAGTGCACCGGCCCCTGCGCCCCGGGTGCGCGCGACGGTCGTCCGCGACCGGCAGCATGATTGAATCAAGGCATGGCAAATCACATATGCATGCGTATGCACTATCGATTTCCGGCTGCTATCGGGCCGTATCGACACCGCGTTGCCTGCGATCGTTCAGCTTTCCCTCGCGACGGATATGCAAAAGCTATTGCACTGATCACGCATCCCGGCGCGCTGGTCATTGCGCTGCAACGGTTTTGACGGATCTGGCCCTCACCCTTCATCGCAGGATCAGACCACTTTGATAGTCTATGACTATCGTATAGATGCAATCAATGGATTGTCCTTATGGGAATGGAGCCGCTAACCTGTGTTGGTCGCTTCACCCACCCCCTTCACAAAGAGGAACAACGATGTCGCTCATCAACACCCAGATCCAGCCGTTCGAAGCCAACGCCTACCAGAACGGCGAGTTCATCAAGGTCTCCGACAGCACCCTGAAGGGTCACTGGTCCGTGCTGATCTTCATGCCGGCCGCGTTCACCTTCAACTGCCCGACCGAGATTGAAGACGCCGCCGATCATTACGCCGAGTTCCAGAAGGCTGGCGCCGAGGTCTACATCGTCACCACCGACACGCACTTCTCGCACAAGGTGTGGCACGAAACCTCGCCGGCCGTCGGCAAGGCCCAGTTCCCGCTGGTCGGCGATCCGACCCACCAGCTGACCAACGCCTTCGGCGTGCACATTCCGGAAGAAGGCCTGGCCCTGCGCGGCACCTTCATCATCAACCCGGAAGGCGTGATCAAGACCCTGGAGATCCACTCCAACGAGATCGCCCGTGACGTCTCCGAGACCCTGCGCAAGCTGAAGGCTGCCCAGTTCACCGCCGCCAACCCGAACCAGGTGTGCCCGGCGAAGTGGAAGGAAGGCGAAAAGACCCTGACCCCGTCGCTGGACCTGGTCGGCAAGATCTAAGCCGCTCCTCACCCCCATCCCCGCCCGCCGGGGATGGGGGTGAACCCAAGCCGGTGCCCCACGCGCCGGTTTCGGTTCACCCCCATGTCGCGCAGATGCACCCGCGGGGTGCGTCGACGCTGCCCCCTTGCCTGATTCAAGGAGTTTTTCGATGTTGGATGCCAACCTCCAGTCCCAGCTGAAGACCTATCTGGAACGTGTCACCCGCCCGATCCAGATCACGGCGCACGTGGATGACGGCGCCAAGTCGCAGGAAATGCTCGAGCTGCTGAACACGCTGACCACGCTCTCCACGCAGATCCGCCTGGACGTGCGTCGCGACAGCAGCGAGCGCACGCCCTCGTTCGCGCTGACCACGCCGGGCCAGGACATCCACCTGGCCTTCGCCGGCCTGCCGATGGGCCATGAGTTCACCTCGCTGGTGCTGGCCCTGCTGCAGGTCGGTGGTCACCCGTCCAAGGCCACCGCCGAGCTGATCGAGCAGGTGCGCAATCTCGAGGGCGAGTACCGCTTCGAAACCTATTTCTCGCTGTCCTGCCAGAACTGCCCGGACGTGGTCCAGGCACTGAACCTGGCGGCGGTGCTGAACCCGCGCATCCAGCACGTCGCGATCGACGGCGGCCTGTTCCCGGCCGAGGTCGAAGCGCGCCAGATCATGTCCGTGCCGACCGTGTACCTCAACGGCGAGGTGTTCGACCAGGGTCGGATGTCGCTGGAGCAGATCGTGGCCAAGCTCGACACCGGCAGCAGCAAGCGCGATGCCGAGAAGCTCAGCGCCAAGGCGGCCTTCGATGTGCTGGTCGTGGGCGGTGGCCCGGCCGGCGCGGCCGCGGCGATCTATGCCGCACGCAAGGGCATCCGCACCGGTGTGGCGGCCGAACGCTTCGGTGGCCAGGTGCTGGACACCATGGCGATCGAGAACTTCATCTCCGTCAAGGAGACCGAAGGTCCGAAGCTGGCCGCCGCGCTGGAACAGCATGTGCGTGAGTACGAGGTGGACATCATGAACCTGCAGCGCGCCACCGCGCTGGTCCCCGCCGGCGATGACGGTCTGGTCGAGATCAAACTGGAGAACGGCGCGTCGCTGAAGTCGCGTTCGGTGATCCTGTCCACCGGTGCGCGCTGGCGCCAGATGAACGTGCCCGGCGAAGATCAGTACCGAAACAAGGGCGTGGCGTACTGCCCGCATTGCGATGGTCCGTTGTTCAAGGGCAAGCGCGTGGCGGTGATCGGCGGTGGCAACTCCGGCGTGGAAGCGGCGATCGATCTGGCGGGTCTTGTGACGCATGTGACCCTTCTGGAATTTGATGACAAACTGCGGGCCGATGAAGTACTGCAGAAGAAGCTGCGCAGCCTGGGCAACGTCACCATCATCACCAGCGCCCTGACCCAGGAAGTGCTGGGCGATGGCCAGAAAGTGACGGGCCTGGTCTACCAGGACCGCGTCGGTGGCGATTCGCACCGGGTGGAACTGGAAGGCATCTTCGTGCAGATCGGTCTTCTGCCGAATACCGAATGGTTGAAGGACACGGTGGCGCTGTCACCGCGTGGCGAGATCCTGATCGATGACCGCGGCCAGACCAGCGTGCCGGGTGTCTTCGCCGCAGGCGATTGCACAACCGTTCCGTACAAGCAGATCGTCATCGCGATGGGCGCCGGTTCCACTGCGGCACTGAGCGCCTTTGATCACCTGATCCGTACCTCCGTTCCCAAGAGCAGCGGCGCTGTCGCCGAAGCTGCCTGAAACGTTTCGGTTCCCGGTTCGCCGGGAACCTTGTCTGTCTGCTGGGTAGCCACGCCATCACCCGGTCCATTGCCGTGAGAGGTCCAAGGAAATGAACCTACGTGATTTGAAGTATCTGGTGGCGCTGGCCGACCACCGCCATTTCGGCAAGGCGGCCGCCGCCTGCTTCGTCAGCCAACCCACCCTGTCCACCCAGATCCGCAAGCTCGAGGACGAGCTGGGTCTGCCGCTGGTGGAACGCGCACCGCGCAAGGTCATGCTGACCCCGGCCGGGGTGGAAGCGGCCGCGCGTGCCCGCACCATCGTGGCCGAGGTGGAGCAGATGAAGGAAGCCGCGCGGCGCAGCCGCGATCCGGAAGCCGGCACGGTGCGGTTGGGCATTTTCCCCACGCTGGGCCCGTACCTGCTGCCGCATGTGATCCCCAACATCCGCGAACGCTTCCCGCAGCTGGAGCTGCTGCTGGTGGAGGAAAAGAGCGACGAGCTGCTGGCGCGCCTGCGCGAAGGCAAACTGGATGCGGCGTTGCTGGCGCTGCCGCTGGACGATGACCAGCTGCACGCGGAGTTCCTGTTCGAGGAGCCCTTCCTGCTGGCAGTCTCCGGGCAGCATCCGCTGGCGCGCCGCCAGCATCTGGATGTGCAGGAGCTGTCCTCGCAGAAGCTGCTGCTGCTCGAAGACGGGCATTGCCTGCGTGACCAGGCGTTGGCGGTCTGCCGGTTGTTCGGCGCCAACGAAAAGTCGGAGTTCCGCGCGACCAGCCTGGAAACGCTGCGGCAGATGGTGGCCGCCGATGTGGGCATCACCCTGCTGCCAACCCTCTCGGTCAAACCACCGGTGCCGCGTTCGGAGAACATCCGCCTGCTGGATTTCAGCGGCGATGACCGTCCCAGCCGCCGCATCGCGATGGCCTGGCGCCGCAGTTCGGCGATGACCGGCTTCCTGGAGCAGCTGGCCCAGCAGTTCAAACGACTGCCCCAGGGCCTGTTTGCGCTGGAGACCACCGATGTCCCGGACAACGGTGAGACACGCAGCGCCCGCGCAGGCTGAGCCGGACTGAACCGTCCGGCGGGGCCGATCCCCCGGACGGGTCGCATCCGTCTACGATTGTCAGCACAATAGGACGAGGCGGTGCCAGCAGGCGCCGCCTTTTTGCATGGGTCTTCCACAAACGCAAGGAGCTACACCATGTCCACTTCCAGCGGACTGCCCCCTTCGATCATCGTTTCAAGTCACGACATGGACCGCCTGGACGCCATGCTCGAGTCTCCCGCCGTCAGCCAGACCCCCGCCGGGATCGCCCTGGCTGAAGAACTCAACCGGGCGACCGTTGTGGCGCCGGACCAGGTTCCCGAGGGCACCGTCATGATGCATTCGCGCGTGGAGTGCGAAGATGAGCTGCAGAACGAGAAGCACGTTCTGACGCTGGTCTATCCGCGTGAAGCCGATGTTGAACAGGGCAAGGTATCCATCCTGGCACCGGTGGGCACCGCCCTGCTTGGCCTGTCGATCGGCCAGACCATGGATTGGGTGGCACCGGGCGGGCGCAAGCTGCGCCTGCGGGTGACCGCCGTCCATCACCAGACCCACGCCTGATCCTGCCTGCTGCGATCCGCGCAGGTTCCACCGTTTCGTCCCAGGAGTTGCAATGAGCACCGTTTCGCTGTCCAAACTCTCCCAGCTGCGTGATCTGTCCGTGGTGGTTGCCGATACCGGCGACTATGAGGCGATCAAGCGCTTGAAGCCGGTCGACTGCACGACCAACCCCACC
>NZ_JBDJMT010000036.1:0-19623 GCF_039674045.1 Stenotrophomonas sp. TWI602
TTTGGGCGGGGGGCGGGCCGCCCCCCATACATTTACCTATGTCTGGGGGGGGGGGTGGCGGCCCTGGGGCGGGCACTACCCTATAATTTGCTTTCGCCCACCCCAGGTTGCTTCCCTTGTCCGCCACGCACGAACCCGTCGTTTCCGAGCTGATCGACCTGCTCTCGCTCGAACGCCTGGAAGACAATCTGTTCCGCGGCCAGAGCCGCGATATCGGCACCAAGTACGTTTTTGGCGGCCAGGTGCTGGGCCAGGCGCTGTCCGCCGCCCAGAAGACGGTCGAGAACGGCCGTCACGTGCATTCGTTGCACGCCTACTTCCTGCGCGCCGGCAACATCGACCATCCCATCGTCTATGACGTGGACCGCACCCGTGACGGCGGCAGCTTCTCCGTCCGCCGGGTCACCGCGATCCAGCACGGCAAGGTGATCTTCTTCTGCGCCGCTTCGTTCCAGCAGGCCGAGACCGGCGCCGAGCACCAGCACAAGATGCCGGAAGTGCCACAGCCGGAAGACATCGAGCCGAACCAGCCGCTGCCGCAGGCGGTGTTGGATCGTCTGCCGATCAAGGTGCAGCGCTGGCTCTCGCGGGGCGGCCCGTTCGAGTTCCGCCATGTCTACCCGCGCGATGAACTCAATCCGCCCAAGCGCCCGCCCTACCACCAGGTCTGGCTGCGCCTGAACGAGACCGTCGGCGATGCTCCGGAGCTGCATCAGGCTTTGCTCGCCTACGCCTCGGATTTCCACCTGCTCGGCACCGCGACCTTCCCGCACGGCATCAGCTACTACCAGCCGCATGTGCAGATGGCCTCGCTGGACCATGCGATCTGGTTCCACCGCCCGTTCCGCGCCGACGACTGGCTGCTGTACTCGCTGGACAGCCCCAGCGCGCAGGATTCGCGTGGCTTGGCGCGTGGCCAGTTCTTCACCCGCAACGGCATCCTGGTCGCCAGTACGGCGCAGGAAGGCCTGATCCGCGTGGTCGATGACAGTGCCGCGGCCGCCGCCGTGCCGGCCAAGGACTGACATGAGACAGATCTTCAACAGCCAGCGCGTAGAGACCGTGGAAGGCGTGGCCCAGCTGCTGCGCGACGCCGGCATCGAGGTGCGCATCACCAACGGCCGCTCGTACCACAGCAAGCGCGGCAGCCAGTTCAGCTATCTGGACAAGGAAAAGGCCACCACCCACCCGACCTTGTGGGTGGTGCATGCCGATGACCAGCCGCGCGCCCGCGAGATCCTGCGCGATGCACGCCTGCTGGAAACCACCCGCCGCGACCACCCGACCGCGCAGTTCGCGTTCCGCGACGAGGTCGCCCAGAACGATGCGCCGCGCAACTGGGCCTGGCGCATCCGTATCGGGCTGCTGCTGGTGATCGCTGCCGTGGCGATGGTGGTGGTCATGCGCCACCGCGGCGCCCCGGTCGTGGCGCCCGCCCCGGCATCAGCACCGGCCGTGCAGCCGACGGCGTCGCCGACCGCACCGGCCGCCACCCCGCCGGAAGAAGAGGAAGTGCGGGTCCGGATCCAGCCCACCGAGTAACGGGTAGTGCCGGCCGCGCGGCCGCGGGCGGGGGGGGGGGGATGCCGGCATGCCCCCCCCCCCCCCCCCCCCCCCCCCGGCACTATCCGGTCACATTCGGGTTGAGGCATCGTCATACTCGGATCACCGCCGGGGAACGTGCCATGACGCATCCGCTGACCACTACGCTCGAACGCGAGCTGCCCGCTGCCACAGGCGGCTGCCAGCAGTCCTACGGGCGCATCGTGCTGGCCTGCCAGAACACGGTCACCGCGATCGCGCTGGCGATCACCCGCGACGTGCATGCCAGCGAGGACATCGCACAGGAGGCTTTCATCAAGGCCTGGCAGCAGCTTAACCAGCTGCACAACCACGCCAGCTTCCTGCCGTGGCTGCGCCAGATCACCCGCAACCTCGCCCGGGACTGGCTGCGCGCCAACCGCGGCCGCCCGCTCTCAGGCGAGGCCGCCGAGATCGCCATCAACATGGCCGCCGACCCCAGCCCCAGTGCCCCGGAACACCTGCAGCGGGTGGAAGAAGAACTGGCCGCCGAAGAGATCATCTCTGCGCTGCCCGAAGACAGCCGTGAGACGCTGCTGCTCTATTACCGCGAAGGCCAGAGTTCGCAGCAGGTCGCCGATCTGCTCGGGCTCAGCGATGCCGCCGTGCGCAAGCGCCTGTCGCGCGCGCGCGCCACCGTCCGCGAGGAAATGATGCGTCGCTTCAGCGACTTCGCCCGCAGCAGCGCGCCGAGCGCTGCGTTCGCGACCACCGTCGTGTCCATGGTGCTGGTCGCCGCCCCCGGTACCGCCAGTGCCGCGATCCTGCTCGGCACCGGGCTTGGCACCAGCAAGCTCGGCCTGGGCGGTGCCAGCGTTTCCGGCGGTGCCGCCCTGGGGTCGTTGACGGCAGCGGCCAGCCAGACCCACGTGTTGCCGCCGGATTTCGCGTGGGGTGCGATCCTCGGCAGCATGGTCGGTGGCGTGCTGGGCAGCTACCTGGGCGGCCGCTATCTGCTCTCGTATGCCGAGAACGAACGCGAGCGCGCAGCGATCCGCAGGTTCGTCCACTACAGCACGTTCACTGCGATGCTGGTCTGCATGTCTGTGTTCGCCCTGACCTACCTTCAGCCGGGCTGGTACTCCCCGTTGATGGCCCTCGTCATCGGACTGGGACTGGTCAATTATCAATGTCTGGGTCCGCTGCAGCGGATCATGGCGCCGATGATCGCGCGCGACGCGGCCCGCCACGGGCGCACCGGTCCGAACTGGAAATACGAGTCGCTTTACGGCCGCAAAGCGGTGTGGGTGATGAACCTTGTGGTGATCGGCACCATCGCCTGGGCGATGTACAAGAACGGCCGCATCTGATGTAGAAAAAGCGCCGGTCGACGACCGGCGCTTTCGTTGTGCAGCTTCAGCGTATCGCTTACTTCGCGGCCGGTGCCTTCGGCGGCATCGGCGGCTTGCCATCGCGGTGCTTGCCATCGCGATGATCGCCACGCGGGCCACCGAACGGGCCCTTGGCCGCATCGAACTCAGCCTTGCTCAGCTGGCCGTCCTTGTTGGTGTCGGCCGCAGCGAACCAGGCATCACGATGCTGCTTCATGCGCAGCTCGCGGTCGGCCTTGTCCAGGTAACCATCCTTGTTGACGTCCATCGCATCGAAGCGCGCGGCCAGGCGCGGGTCGGCCTTGGCCTCTTCGCGGCTGATGCGGCCGTCCTTGTTGGTGTCCAGCTTGGCCATCCAGTCGCCATGCCCACCCGGGCCACGCCCGTGGCGCTTGCCGTGCCAGCGCGGCAGTTCCTCACGGGACAGCTTGCCGTCCTTGTTGGCATCGAGCGTGTCGAACTGCGCGGCCAGACGCGGCGACCTGGCCGCCTCGGTGCGGTCGATGAAGCCATCGCCATTGGTATCCAGCTTGGCGCGGGCGGGTTTGTCGGCGGCGGCGGGGGTATCGGCAGCGACCGCCAGGCCGGCAGCACCGGTGGACAGCAGCAGGGCCAGCAGCAGGAGGGATTTGCGGTTGCGCATGGGTAACTCCGGTTGGTGAGGGAAACTGCGTGCGGTGCGTGGCACCCACACCGGTAACAACGCGTGGGCGCCAGCACCGTTGACAGCCCGGCAGGCCGTGTTCATTTGGCAGACAGTCGCGCCGGCTGCGACGGCACGGGGCTATGCTGTGGGCATGGCAATACACGGCGACCGCGACGACGAGCTGCGACTGTTCCAGACCGGTGACCACCCCTGTGGCTACTGGCCGGAGCGGGCCGCACGCGATCTGGTGCTCGATCCCAACGATCCGCGCCTGGGCACGCTGTACCCGATGGCACTGGGCTGGGGCTTCCGCCGCTCCGGCGATCTGGTCTACCGCCCGCACTGCGCGGACTGCCACGCCTGCGTGGCCGTCCGCATCCCCGTGGCCCGCTTCGCACCGGACCGCAGCCAGCGCCGCTGCCTGGCCCGCAATGCGGATCTGGAAGTGCGGATCGTCGCGGCCGAGCAGACCGACGAGCAGTTCGCGCTGTACCACCGCTACCTGACCCATCGCCACGCGCAGGGCGGCATGGACGAACACGGCCCGCACGAGTTCGATCAGTTTCTGATCGGGCGCTGGTCGCAGGGGCGTTTTGTCGAAATCCGCGGCCCGGCCGAGGACGGCCATCGCGGCCCGCTGCTCGGCGTCGCCGTAACCGACGTCACCCCGCAGGGGCTCTCGGCGGTCTATACCTTCTTCGAACCGGACCAGGCCCATCGCGGCCTGGGCACCTTCGCGATCCTGCAGCAGATCGCCTGGGCCCAGCGCGAACAACTGCCGCACCTGTACCTGGGCTACTGGATCCGCGACCACCGCAAGATGGACTACAAGCGCCGGTTCCGCCCGCTGGAGGCCTACGATGGCCGCCGCTGGCATGCCTTCGATGACGAATTGGACGGCCGCTGACGCATCACTGACACCGCGACGGGTGCAAAATAGGCGGATGAAAGCCCATCCCCTGATCCTTGCCCTGGCCCTGCTGTGCGGCGCCTGTGCCCAGACCCCTGCCAAGACCGCCGCCATGCCGGATACCGCTTCCGCACCGCTGCGGATCGCCACCTACAACACCTCCCTGTACAGCGACGAGACCGGCGGCCTGATCGCCGAGCTTGAAGGCGACAGCGAACACGCGCGCAAGATCGCCGCCGTCCTGCAGCAGGTCCGTCCGGATCTGGTGCTGCTCAACGAATTCGATTACGACGACGCCCACCGCGCCGCCGACCTGTTCCAGCAGCGCTACCTGGAAGCCGCACAACCGGGCGGCGGTGAGCCTCTGCACTACGCCTACCGCTACCTCGCCCCGGTCAACACCGGCGTGCAGAGCGGCCTGGACCTGGACAACAACGGCGAGATCGGCGGCGAAGGCCGCGCCCGTGGCAACGATGCCTGGGGCTACGGCCTGCACCCGGGTCAGTACGGCATGCTGGTGCTGTCGCGCTACCCGATCGATGAAGCCAAGGTCCGCAGCTTCCAGCTGCTGAAGTGGAGCACGATGCCCGGCGCCCTGCGCCCGATGGATCCGCGCACCGGAAGATCCTTCTACAACGACCACGTCTGGTCGCAGCTGCGCCTGTCCTCCAAATCGCATTGGGACGTGCCGGTGACCACCCCGAACGGCACCGTGCACGCCCTGGTCTCGCACCCGACCCCGCCGGTCTTCGACGGCCCGGAGAAGCGCAACGCCGCCCGCAACCACGACGAGCTGCGCCTGTGGCAGGACTACCTCAAGGACCGCGACACCTCCTGGCTGTGCGATGACCGCGGCCAGTGCGGCGGCCTCCCGCAGGACGCGCGCTTCGTCATCCTCGGCGACCTCAACAACGACCCGGTCGACGGCGACGGCCGCCACGACGCGATCGTCGAACTGATCGAAAACCCCCGCGTCCTGCGCTACCCCACCCCGCGCAGCGTCGGCGCCGAGCAGACCAGCCTGGCGTATGCCGAAAAAGGCATCACCCGCAAAGGCGCGCCCTTCCACGCCACCGGCGACTTCGGCCCGAAGTCGGGCACGATGCGGCTGGACTACGTCCTGCCCTCGGTCGGCTTCAACTACATCGGCAGTGGCGTTTTCTGGCCGGCCAACGAAAGCCCGGACGCGAAGATCGCCGATGGCAGCGACCACCATCTGGTGTGGGTGGACGTGAAGTAAGTTCTGCTTCGCTTTCAACGAAAAACGGCGAGCCAAGGCTCGCCGTTTTTTTTGTCCTGCCATTTTCTGCCGCGCCGTTGGATCCGCCCAACCGACCCTCCGCGAAGAGGTGATCGGGCAGCCCGATGAAGGACCGTGTGCGGCATGGATGCCGCACTACGAGCCCCCAGGGATGGGTTTACGGCGGGTCCTGCATCGGGCTGCCCGATCGCCTCACACCGGCAGCACCCAAGGCGCCCTGCCTCACGACCGCAGCTCGATCCCGATCGCCTCAGCCGCCTCACGCGCAATCTTCCGCGCCTCATCGACATCCGCCCCCCGCGCCAGCGTCACCCCTACCCGGCGATGCCCGTGCACACTCGGCTTGCCGAACAGGCGCAGCGCCGAATCCGGCTGCACCAGCGCTTCGGCCACATTGCTGAAGAACGGCACGCCTTCGCCGTGGGCCAGCATCGCGCACGACGCCGACGGACCACTCTGGCGGATCACCGGGATCGGCAGCCCCAGGATCGCGCGCGCATGCAGCGCGAACTCACTCAACTCCTGCGAGGCCAACGTCACCAGACCCGTGTCATGCGGCCGCGGTGATACCTCGCTGAACCACACCTCGTCGCCCTTCACGAACAGCTCGACCCCGAACAGCCCCCAGCCACCCAGCTCATCGGTGATCGCCTGCGAAATCTCCTCCGCCCGTGCCAGTGCGCGCGGCGACATCGGCTGCGGCTGCCAGCTTTCTCGGTAGTCGCCGTCTTTCTGCCAGTGCCCGATCGGCGCACAGAACGAGGTCCCGCCTGCGTGACGCACGGTCAGCAGCGTGATTTCGTACTCGAAATCGATGAAGCCCTCCACGATGCAGCGCCCGGCACCGGCGCGGCCACCGGTCTGCGCATACTCCCAGGCCGGCGCGATGTCGGCGTCCTGGCGCAGCGTGCTCTGGCCCTTGCCCGAGGAGGACATTACCGGCTTGACCACGCACGGCAGGCCAATCGCGGCCACCGCCGCGCGGTACTCGGCATCGGTATCCACGAAACGGTACGGCGAGGTCGGCAGGCCCAGCGTCTCGGCGGCGAGCCGGCGGATGCCTTCACGGTCCATCGTCAAGCGCGCGGCACGCGCGGTGGGCACCACGCGCAGGCCCTGCTCCTGTTCCAGCTGGACCAGCGTCTCGGTATGGATCGCCTCGATCTCAGGCACCACCAGATGCGGCTTCTCCAGTGCAATCAGCGCGCGCAGCGCCATCGCGTCGAGCATGTCGATCACGTGCGAACGGTGTGCCACCTGCATCGCCGGCGCGTTGGCGTAGCGGTCAGCAGCGATTACCTCCACCCCCAGCCGCTGCAGCTCGATGGCGACTTCCTTGCCGAGTTCGCCGGATCCCAGCAGCAGCACACGGGTGGCGGAAGGAGACAGCGGCGTACCGAGCGTGGACATGGCAGTGTTCCGGACAACAGGGGCGGGAGGGCATTCTAGCCGGTGCCGCCGCCGCGTGGCCGGCCCGGGCGGCACTTGCAGAGTGATATCAATTTGATATCTTCCAATCAACTACCCAAGGACGCCCCGCCATGAAAGAGAAGTCGATCCGCTCGCTGTCCGGCCTGCCCTTCCTGCTGCTGGTGCTGGCCCTGACCGCGGTGGCCGTGTGGATGTTCGTGGTCGGGGTGGACAAGGGCAACCGCAACCCGGCGCTGATCGTGGGCAGCCTGGTGCTGGCCACCACCGCCCTGCTCAGCCTGGTCGGCCTGTACACCGTGCAACCCAACCAGGCCGTGGTCGTCAGCCTGTTCGGCAAGTACGTCGGCACCGTCAAGGAGAACGGCCTGCGCTGGAACAACCCGTTCTTCACCAAGGTCAAGGTGAGCCAGCGGGTGCGCAACTTCGAAAGCGGCAAGCTCAAGGTCAATGAGCTCGACGGCAGCCCGATCGAGATCGCCGCGGTGATCGTGTGGCAGGTGGTGGATGCTTCCGAAGCTGTCTACAACGTGGATGACTACGAGAGCTTCGTGCACATCCAGTCCGAATCTGCGTTGCGCGCGATGGCGACCAGCTATCCGTACGACCAGCACGAAGAAGGCCAACTGTCGCTGCGCAGCCATGCCGCCGAGATTTCCCAGCACCTCAAGGACGAGCTGGCCGAGCGCCTGGCCGATGCCGGCGTGCAGGTGATCGACGCGCGCATCAGCCACCTCGCCTATGCGCCGGAAATCGCCCAGGCGATGCTGCAGCGCCAGCAGGCCAATGCGGTCATCGCCGCGCGTACGCGGATCGTCGCTGGCGCGGTCGGCATGGTCGAAATGGCCTTGGCCGAACTGCAGAAGAACGGCGTGGTCCAGCTCGATGAAGAGCGCAAGGCGCACATGGTGAGCAACCTGCTGACCGTGCTGTGTTCGGATCGTGGCACCCAGCCGGTGGTCAACGCCGGTTCACTGTATTGATGCAACAGCGTGCCGACCCATGGTCGGCACCTACCAACGCAACGCGGCGCCGAGGGGACGGCACGCGCTGTAGATAAAGGACCCCGCATGACCGAAAAGAAAGCCTACCCGCTGCGTATCAATGCCGACGTTCTGGCGGCGGCGCAGCGCTGGGCCGACGACGAGCTGCGCAGCCTCAATGCACAGATCGAATACGTGCTGCGCGATGCGCTGCGCAAGGCCGGACGCCTTCCCAAACCCACCCCCGACAAGGAGAGCAAGCCATGAGCAGGCGCTGGAGCTACCTGACCGTTGAAGTAAAGCCGGGCATGATGGGCATTGTGAAACCCAAAGACATACAGGACGAGCTGACCCGGCACGGCAACCTTGGCTGGGAACTGGTCAACCTTGTCTTCGCGCCGCCCCTCAATACGGCGTTGCTGATCTTCAAGAAGGAGGATTGAGATGTCTGAAGCTCAATCCTTCGAGGTTGCCCCATCGCCGGTCCGGCGACTGCTGTGGCTGTGGGTTCCGCTACTGCTCGTCGCCGGCCTGATGGTGGGCACCGCGCTGGACGCGCCGGAGCGTTCACACACCGAACTGTTCATCACCCTGCCGTTCCTGGCGGTGCTGGCGGCCGCGCTGACCTGGGCGTACACCCGCCGCCGCATCGTGCTCCACCAGGACACGCTGGACGTGAAGTCGACCTTTTACCGCAAGCGCGTGCCGGTGAGCGACATGCGTCTGGACGAAGCGCGCATCGTCGATTTCGCCGAGCATGGCCGTTACAAGCCCTCGATCAAGACCAATGGCTACGGCGTGCCGGGCTTTCAATCCGGGCATTACCGGATGGCCGACCGCAGCAAGGCGTTCTGCCTGGTCACCGACAGCAGCCGTGTGCTGCACCTGCCGCTGCGCGATGGCAGCGCCCTGGTGATCAGCCCGGACCGCCCACGTGCACTGCTCGATGCCCTGAAGGCGCTGGCCGCGCGGCCGGGCGCGCACTAAGCTGGCAGCATGCGCCGATCCCCTGCCCTGCTGATCAACACCGCCGAGATCGAATTGTGGCCCGGCGGCCTGCTGCGTGCACGCGGCTCTGCCGACGCGCGCGCCTTGGCTCGCGCGCAGTGGGTACTGCGGCGCAAGCGCGATGGGCGCTACCTCGCCGTCGCTACCGCCCACGGCGTGCTGCCGCTGGTGCCGCGCCTGATGCGCGAGCCGGGCATCGAGGAGGCACTGGATGCGCTGGACCGCCAGCTGCTGGATCGCCGTCGTGGCAACGCGCCCGATGCGGTGCTGCCCCTGAGTGGACTGCAGCATCGCCTCGAAACCCTCGGGATTGATGCCGATGCCTACGAGGCCGCGACCGGTCTTGCGCTGGAGGCCGAACCGGCTCAGCTGCACCTGGCCGGCTTCGACCGCTACCGGCGCCCGCTATGGCTGCACCGCGACGCTGCGCGAGGCTGGCAACGGATGCGCCAGCAGGCCGCCGCCGATGGCATCGCGCTGGATGCGATCTCCGGCTACCGCAGCCACGACTATCAGCTGGGCATCTTCGCGCGCAAACGCAGCCGCGGGCTGAGTGTGGAGGACATACTGAAGGTCAACGCCGCGCCCGGTTACAGCGAGCATCACAGCGGCTACGCGCTGGATATCGGCACCCCCGGCGAACCGCCGGCGGAAGCATCGTTCGAGTCGACGGCCGCGTTCGCGTGGCTGGGCGCGCATGCCGGTCGCTTCGGGTTCCAGCTGAGCTACCCGCGCGACAACCCGCATGGGATTGTCTACGAACCGTGGCATTGGTGCTGGCGCGACGCCGAACCCTGACCGGGGCGGCCCACAAGGAGGACAACCATGGACGATCAGAATCCCTACCAGGCCGGTGAGGTTCCCCCCTCCACGCCCATGGCACCGCACTGGGAACAGGTGCCGAGCGGGATCACCAGACCAGTCACGCAGCTCTGGTTACTGGGCGCGGGACTCACCGTGTTCACCCTCGCCACGGGTGGCTGGACGTGGGCCAAGAACCAGAACGTGTTCGCCATGATGAACTTCATCGCTGCTGCGATGCTGAGCTGCGTTTACCTGGGTCTGGCAGTGGGGGTCTACAAACGCAGCCGGGTTGCGGCCTGCCTGACCGCTGCGCTGTGGGCATGGGTGTTCGTGATGCATCTGAGGCTGGACAGCGCCGGCATGGCAGACACGCTGCGGAGGATGGGAATGCTGGTGGTGATCGGGGTCGTGGTCCTCCGCGGCACCTACGCCACCTTCCGCCATCACCGCTACCTTGCGGCGAAAAAGCGCCACCCAGCACGGGCACGAATCAGCGACGACCCGGCCTTCGCGCCGGAGCCGCCGGACGCGTAGCCTCACCCCTGCGAACGATTGGTCGTCGCCTTCGGATCCACCGTGAAATCGGCGATACGCCACAGGTACAGACTGGCGTAGGTCCGGAACGGGCCCCACCTCTCGCCCCGGGCGAGCAGCTCCTTCGGGGTCGGCATCTGCTCGGCCTTGTCCACGCGCTGCGCTCCCTTGCGGATACCGAGGTCGTCCACCGGCAGGATGTCCGGGCGACCCAGCCGGAACATCAGCATCATCTCCACCGTCCAGCGGCCGATGCCGCGGATCGGAACCAGCGCATCGATGATCGCATCATGGTCCATCACCGACATCCGGCGCAGGTCGGGAATCTCGCCTGCTGCCTCGCGCCTGGCCAGGTCGCGCAGGGCCAGCGCCTTGTTGCCGGAGACACCGCAGACGCGCAGCCCGGGGTCATCGATACGCGCAAGCGTATCGGCGTGCAGCCGGGTGCTGCCGATGGCCGTCTCCACCCGCCCAACGATGGTCGAGGCGGCCTTGCCGCTGAGCTGCTGGAACAGGATTGCCCTGGCCAGCGCATCGACCGGATCGAACGTCTTCGCCCACCCGGGCTGCGCCTGGATCGGGCCGAGCCGCTTCATCCACATGCCCAGCCGCCGGTCGCGCCGGCTCAGCCAGGCATGCGCCTCATCGACATCAAAGCCGCGGCGGTATCGGGGCATGTCAGCGCCTCAGCGCGTTCAGCCCGTAGGCCAGCCAGCCCACCATCAGCGCGGTGCCACCGACCGGCGCCAACGAGGTGCTGAGCTTCCACAGCGCGCCCGCCACCAGGCTGCCGGAGAACAGCAGCGTGCCGATCAGCAGGACGTACAGGGCCAGCCGGCCCAGCGTGTTCTGCTGGGTCGGGCCGAGTACGGCCAGCGCCACCCCGTGCCCGAAGGCGTACAGCGCCGCGGTGGTCACATGCGACTGCGCCAGCGGGTCGGCGATGCCATGGGAGGCGTAAGCCGACAGGCCCACCGCCGTGGCCGCGAGCAGCCCGCCCAGGCCGGCCAGCAGGGAGGGTTTGCGCGTGCGTCGTTCCAGGTTGAGCATGCTTGCGTCCTTCAGACAGTGCCCCGTGGCCGGAGCCAAAAAAAAACGCGCCGCAGGAAGCGGCGCGTTTCAGGTCGTGCGTTACATCACGGCAACCGTCGGATTACTTGACGGCCCAGTAGATGTCGTACGTGCCTTCCGGAGTGAACGACTTGTCCACGCCGTCCTTCCAGGACTCGTACGGACGATCGATCACTTCGTTGCCGCCGGTCACCGACCACGCACGCAGGGCGTTGCGGGCGATGTCCAGGCCGGCCATGTGGCCGGTGTAGGCCGCGTGGGCCGAACGATGCGGAGCCACATGCACGTACTTGACCGGTGCACCATCGTCGATCTTCACCGTCAGGGCTTCGGCCGTCGCGGCCTCGGCACCCTTCTTCTTGACCGGCTGGGCCACGTCGAAGGCGTACTTCTCGGCGCCGAAATCGGTGGTGATGATGCGGAACGGACCGGCGGCTTCGAGGTTGTTGGCCTCCATGACGCGCTTGATCCACTCCTGGTTGTCCTTGATGGACTTGGTGATGGTCTCCTGGCCGCGGTCCACGTTGCCGGCGGTGACGACCAGCAGGTCCTCGGCCGGGACGTCCACGATGGCCAGATCGGTCAGCGGGGCTTCGGCGGTGCGGTAGTCGATGTTCGGCACGGTGGCCAGCATGTTGGCCATGCGCGACAGACCCAGCTTCAGGTCGTCACCGGCGTGACGGCTGACGTACAGACCAGCGTAACGACCGAACAGGTTGAAACCGTACTTGACGCTGTAGTCCTGCGTGATCTTGACGTTGCGGCCACCCTTGCCGGTCGGCTCCAGGGTGAAGCTGGTGGTCTTGTCGTGACCCTTGGAGGCGTCCTCGATCGCGATCGCCACGTGCTTGTTCTGCTCGGACTCGGTGATCACCCAGCTACCCTCGCCCAAGGAGCTTTCCTTGGAGGCGTAGTCCAGGCGTGCGCCGACGCCGGCAGCGGGGCCGGAGTACTTCAGTTCAACGGCGGGATCGCGCAGCAAGAGCGGGTTCCAGTCCTTGAAGCGGCGCAGGCTGTTGACCGTGTCGTACACGATCGTCATCTTGCGGTTGGTCTCGATGCTTTCGGAAATATGGCGCTCGCCCGGCAGACATACGCCAATGATGACGAACAGGCCAGCCACGATCCCCAAGGCGATCAGGAACTCGATAATACGGGTCATTCAGGAGTCTCCGGGGCCGATCCCACGGCCGGGTTGATTGAAGCGAAGCGCCAATCCTAGCAGGCTTCGCCGGTGTTGTTGATCAGGGTTGGCACACCGGTTTCCATGTCGGCAGCGGTTTTGCATAGACAAGGAGCGGAAAGATAACGCATCGCGCGTGTCAGCACGTAGCGGATGGACAATATTTCTTTGCCGGATTCGGCTGTCGAGACCGAAAATCCCCCTGCATCGCTTGCGCTGCAAGGGTTTCGCAGAATTCAGAAATTACCTGCAAACCCGTCACCGCCCGAAGGCCGGCGCCGGGTCCACCGGCTCAGACCAGCTGCAGCTCGAAGGCCTTGAGCACCGCCCGGGTGCGGTCGCGCACCCCCAGCTTGGAGAGGATGTTGGACACATGGTTCTTGATCGTGCCCTCGGCCACGCCCAGTGAATTGGCGATCTCCTTGTTGGAGAAGCCGCTGGCCATCAGCCGCAGGATCTCGGTTTCGCGGTCGGTCAACGGGTCCGGCCGGTCCAGGCTCACGAACTCGTTGCGCATGTGCTCCAGGCCCGACAGCAGCCGCTGGGTGACCGCCGGCTGCACCAGCGAGCCGCCATCGGCCACGGTCCGGATCGCGCCCACCAGCTGGTCCAGGGTCACGTCCTTGAGCAGGTAGCCCTTGGCCCCGGCCTTGAGCCCGGCCAGGACGAGCTGGTCGTCGTCGAAGGTGGTCAGGATGATGGTCGGCGGCAGCTGGTTCAGCCGCGACAGCATCTGCAGCGCCTCCAGGCCGGACATCACCGGCATGCGCATGTCCATCAGGACCACGTCCGGGCGGACCTGGGGAACCACCTCGACTGCCTGCCGGCCATCGGCGGCCTCGGCGACCACCTCGATGCCGTCATCGAGCGCCAGCAGTGAGCGGATCCCCTGCCGCACCAGGGTTTGGTCGTCGACCAGGCAGACGCGAATCATCAACGCACTCCTTCAATGACAGCGGTCAGCATCAATACTGGCACGCCGGGTACCGAGGCACGAAGGCGGAAGCCCTGGCCCCGGCGGGTTTCGATCTGCAGCTCACCACCGCATTGTTGCAGGCGCTCGCGCATCCCGCGCAACCCGTTGCCGACCACGATCCCGTCGGCGCCCACCCCGTCATCATGCGCTTCCAGCACCACGATGCCCGGCGCCTCGCGCCGGACCTTGATCCAGAGGTTGCGCGCGCCGGCGTGCCGCACTGCATTGGTGATGATCTCCTGGGTGCAGCGCAGCAGCACGTGGGCCCGCTCGGGGTCTTCCACGCTCAGCGGCTCGTCGATATCCAGGTGGATCTCCAGCGAGGGGACCTGCTCGGTCAGCGGGCGCAGCGCGGCGGCCAGATCGATCGCGCCACTGTCGCGCAGCTGGCTGACCGCCTCGCGCACGTCTGTCAGCAGCAGCTTGGCCAGGGTATGGGCCTGGTGGACGTGTTCCTGCGCCTGCCCTTCGGTGATGTGGCCGGCCACTTCCAGATTCAGGCTGAGCGCCGTCAGGTGATGGCCCAACAGATCGTGCAGCTCCCGGGAAATGCGGGTGCGTTCGTTGACGCGGGCGCTTTCGGCCAGCAGCACGCGGGTGGCGCGCAGCTCGGTATTGAGCCTTCGCTGCTCTTCACGGGCATCGGTCTGCTGCCGCGCCACCAGGCTGGTCACGAAGATGAACATGGAGAAGCCGCCATACAACAGCGACTGCATCACCGCTTCGAACAAAGAGAAATTCAGGATGAGGTAGTAGACCGGCAGCACCGCCAGCTGGCTCAGCAGCAGCCAGATCACGCCACCGCGCACCGGCAGCATCCACGGGATGACCCCGGCAGCGACCATCATCAGGATGCTGCCCAGCCCGGAGCCGCTCAGATAGCTCACGCCCAGCGCCGACGCGGTCAGCAGCACCAGCATGACCCGGTCATACCAGCGCGAGTGGCCGCCGTTGCGCAGCCCGCGGGTCAGCCAGAAGTAGCCGGCGCCGAAGGCCAGGTACGCAGCAAACAGCCACAGCGCCCACGCATCGACGCCTCCGCCGCGGCGCAGCAGCGCTTCGTACTGTGAGTAAACCAGGGGAAGTCCGACCATGACCCAGGTGAACAGGCCGGCCAGTCGCAGTACTCGGGTGTGGCTGAGGTATCCCAACATGGACGCATAGTAGGCTGAACCTGTTCCCCTGCACTCCCACAGAAGTCATGCCTGTCCGCTCGCGGGGGGAAGCCACCCATGCAATAATCGGACCGAGGGCCCCTCGATGGGCCAACCGCGTTACCCCACGGAGTCACAATGTCGATTGTCATCCGCGACGTGCGCGAGCACGAGCTCGATTCCGTCCTGGCCCTGAACAACAATGCCGGCCTGGCCATCCTGCCGTTGGATGCCGCCCGCCTGCGTCTGTTCTATGAAAGCGCTGAGTATTTCCGCGTCGCCGAGCGCGACGGCAACCTGGCCGGTTTCCTGATCGGCTTCGGCAGCGACAGCCAGCACGACAGCAGCAACTTCGCCTGGTTCAAGCAGCAGCTTGACAGCAAATTCTTCTATATCGACCGCATCGTGGTCGCCAGCCGCCGTCGCGGCGGTGGCGTTGGCCGTGCGTTCTATGCCGATGCGCAGAGCTACGCCGAGCTGCGTTACCCGCAGCTGACCTGCGAGGTGTTCCTCGATCACGGTGCCGATGCCGCCCTGCTCTTCCACGGCAGCTTCGGCTTCCGCGAGGTCGGGCAGAACAACATGGCCCACGTGGATGTGCGCGCCAGCATGCTGCTCAAGGACCTGTGCAGTTACCAGTGGGTGCACGACACCTACGGCGACCAGTTGCCGGATGTGCCCTGGGTGGGCCATCGCCGCGAGCCGCTGCGCGTGCAGCAGCAGACGGGGACCTGATCGGTGGCAGCGAACATGGATTTTGAACAGGCCGGTGAACTGAAGATCGGCCAGGTCGGCATCGCGAATCTGCGTATCCGCACCCTCGATGTCGAGCGCCTCACCCGTGAAATGCAGGAACGTGTCGCGCGTGCGCCGAAGCTGTTCGGGCGTGCAGCCGTGATCCTGGATTTCGGCGGACTCAGCAGGATGCCGGACGTGGCGACCGCCAAGGCGCTGCTGGACGGCCTGCGCAAGGCCGGCGTGCTGCCGGTTGCGCTGGCCTACGGCACCACCGAAACCGACCTGCTTTCCCAGCAGCTCGGCCTGCCGCTGCTGGCCAAGTTCCGCGCCCAGTACGAGCGCGCCGAGGCCGAACCGGCCCCTGCGCCCCTGCCGGTCGCCGAACCGCCGCCGCGCCGTGCGCGTGCCGCCGCTGCCGTGCCTGCGGCACCGGCGCCGAGTGCGGTGGCCACCGGTGGCGCGCCCAAGCCGGGCCGCATGCAGACCGCCAATGTCCGCTCGGGCCAGCAGCTGTATGCGGAAAACTGCGACCTGACCGTCATGGCCACCGTCGGCGCGGGCGCCGAGGTGATCGCCGACGGCAGCATCCACATCTACGGTACGCTGCGGGGCCGTGCCCTGGCAGGTGCCCAAGGCAACACCACGGCGCGTATTTTCTGCCGTGAATTCCACGCTGAACTGGTCGCCATTGCCGGCCATTACAAGGTACTGGACGATGTTCCGGACTCCCTGCGCGGCAAGGCCGTGCAGGTGTGGCTGGAACAGGACCAGATCAAGATCGCTGCGCTGGACTGACGCAGCCCCCAAACAGAAGAATCAGGAGAAATCCTTTGGCTGAAATCATCGTAGTCACCTCCGGCAAGGGCGGCGTCGGCAAGACCACCAGCAGCGCCAGCCTGGCCTGCGGGTTGGCACGTCGTGGCAAAAAGGTGGCGGTGATCGACTTCGACGTCGGCCTGCGCAACCTGGACCTGATCATGGGCTGCGAGCGCCGCGTGGTGTACGACTTCGTCAATGTCGTGCACGGCGAAGCGACCCTCAAGCAGGCCCTGATCAAGGACAAGCGCTTCGACAACCTGTACGTGCTGGCTGCCTCGCAGACCCGCGACAAGGACGCACTGACCCAGGAAGGCGTGCGCAAGGTGCTCGACGATCTCATCGCCGACGGCTTCGAATACGTCATCTGCGACTCCCCGGCCGGTATCGAGAAGGGCGCGTTCCTGGCGATGTACTACGCCGACCGTGCGGTCGTGGTGGTGAACCCGGAAGTGTCTTCGGTGCGCGACTCGGACCGCATCATCGGTCTGCTCGATTCGAAGACCCACAAGGCCGAATCCGGCAAGAACGTGCCGGCCTTCCTGCTGCTTACGCGCTACAGCCCGGTACGGGTGGAAAGCGGCGAAATGCTCAGCATCACCGACGTGGAAGAAGTGCTGGGCCTGAAGGCCATTGGCGTGGTGCCCGAATCGGGCGACGTGCTCAATGCCTCCAACAAGGGTGAGCCGGTCATTCTGGACCCCGAATCGGCGGCGGGCCAGGCATACGAAGATGCGGTTGGCCGCATCCTTGGCGAAGAGCGTCCGATGCGCTTCACCACCGTGGAGAAGAAAGGCTTCTTCAGCAAGCTGTTCGGAGGGTAAGCATGGGACTGTTCGATTTCCTGAACCGAAAGAAGACCACTGCCGAAACGGCCAAGAACCGCCTGCAGATCATCATCGCGCAGGAACGCAGCCACCGCGGCGGCCCGGACTACCTGCCTCTGCTGCAGCGCGAGCTGCTGGAAGTGATCAAGAAGTACGTCAACATCGACGCTGATGCGGTCAAGGTCGATCTGGTCAAGGACGGGGAGCACGATGTGCTCGATATCTCCGTCGCCTTGCCGGAAGGCCCGCAGCAGCCCTGATCGACATCGCCCCTTCCGCGTTGGAAGGGGCGGTTGAGCGGTAACCCATGAACGACGCTGCCCCCACCGCCGAACCGCAGGTCACCTGTGTCGGCGATATCCGTTTCGACGATGCCCTCGCCCTGCTCGCCACCCACGATCTGCACCTGCATCGTGTGGCCGACGGCGCGCCGATTCCGGGCAGCTATTGGGGTGAACCCGAAGCCGGCATCATCGGCAGCGACGTGTATGTCCGCGATGACACGCCCGTGCACTCGATGCTGCACGAAGCCTGCCACCTGATCGTGCTGCCGCCGGAGCGGCGTGCGCTGGTCCACACCGATGCCACCGATTCGGTGCCCGAAGAAGACGCCACCTGTTACCTGCAGATCGTGCTGGCCGCGCAACTGCCAGGCGTGGGCAGCGCGCGCTTGATGCTGGACATGGATGCGTGGGGGTATACGTACCGGCTGGGGTCTACGAAGGCGTGGTTCGAGCAGGATGCGGAAGATGCCAAGGCGTGGTTACTCGCACGCGGCCTTCTTCCTGCGTAAATCCGCATGTCCGGTTGGTCCCGGGCGCGTGGCGACGCGCCAAGCGTATAGGCGCCAGGGTGTTCACTCGGCGCGGTTCGAGCAGGACGGTGAAGATGCACTTGCCTGGTTGATGTAGCGCAGGTTGCTTCTGCCGTAGAGCCGACCGTTGGTCGGCTGTCGTGCGCTGTGACGCGACGTCAGGAGCAGCCGACCAACGGTCGGCTCTACCCGGCCATCGCGCGCAGGGTGATGCCCACGATGTAGGCCAGATACGTGCCCGTCGCGTAGCCCATCGTGCCGAGCAGCACGCCGACCGGCGCCAGCGAGGGGTGGAACGCCGCCGCGACCACAGGCGCGGAGGCCGGCCCGCCGATGTTGGATTGCGAACCAATCGCGAAGTAGAAGAATGGCACCTTCAGCGCGCGCGCCAGCGCCCATAGCAGCACGATGTGCACGGCGATCCAGATCAGGCCGAGCAGGAACAGCCACGGGCGGTCGAGCAGCGCGAGCAGGTCCATCTGCATGCCGATGCAGGCGATCAGGAAGTACAGCAGCAGCGAACCCAGTTTGGAGGCACCGGCGCCTTCCAGGTTGCGCGCACGGGTGAAGCTCAGCGCCAGACCGCAGGTAGTGGAGATCACCACCACCCACACGAACGGCGCGTCCAGACTGAACTGCGAGGCCCAGGCGACATGCCCCTTGAACCACGCCGAGACCGGCCCGGCAATCGCATGCGACAGGCCCACCACGCCGAAGGCAACGGCGACGATCAGCATCAGGTCGGTCAGGCTGGCCACGCGCTCATGCTGTGCCTGGAAGGCCTGGATGCGCAGCTTGAGGGCATCGATGCCGGAGGTGTCGGCACCGCTGCGCGCATCGATCTTTGCCGCGCGCCCGGCCATGAAGATCAGCACCGCCATCCACACATAACCGACACCGACATCGACCACCGCGAACTGCCCGAAGGTGGTCGCGTTGACATCGAAGACTTCGCGCATCGCCAGCATGTTGGCGCCGCCGCCGATCCAGCTGCCGGCCAGCGCCGCCATGCCGGCCCACGTGTCGCCGGCCACCGTCGCCGGATGCAGCCACTTCATCAACTGGAAGGCGACCACGGCGCCGATCATGATGCTGAGCGAGGCGCCCAGGTACATCACGATCAGTTTTGGTCCCAGCCGCAGGATGCCCTTGATGTCCACGGCCAGGGTGAGCAGCACCAGGGCGGCGGGCAGTAGGATGTCACGAGCGACCGGGTTATAGAGATGGGTGTTCTGGCCATCGATCAGGCCGACGGTGTTGTACACACCGGGAATCAGGTAGCACAGCAGCAACGCGGGCACGTAGGTATAGAACCGCTTCCACAGCCCCTGCTCGCGCGAGGCGGTCCAGAACACGGCACCGAGGGTGGCGGCGATCAGGCCGAAGACGACGATGTCGTTCTGGATCAGGGCGGGAGCTTTCACGGGTGCGGAGTACCTGGAGGAGGGGCGTGCGATTCCACACGTTTCGGGAAAACAATCACCGGTAGAGCCGACCGTTGGGCGGCTGCTTTTTACGGTAGCCGACCAACGGTCCGCACTACCGGTTACACCCCCCC
>NZ_JBDJMT010000037.1:0-19322 GCF_039674045.1 Stenotrophomonas sp. TWI602
GCTCTACACGGCGGGGGCCGTCTCCTGAGCAGCCGACCAACGGTCGGCTCTACACGGTGGGGCCGTCTCCTGAGCAGCCGACCAACGGTCGGCTCTACACGGCGGGGGCCGTCTCCTGAGCAGCCGACCAACGGTCGGCTCTACACGGCGGGGGCCGTCTCCTGAGCAGCCGACCAACGGTCGGCTCTACACGGTGGGGCCGTCTCCTGAGCAGCCGACCAACGGTCGGCTCTACAACAGGTGTGGGCCGTCTTCCAGGACCTGGCGCAGGAACGGCACGGTGATGCGGCGCTGCGCCGCCAGCGATTCGCGGTCCAGCCAATCCAACAGACTGACCAGGCTGCCCAGCTCGCGGCCGGTACGGGTCAGCAACCATTCGATCGCCGCTTCATCGATCGCCAGGCCACGTCGCGCCGCGCGCTCGCGCAGCACCGCCGCGCGGCCTTCGTCATCCAGCGGCTGCAGCACCACGCGCACGCATTGCTGCAGGCGTGAGCGCAGGTCCGGCAACACCAGCCCAAGTTGATCCGGCGCGTGCTGCGCGGTGTACAGCAGGGTGATGCCCGCCGCGCGCGCACGGTTGTGGAAATCGAACAGCGCCACTTCGTCTTCGCGCTGCCCGGCCACGGCATCCAGCCCATCCAGCGCGACCAGGTCGCGGCCTTCCAGTGATTCCAGCGCGGCGCGCGTACGCCCCACCACCGCCTTCAGCGGCAGATAGGTCGGCTGGCGGCCGGCCTGTTCGGCCAGCGAGCACATCGCCAGCGCCTGATGGGTCTTGCCGGTGCCCGGCGCGCCCTCCAGATACACCCAGTCGTGCGCGGCGCCCACGGCAATGGCGCGCAGCTGCGCCAGCGCGCCATCCGGCGCACCGATGAAGGTCTCCAACCGCTCGTCCTGCGGGTAGCGCAGGGCAAGCGGCAACTGCGGAACGACACTCACTGTGCGTCCGGCCCCTTCGGGGTGCCGACGATCACGATCTCGGGCTTGTCGACGTAGGCATCGAGCACGATCGCCGATTTCTCACCGGCGTACAGATCGCTCTGGCGATAGCGCTGATGTGCATAACGCAGCAGCACGTTGCTGACCGCCGCCACCGGCAGGGCCAGCAGCATGCCGAGGAAGCCGAACAGCTGGCCACCGGCCATCACCGCGAAAATCACCGCCACCGGGTGCAGGCCGATCTTGTCGCCGACGATGCGCGGGGTCAGCACGTAGCTTTCCAGCAGCTGGCCCACGGTGAACACGACGCCGACCAGGATCAGCAGCTTCAGATCGAAGCCCTGCGCCTGCACCAGCGCCGCCGCAACCGCCATGACGATGCCGGTGGTCGCGCCGAGGTACGGGATGAAGCTGATCAGGCCGGCCACCAGGCCGATCAACAGGCCCAGCTTCAGGCCGACCAGCGACAGGCCGGCGGCGTACACCACGCCCAGCGCGATCATCACCAGGAACTGGCCGCGGATGAACGCACCGAGCACTTCGTCCGACTCACGCGCCAGCTTGGTGATGGTGCCGACATGGTTGCGCGGAATCATCGAGGCCACGCGCTCGACCAGCTTGTCCCAGTCGCGCAGGAAGTAGAACGCCAGGATCGGCAGCAGCAGGATGTTGACCACCCAGGTCACCATCGTGAACCCCGAGCGCTGCACGTAGCCAAAGAAGGTCTTGGCGAAGCCGCCGGCCTGCTGCCAGTGGCTGCGCACCCATTCGATCAGGCGATCCGGGTCCATCCACTGCATGATCTCCAGCCCGGTTTTCTGCTCGAACCACGGGATGCCTTTTTCCATCAGCCACTGCTGGGCCTGCGGGATCGCCGCCACCAGGGTGGCGACCTGGCGCTCGATCATCGGCACCAGGATCAGCAAGGCGGCGATGATCAACAGGATCATCGCCACGAACACCAGCACCACGCCGGTGTTGCGCGAGCGACCGGTAGCCTCGATCCGGTCGACCAGCGGGTCACCCAGCCACGCCAACGCCAGGGCCAGCACGAACGGGGTCAGGATCGGGCCAAGCAGCCAGATCACCCAGCCGGCGGCGAGCGCCACCAGGACGTATTTCAACCGCCTGAGGAACTGCGCGATTTCCGCTTCGGGGGTGAGGATCATCGCAGGCGGTACTCGTTGCTGGGCGGCGGCGGCAGGGCCGAGGGGTTGGTTTCATCGATCGGCACCGGCAGTCCCAGCGGCGCGGTCGGCGCGATCACGCCGTTGTCGCCGAGCATGCGGTTCAGGCCGGCCAGGCCGGTGGTCAGTTCCAGCGACAGCTCCAGGCGATCGCCCGAGGCGCGCACCGGGGTGACGTTGCGGACCACGGCCGTCTCGCGCAGGCCGGCGGCCAGGCGCATGTAATCCTCGGCACTGTTCAGGCCCAGCACCACGATCGTGTAGGTCCCGGCGGCGCCGGTGGCGGCCCCGGCCTTGGCGTAGCGGCGCACCAGCGCATCCGCGGCGCCGTCGGCACCGCTGGCCATCGCACGGCGGGCGTCGCTGTCCTTGGTGGTCCACTTGTTCAGTTCTTTGCCGCCATCAACGAACACCCAGTCCGCCACCCAGCCGCTGCCATCGCGGTAGAGCTTGCCGATCAGCTGCATCGGTGGGGCATAGCGCGCGGAGGCCCGCGCCACGGCGGCCGTGTCCTGGCGCCAGATCGCGCCGACCAGTGCCTGCTCGGCGGCGCTGCCCGAGGGCAGGCCCAGCTTGTAGCCGCGCTCGATGGCGCGGTTGAGCAGCGGGCGGGCCGCATTGGCCTGCTGGACGGTCACCAGGCGCGGGCCGGAGCCATCATCGATGGCCAGCCAGATCACCGGCTTCGGGCGGGGCTGCGGCCACAGCGGCAGCCCGAGGGCAGAGATCAGCCCATCGACGTCATCCTCGCGGAAGCGCGCCACCAGGATGGTGCGGTAGCTCGGCGCGCCACCGGCCGAGGTGCTCTGGTCCTGGCGGTAGTCATAGCTGGCCACGTAATCCTTGGCATTGCGCAGGGCCTGCATCACGCCGGGGCGGCTCATCACGCTGCGGTCGCCCGAGAGTTTGGCCAGCACATTGCCCAGCGCCCTGGCCAGGGCACCGTTGCGGTCCGAATCGGCCTGGCTGTTGACCGGGACCTCGGCCTCGTAAGCGCCACTGGCACTGGCCACATCGCCTTCGGTGCGCAGGCCGCTCTGGGCCATCGAGGCCACCGGCAGGCACAACGCGAGGAACATCATGAAAAAGAGGCTGCGGCGCATCAGGACTTCCATTGAGCGTATCCGGGGGGAATTGTTGCCCGAATAGGGCCTGCGCGCCAACGTGGCCTGTTAAAATCGCGCTTTCACCCCAGCGCAGCGCCGACGCCCGTGACCAATTCCCCGTCCAATCCCTCTCCCCTGACCTACCGCGACGCCGGTGTCGATATCGACGCGGGCAATGAGCTGGTCGAGCGCATCAAGCCGCTGGTGAAGCGCAGTTTCCGCCCGGAAGTCATGGGCGGACTGGGTGGCTTCGGCGCCCTGTTCGACCTCTCCAACAAGTACCGCGAGCCGGTCCTGGTCTCGGGCACGGACGGCGTGGGCACCAAGCTGAAGCTCGCACAACAGCTGGGCCGCCACGACACGATCGGCATCGATCTGGTCGCGATGTGCGTGAACGACGTGTTGGTCCAGGGTGCCGAGCCGCTGTTCTTCCTGGATTATTTCGCCACCGGCAAGCTGGACATCGACACCGCTGCGGCGGTCGTGGGCGGCATCGCCAACGGCTGCACCGAGGCCGGTTGCGCGCTGATCGGCGGTGAGACCGCTGAAATGCCCGACATGTATGCCCCGGGCGAGTACGACCTGGCCGGCTTCACCGTCGCCGGCGTCGAGAAGAGCGAAATGAAGGACGGCGCCAGCGTGGCCGCCGGCGACGTGCTGATCGGCATCGCCTCCTCCGGCCCGCATTCCAACGGCTACTCGCTGGTGCGCCGCATCTATGACCGCGCCGGTCAGCCAGCCGATCTGGAGCTGGACGGCGGGGTCAAGCTGGTCGATGCGCTGATGGCGCCGACCCGCCTGTACGTCAAGCCGATCCTGGCGCTGCTCAAGACCCACGGCGCGGCGATCCACGGCATGGCCCACATCACCGGTGGCGGCCTGACCGAGAACATCATCCGCGTGGTGCCCGACGGCCTGGGCCTGGACATCAAGGCCGACGCCTGGACCCTGCCGCCGGTGTTCCAGTGGCTGCAGAAGGAAGGCGCCGTGGCCGACAGCGAGATGTGGCGCACCTTCAACTGCGGCATCGGCTTCGTGCTGATCGTGGCCGCCAGCGACGCCGCCTCGGTCGGTGCCGCGGTGGCCGCGCAGGGCCTGGACCACTGGACCATCGGTGAAGTGACCCGCGCCGACGGCGCCGAACGCGTCAAGATCGGCTGAACCCGGTCATGGAGCCCCGCCCGGAGGCCGCCGCTCAACCGCCGTCGCTGCCCACCGCAGCGGCGCCGTCCCTGCCGGCCACGGCGGGCGACACCTCGCAGCTGCAGTTGCTGTCGGTCTTCCACTATGTGTTGGCCGGTCTGACCGCCCTGTTCTCGCTGTTCCCGCTGATCTACCTGCTGATGGGCGTGGCGGTGATCTTCGCCGCGCCGGCGCCGCTGGCGCCCGGTGAGGCGCCGCCGCCGTTCGATCCGCGCCTGCTTGGGTGGGTGTTCGTGCTGATCGGCGGGCTGGGCTGCGTTGCCGGGCTGGTGCTGGCCGGTTACATGGCCTATGCCGGGCGCTGCCTGGCGCAGCACCGGCGTTACCTGCTGTGCATGGTGGTGGCCGGCATCGCCTGCATCTTCATGCCATTCGGTACCGCGCTGGGCGTGTTCACCCTGGTGGTGCTGTCGCGCCCCGCGGTCAAGGCGGCCTTCCCAACCGCATGAGCAGCCGTATCGCCGTCCTTGCCTCCGGCCGGGGCAGTAATCTGCAGGCCATCCTCGATGCCATCGCCGCGCAGCGGTTGGATGCGCAGGTCGTGGCCGTGCTCTCGGACAAGCCCGAAGCCTCGGCCCTGCTCAAGGTGAGCCCGGATCAGCGCTGGGCACGTTCGCCCAAGGACTTCCCGGACCGCGCCGCCTTCGATGCGGCGATGGCCGATGCGCTGGACGCCTTCGCGCCGGACTGGATCGTCTGCGCCGGTTACATGCGCATCCTCGGCCCGGCCTTCGTGGCCCGGTTCGATGGCCGCCTGGTCAACATCCATCCCTCGCTGCTGCCGCTCTACAAGGGCCTGCACACGCATGCGCGCGCACTGGAGGCCGGCGATGCCGAGCATGGCGCCAGCGTGCACTTCGTGGTGCCCGAACTGGATGCCGGCACGGTGCTGGCCCAGGCCCGGGTGCCGGTGCAGGCCGGCGACACCGCCGACGCCCTGGCCCTGCGGGTGCTGGCCGTGGAGCATCCGCTGCTGATCGCCAGCCTCGCGCTGCTGGTCAGCGGCCGCGTAACTGAACAGGCAGGTCAGCTCCAGCTCGATGGTCACCCCCTGTTTAGCCCGCTGCGCCTAGATTGCGCCGGACAGCTGAACCGATAAGCGCCGCGCACACACGCCGCTGATCCCGGCGCTGGCATTCTTTCCCCTCCTCCACCGACCGGCCCGCATGAGAACGCCTTTGTTCAAGCCCGTGCTGCTGATGGCATCCCTGCTGTGCACCGCCGCCCTTGCCCACGCGCAGGAGACGGCCACGCCACCGCTGCCCGCGCTGCCTGCCATGAGCTGGGAAGCGCCGCCGCTGCAGCCGTTCACCGCCACCTACCAGGCCCTCTACAAGGGCAAGCAGGCCGGCGATGCCACCATGCGTGTCACCCACACCGGCGGTGACCAGTGGCGCGTGGACATGCAGGTGGTCGGCCGCAGCGGTTTCGCCAGCGTGCTCGGCTTGAACCTGGAGCAGAGCACGGTGTTCGAGAACCGCAACGGGACCTATGTGCCGTTGAGCCAGAGCACGGTCCGCAAGGGCCTGTTCCTGGGCAAGAAGGTCACCGGCACCTATGACTGGCAGGCCGGTACCGCCCAATGGCTGGGCGATCTGAAGAAGGAACGCCGCCAGCCGATCCCGCTGCAGCCCGGCGACCAGAGCGCGCTGCTGCTGAACCTGGCGATCATGCGCGATGCGCGTCCCGGCGGGCAGATGCATTACCGCTACGTGGACGTGGGCCGCGTCCGCCAGCACGACTACCAGGCCGCACCGGACACCGAGAACGTGCCCGTCGGCGATCTGTCCTACAACGCGCTGCGGGTGTATCGCACCAACGGCGGCAATGACGAAACCATCCTCTGGATCGCCAACGGTGTCCCCACGCCGGTCCGCATCCTGCAACGCGAAGACGGCGAAGATCGGATTGATCTGCGCCTGATCGAATACCAAGGAGTCTGAGCATGACCACACTGAACCGTCCGCTGACCTGGATCGCCGCCGGCGCCCTTGCCGTGGTGAGCCTGCCGGCCATGGCGCTGCAGCCGTTCAAGGCCGATTACCAGGCCAGCTACATGGGCATGCAGGCCAACGGCACCATGACCCTGGCCAGTGAAGGCGCCAACAAGTGGCGCTACAGCCTGAACGTGAAGAACCAGCTGGCCGATCTCAGCCAGACCACCGTGTTCGAAGAGGCCAACGGCCGCCTGCGCCCGCTGACCAGCAACGACCGCTCGGTGCTGCTGGTCAAGAAGCGCAATGTCGATGCCAACTACAACTGGAACAGCAACCAGGCCACCTGGACCGGCGACGTCAAGCCGGACCGCCGTGGTCCGGTGGCGCTCAAGCCCGGCGACATGGATGCCCTGCTGATCAACCTGGCGATCGCGCGTGATCTGGCCGCCGGCAAGCCGCTGAACTACCGCATGGTGGACGAAGGCCGGATCAAGCCGATGTCCTACAAGGTGGTCGGCAAGGAAAAGATCACCGTGGCGGGCAAGTCCTACGACGCGACCAAGGTCTCGCGCGTGGACGGCAACAAGGAGCTGATCGCCTGGATCGTGCCGGAGTTCCCGGTGCCGGCGCGTCTGCTGCAGCGTGAGAGCGGCAAGGATGCGCTGGATCTGACGATCAAAGGGATGAACTGACCAAGAAAAACGCCCGCTTTCGCGGGCGTTTTTTCATTCCGGCCTGGCCTCGCCGAACACCGTCTTGCAGTCCACCCGGATCTGCTGCCGCGTGTCGCGCCAGTAGTAGGTGCTGCACTGCCGGTTGCCGTCGACACTCTTGTCCACGCCGACCGCATAGAACGACTGGAACACTTCGGTACGGCTGACCGTGCCGTCCGCGTTCCAGTCCATGTCTTCCTGCTGGATGCCCTGGGTGATCGCGATGCCGGCGTACCAGGCGTAGCCCAGCCACGCCAGCACGATCAGTACCAGCACCAGCAGCGCCTTGCGGCGGCGGGTGAACCGGCCGCGCAGGATCATGCGGCGATACGCCGGATGGTGGCGCCCAGCGAGGACAGCTTCTCTTCGATGTTCTCGTAGCCGCGGTCCAGGTGGTAGATGCGGTCGATGGTGGTGTCACCCTCGGCCATCAGGCCAGCCAGGATCAGCGAGGCCGACGCGCGCAGATCGGTCGCCATCACCGGCGCGCCGCTCAGCTGCTCGGCACCGCGCACGATCGCGGTATGGCCTTCGACCTGGATGTCCGCGCCCAGGCGCAGCAGCTCGTTGACGTGCATGAAACGGTTTTCGAAGATCGTTTCGTTGATCACGCCCACGCCGTCGGCCACGCAGTTGAGCGCCATGAACTGCGCCTGCATGTCGGTCGGGAACGCCGGGTACGGCGCGGTGGTCAGGTTGACCGCGCGCGGGCGCTTGCCGCCCATGTCCAGGGTGATGCTGTCTTCGGTGGTCTCGATGTGCGCACCGGCCTCCACCAGCTTGGCCAGCACCGCATCCATGGTGTTCGGGCGGGCACGATTGACCGTGACCTTGCCGCCGGTCATCGCCGCGGCGACCAGGAAGGTGCCGGTTTCGATGCGGTCGGGCAGCACCTCATGACGGCCACCGGACAGCGTCTCCACGCCTTCGATCACCAGGCGGGCAGTGCCCAGGCCTTCGATCTTCGCGCCGAGCGCGATCAGGCAGTGCGCCAGATCGGTGACTTCCGGCTCCATTGCGGCGTTGTCCAGCACGGTGGTGCCTTCGGCCAGCACGGCGGCCATCAGCACGTTCTCGGTGCCGGTGACGCTGACCATGTCGAAGGTGAAATGCGCACCCTTCAGACGCTTGGCCTGCGCCTTGATGAAGCCGTTCTCGACGGTGATCTCCGCCCCCAGGGCCTGCAGGCCCTTGATGTGCTGGTCGACCGGACGCGAACCGATCGCGCAGCCGCCCGGCAGCGACACTTCAGCCGCACCGAAGCGGGCCAGCAGCGGGCCGAGCACCAGGATCGAGGCGCGCATGGTCTTGACCAGCTCGTACGGGGCCACGTGCTGATTGACCGAGCGCGGGTCGACCACGATCGCGCTGCCGCGCGAGAGGGTGCCCTGGTCGATGGTGACCTTGGCGCCCAGCTCACCGAGCAGCTTCACGGTGGTGACCACGTCGTGCAGGTGCGGCACGTTGGTGATCTCCACCGGCGCATCGGCCAGCAGCGTCGCGCACAGGATGGGGAGGACAGCGTTCTTGGCGCCGGAAATGTTCACTTCACCGTGCAGCGGCTTGCCGCCGGTCACTACGATCTTGGCCATGGAATCTACTTGAATTGAGGTAGAGCCGACCGTTGGTCGGCTGATCTGATTGGTCGGCTGATCTAATCGGTCCGCGGACTAACCCGCTTCGCCCGGGGTGACGGTCTTCAGCGCCAGCGCATGAATCGCCCCGCCCATCAGATCGCCCAGGGTCGCGTAGACCATGCGGTGACGCGCCAGCGGCATTTTGCCGGCAAAGGCGTCGCAGACCACGGTGGCCTCGAAGTGCACGCCGTCGTCACCCTGCACGTCCGCGCGGGCGCCAGGCAGGCCGGTTTCGATCAGATTGCGGATGGTCTCGGCGTCCAACGGGCTTTCCTAATAAAATGAGCGCTCATTCTACTCTTCCACGTGGCGCTCGCATGGCTGTCTCGCCCCAACTTCCCCATCCGGCCGACGCTGCGGCACTGGTCGCCAGCGGCCGCCGCGTGTTCGAGATCGAGCGCGATGCGCTGGGCGCGGTCGCCGAGCGGCTGGGCGAAGCGTTCAGCCAGGCCTGCCAGCTGGTCCTAAAGAGCAAGGGCCGCGTGGTCGCCACCGGCATGGGCAAGTCCGGCCATGTCGCCCGCAAGATCGCCGCCACGCTGGCTTCGACCGGCACCCCGGCCTTCTACGTGCACCCCGGTGAAGCCGGCCACGGCGATCTGGGCATGATCACCGAGGCCGACGTGGTGCTGGCGCTGTCCTATTCGGGCGAGTCCGATGAGCTGCTGATGCTGCTGCCGGTGCTCAAGCGCCAGGGCAACCGCCTGATCGCGATGACCGGCCGCCCGCAGTCCAGCCTGGCCACCGCCGCCGACGTTCACCTGGATGTCAGCGTGCCGGCCGAGGCCTGCCCGCTGGCGCTGGCCCCGACCTCCAGCACCACCGCCTCGCTGGCGATGGGCGATGCGCTGGCCGTGGCCCTGCTCGATGCCCGCGGCTTCACCGCCGACGACTTCGCCCGCTCCCACCCGGCCGGCAGCCTGGGCCGCCGCCTGCTGCTGCACATCACCGATGTCATGCACAGCGGCGATGAGCTGCCGCGCGTGGACGTCGGCGCCAGCCTCAGCGAAGCCCTGGTGGAGATGAGCCGCAAGCGGCTGGGCATGACCGCGGTAGTGGATGCCGACAACCGTCTGATCGGCCTGTTCACCGACGGCGACCTGCGCCGCGCGCTGGATACCGAGCTGGACGTGCGCAGCGCGCGGATCGCCGATGTGATGACCCGCGGCCCGCGCACCATCGGGGCCGATCAGCTCGCGGCCGAAGCGGCGCAGCTGATGGAAGCCCACAAGATCAATGGCTTGATGGTGGTCGATGCCGAAGGCCACCTGGTCGGCGCGCTCAACATTCATGACCTGTTGCGGGCCCGGGTGGTTTAAACCACAGTTGCCTTCCTCCATTCAGCTGAGCTGCCCCCAGACGATGCCCTACTCCCCGTTGCCCGGTTTCCCGTCCCACCTGCATGCCGCTGCCGGCCGTATCCGGCTGGCCTGCTTCGACGTGGACGGCACGCTCACCGACGGTCGGCTCTACTACGACAAGGACGGCAACGAGAGCAAGGCGTATTACGTGCAGGACGGACTCGGCCTGAAACTGCTGCAACACCACGGTATCCACCCGGTGCTGATCACCGCGCGCAACAGCCAATCCGCGCTCAAGCGTGGGGCGGACCTGGGCATCGATACCCAGATCGCGGTTGGCGACAAGCTGGCCAGCGTCAAGGCGCTGTGCGAGCAGCACGGCATCGGCCTGGACCAGGTGGCCTTCATGGGTGACGACCTGCCCGATCTCGGCCCGCTGTGCGCGGTCGGCCTGGCGGTCGCGCCGGCCAATGCCCACCCGTGGATCGCCGAGCGGGTGCACTGGCAGACCCGCAGCGATGGCGGCAAGGGCGCGGCGCGTGAGCTGTGCGACGTGCTGTTGGCCGCCCAGGGCCATGTGGATGCGGTGCTGGCGAGGTTCGGCGCATGAACGTGCGTACCGCCATCGGTGGCCTGCTGCTGGTCGCCGCACTGCTGACCGGCTGGCTGGCCCTGCACCATCGCGACAAGGCCCCCGCGGCCGAGGGCGAGGATGCCACCAAGGATTACGTGCTGCATGATTTCCAGATCGTGGCGCTGGACGAACAGGGCAAGGAATCCACCACCCTGCGCGCCCCGCTGCTGGAGCGTGCGCGCAGCGATGAAACGATGACCCTGACCACGCCCGTGTTCCTGCTGCCCGACCAGGACGGCAACCACTGGGAAATGCGTGGCGACAGTGGCTGGGTCAGCGCCAAGGGCGACCAGCTCAAGCTCATCGGCAACGTCAGCGGCGACAGCCCCAAGGTTGCCGGTGCACCGCCCACCACCTTCCGCACCGATCATCTGGACGTGTTCCCGAAAGAGAACCGTGCCAAGACCGATGCCCGGGTCACCATGACCCGCCCGGGCCTGTCGCAGACAGGTGTCGGCTTCGAAGCCGACATGAAAACCCGGCAGTACAAACTCCTTTCACAGGTCAAGACCCGCTATGAACCGAACGCTGCCCGCTAAGCTCGCGCTGCTCGCCCTGCTGCTGCCCGGCGTGGCGCTGGCCAAGTCGTCCGACCGCAACCAGCCGATGAACCTGGAATCCAACAGCAACGATTGCAACCTGACCGACGATGCGGGCAAGTGCACGTTCACCGGCAACGTGGTGATCACCCAGGGCAGCCTGGTGATCCACGCCGCCAACGCCGATCTGTTCCGCAAGAACGGCGATATCGAACGCGTCGTGCTGACCGGCAAGCAGGCCACACTGGAACAGGAAATGGATGACGGCTCCAAGATGAATGCCTGGGCCGACAACATGGACTACAACGTCAACAGCGAAGTGATCATCCTCACCGGCAACTACAAGGTCGAGTCGCCGCGCGGCACCAACAGCGGCCAGAAGATGACGTACAACACCCGCACCGGCAACATGCAGAGCGGTGGCGACGGCACCCGCGTGCGCACGGTCATCCAGCCCAAGAACAAGGGCGCCGCACCGGCCACCCCGGCTGCCAAGCCGGCCACGCCCGCGGCCAAGCCGGCCACTCCGCCCGCCGCCGGGAGCAAGAAGTAATGCTCGTCGCCAAAGGCCTGCGCAAGCGCTACAAGCAGCGTGAAGTCGTCAAGGATTTCGGGCTGACCCTGGAGGCCGGTGAAGTGGTCGGCCTGCTCGGCCCCAACGGTGCCGGCAAGACCACCTGCTTCTACATGATCGTCGGCCTGGTCGAGACCGATGCCGGCAGCATCGTGCTGGACGGCAAGGACATCACCAGCGACCCGATGTACACCCGCGCCAAGCAGGGCGTAGGCTACCTGCCGCAGGAACCCTCGGTGTTCCGCAAGCTGACCGTGGCCGACAACCTGCGCCTGGTGCTGGAACTGCGCGAGGACCTGGACAAGGCCGGCCGCGAAAAGGAACTGGCCAGCCTGCTGGACGAGCTGCAGATCAACCACGTGGCCGACCAGCTCGGTGCGAGCCTCTCCGGTGGTGAGCGCCGCCGTTGTGAAATCGCCCGCGCGCTGGCCGCCAAACCGCGCCTGATCCTGCTCGATGAACCATTCGCCGGTGTCGACCCGATCTCGGTCGGTGAAATCCAGCGCATCGTCACCCACCTCAAGCAGCGCGGGATCGGGGTGCTGATCACCGACCACAATGTCCGCGAAACCTTGGGAATCTGCGACCGCGCGTATATCCTCAACGAGGGCAGCGTGCTGGCACAGGGCGCGCCGGACGAGATCCTGGCCAACGCCGACGTCCGCCGCGTCTACCTTGGGGACACCTTCAAGCTCTGATCCAGCGGCCGCCGCAACGCCTTCCTTCCGTTCGGCACAGGCATGAAAGCACGGCTGCAGACATCGATGGGGCAACACCTGGTCATGACGCCGCAGCTGCGTCAGGCGATCAAGCTGTTGCAGATGTCCAGCGCCGAGCTCGAGCTGGAAATCAACGAAGCGGTGGAGACCAACCCGCTGCTGGACTGGGCCGAGAACGCTGAACCGGCGCTCGAGGCCAGTCCTGGCGAGGACACGCCCCCGCCCGCCCCCACCGATACCCACGCCGATGGCGAGCACCAGGTCTCGGCCAGCGACGACTGGTCACCCGGCGAAGGCGACTGGACCAGCGGCAGCAGCGGCGGCTCCTTCGACGATGACGACAACGGCAGCGCCGCCGAACGCGTGGCCGAGACCGAATCGCTGGCCGACCACCTGCTCTGGCAGCTGCACCTGTCGCACCTGTCGGCCCGCGACCGCAGCATTGGCGCGGCCCTGATCGATGCCTTCGAAGAAGACGGTTACCTGCGCGAGCCCCTGGCGACCATCGCCGAAACCCTGCTCCCGACCATCCAGGCCGATGAGGCTGAAATCCTGACCGTGCTGCACCAGATCCAGCGCTTCGACCCGGTCGGGGTCGGTGCGCGCTCCCTGGGTGAATGCCTGGACCTGCAGCTGCTGGTACTGCCCGCGCAGACCCCGGGCCTGGCCCTGGCCCGGCGCATCGCCGATGGCCCGCTGGAGCGCCTGCCCCGCAGCGGCGTGGCCGGCATCGCCCACGAGCTGCGCGAGCCACTGGCCGAGGTGGAGGTCGCGGTGCAGCTGCTGCGCTCGCTGGACCCGCGCCCGGGTACCCAGATCGGCGAGCTCTCCCACGACAGCTACGTGGTGCCGGACTGTGTGGTCTGGCGCCAGAACGGCGTCTGGCGCGCCGCCCTGGCCGGCCACGCCGGGCCCAGAGTGGTCATCCACCGCGGCTACGAGCAGCTGATCCGCCGCTGCGGCGAGGCCGACGCCGGCTACATGCGCGCCCACCTGCAGGAGGCACGCTGGCTGCTCAAGGGGCTGGAGGCCCGCGGCGAGACCCTGCTGCGGGTGATGCGCTGCCTGCTCGACCAGCAGGCCGCGTTCCTGGAGTTCGGCGAACAGGCGCTGCGCCCACTGACCCTGCGTGAAGTGGCCGGCGAGCTCGGCCTGCACGAATCCACCATTTCACGCGCGATCGCCCGCAAGTACGTGCGCACCCCGCGCGGCACCCTGCCGCTGCGCGCGTTCTTCGCCTCCGGCATCGATACCGACAGTGGCGGCGAAGCGTCCAGCACCGCCATCCAGGCCATGCTGCGCCGGCTGATCGATGACGAGAACCCGCGTAAGCCGCTTTCTGACGCCAAGCTGGCTGACCTGCTCAAAACCTCGGGAATACCGGTGGCGCGACGCACCGTGGCGAAGTATCGTGAAGCCATGAACATTTCCGCCTCGCACGAAAGGGTAAGAATCGTCTGACGCTCCACCGCGCCCGGCGGGAAGGTTCATTGGCACATCCGAACAAAGGAGAAACCCGATGCACATCGAGACGTTTGGCAAGGACCACCTTGAGATCACCCCGGCTCTGAACGAGTACGTGGAGACCAAGCTGGAACGGCTGAGGAAGCACTTCGACCAGCACTGCGAGGTTCGCGTGCAACTGTCGATCCGCAAGCCGGAGCACCATGCCGATGCGAGTGTGAATGTTCCCGGGCAGACTCTGCACGCGGACGCCAGCGGCCCCACCATGTACGCCGCGATCGACATCCTGGCCGACAAGCTTGACCGCCTGGTCATCAAGCACAAAGAGAAAAAGCAGCAGCACGCACCGCAACCGCTGCCGGTGGGCGACAATGAGGGCTGATGCCCTCGTTTCCACCCCGACATGCCTCTGACTGATCTTCTGGCGGCCGTCCGCACGCAAGTGCTGCCGGCCGCCGATCGCGACAGCGTGCTGAAGGCCGCAGCCCGCCTGCTGGCCTGCCGCGAAGCCAACGCCGAGCTGCTGTACCAGAACCTGTGCCAGCGCGAGACGCTGGGCAGCACCGCGATCGGCCACGGCATCGCCATTCCCCACGGCCGCGCCCCCCTGCTTGAACGCCCCCGCGGCGCCCTGCTGCGGCTGGAATCGCCGGTGGAATTCGGCGGCGATGAACCGGTCGACCTGGTCTTCGCGATTGCCGTGCCTGCGCACTACACCCATCAACACCTGATGCTGCTCTCCGAGCTGGCCGAGCTGTTCTCCGAACCGGCCATCCGCCAGGCGCTGCGCGAAGCGCGCGACGGCGACGAGCTGCGTCGGGTCATCGAATTCCCCCCGCCGGCGAGTGCCGCATGAATACCAGCATCACCGCGCGCGAACTGTTCGAACAGCAGCGTGACCGCCTGAGCCTGCGCTGGGTCGCCGGCCAGCAGGGCGAGCGCCGTGAGCTGGAGGCCGGCAATAAGGTCTCCCGTCGTCCTTCGCTGGCCGGCTACCTCAACGCGATCTACCCCAACAAGGTGCAGATCCTGGGCACCGAGGAACTGTCCTGGCTGGACTCGCTGGACTCACGCCAACGCTGGGAGACCATCGAGCGGATCATGCAGTCCCATCCGCTGGCGCTGGTGATCACCCGCAACCAGTCCTGCCCGGAGGACCTGCGCGCGGCCGCGGACGAATCGCAGACCCCGCTGTGGATTTCGCCCAAGCGCGGCCACGAACTGCTCAACCACCTGTCCTACCACCTGGCGCGCACGCTGGCGCCGCGGGTGATCCTGCATGGCGTGTTCATGGAGATCTACTCCATCGGCGTACTGATCACCGGTGAAGCCGGCTCGGGCAAGAGCGAGCTGGCGCTGGAGCTGCTCAGCCGCGGCCACCGCCTGGTCGCCGACGATGCCCCTGAGTTCACCCAGATCGCCCCGGACGTGCTCGACGGCACCTGCCCGGAGCTGCTGCAGGACCTGCTGGAAGTCCGCGGCCTGGGCGTGCTCAACGTGCGCGAGATGTTCGGTGACACGGCGGTAAAGAAGAACAAGTACCTTCGGCTGATCGTCCACCTGACCAAGCCGATGACCGAGCCCACCCCCTACGGCTATGAACGCCTCACCGGCGACTCGGGTACCCGCCACGTGCTGGACCTGGATGTGCCGCTGATCACCCTGCCGGTGATGCCCGGCCGCAACCTGGCCGTGCTGACCGAAGCCGCCACGCGCCTGCACATCCTGCGGACCAAGGGCATCGACCCGGCCGCGATGTTCATCGCCCGCCACAGCAACATGTTGGAACGCCGCACGCCATGACCACACCCGCCCCCGCCTCCGCCCCGACCGCCGCCACCCTGATCATCGTCAGTGGGCTGTCCGGGTCCGGCAAGACGGTCGCGCTGAAGACCTTCGAAGACCTCGATTACTACTGCTCGGACAACCTGCCGATCGACCTGCTGCCGGATTTCGTGCGCAGCCTGCTCGGCGATCCCGGCCGCGAGGCCCCGCGCCGGCTGGCGGTCGGCATCGACGTGCGTGCGCAGAGTGACCTGACCCAGCTCTCGCACTGGCGCGAGGATGCCAAGGCGGCCGGCCTGGATGCGCAGCTGCTGTTCTTCGATGCCACCGATGAAACCCTGCTCAAGCGCTACGCCGACACCCGTCGCCGACATCCGCTGAGCCAGCTCGGGCTGTCGCTGCCCGAAGCGATCGCCCGCGAGCGCGAACTCACCGCGCCGCTGCGCGCCGCCGCCGATGCGGTGATCGATACCAGCCATCTCAACGTGCACCAGCTGCGCCGCAAGGTGGTGACCGAGTTCGCGCTGGCCCATGGCAACAAACTCTCGCTGCTGTTCGAATCGTTCGCCTACAAGCGCGGCGTGCCGGCCGAAGCGGACTTCGTGTTCGACGTGCGCGTGCTGCCCAATCCGCATTGGGATCCGGAGCTGCGCCCGCTGTCCGGCCGCGATGCCGGGGTGCGCGAGCATCTGGACGAACAACCCGATGTGCAGCGCTATGCGGGCCAGCTGGTCGATTTCCTCGACACCTGGCTGCCGCGGCTGGGCAATGACACCCGCAGCTATGTGACCGTCGCCTTCGGCTGCACCGGCGGCAAGCATCGCTCGGTGTACATGGCCGAGCGCATGGCCCGCCATGCCCGCGATCAGGGCTGGCCCGAAGTGGCCACCTTCCACCGCGAACTGGACTGAAAACGGGATTGCCGGCAGTGGCCGGCAGCCCGGGGGATCGGGCGTGGCGCCATGCCCGCCCGGCCCACGAAGCGACGGCACCGCGTTGCCTTGTCCTGCTCCGGGCGGGGACAGGTCATCGACACGCTGAACCGCGGAACACAGCAGTCTTTCACGCGTGCTATCGCCAATTCATGTTGACCTGTTAACGTTCGGGAATGACCTGTGGCATTCTCCTCGTAACTCATCCCGGTGTCGGCACGGCCCTGCTGGACGTGGCGACCCGTCTGCTGCGGCACCTGCCGCTGAAGACCGAAGCTTTCGAAGTACCGTTCGACGCAGATATGGACGTCCTGCTCCCGCTCGCCTCGGCCGCTTTGCGCCGGGTGGACAGTGGCCAAGGCGTGCTGATCCTGACCGACCTGTACGGCGCCAGCCCCAGCAATCTGGCCGGGCAACTGGCTCGTCTGGGCACCCCGGCACGCCGGGTTTCGGCGCTGAGCCTGCCGATGTTGATGCGGGTGATGAATTATCCGGAACAGGGACTGGATCAACTGCCTGCCACAGCCGCGGCAGGCACTCGCAATGGAGCGATTGTCGACGATGCTTGAACGTGAACTCACTGTTTCCAACCGCCTGGGCCTGCATGCCCGCGCCACTGCCAAGCTGGTGCAGGAGCTGGCGCCCTTCCGCTGCAACGTGACCATGGCCGCCAAGGGCCGTGAGATCAATGCCAAGAGCATCATGGGCGTCATGCTGCTGGCCGCCGGCCAGGGCACCCCGGTCACCGTGCGCATCGAGGGCGAAGACGAAGCCGCCGCGATGGACGCGGTGGTCGCCCTGTTCGAGCGGCGTTTCGACGAGGACAACTGAGCATGGGGGGGCAGCCGCGATCGGGATCCTCCGCACCGGCCCGGACCGCGTCCGGGGCGATGCTGTTGTCCGGCCACGGTGCCTCGCGCGGTAACGCCCTGGGCCGTGCCCGGGTGCGCCTGCCGCATGCCCTGGAAGTGGCCGAGCAGCGCATTGCGCCGGCCAAGATCGAAGCCGAGCTGGAGCGCCTGCACGTGGCCGTGGAAGCGGCCCGGGGCGAAATGCACGAGCTGCGCCAGCGCCTGCATGGCGCGCTCAACCAGGAGGTCGGCGAATTCCTCGATCTGCATGCCCTGCTGCTCGATGACCCCGAGCTGCTGTTCGGCCTGGACGAACTGATCCGCAGTGGCCCCTACAGCGCCGGCTACGCCTTGCGCGTGCAGCGCGACCGCCTGGCCAAGGTCTTCGATGGCATGGACGATGCCTACCTGAAGAGCCGCATGGACGATCTGGACCATGTGATCGGGCGCATCCATGCCTTCCTGCAGAAGCGCCCGCCGGACGTCAAAGGCATGGCCGGCGAGATCCTGATCTGCGACAACATCGCCCCCTCCGAGCTGGCCCAGCTGCAGGCCCACGGCGTGGTCGGCATCGTCACCGCCGGGGGCAGCGCGCTCTCGCACAGCGCGATCCTGGCGCGCAGCCTGCACCTGCCGTTGATCGTCAACGTCCCGAACGTGCTGCAGAAGGTGGCCGACGGCGACGTGCTGATCATGGACGGCAGCGATGGCACGGTCACCATCAACCCCCAGGCACAGGACCTGCGCGACTACCGCGTGCGCCTGCGCGAGCACGCGCGCGAGCAGCGCGAACTCGGGCGCCTGCGCACCAAACCCAGCCGCACCCGCGACAACGTCGATATCGCCCTGCTCGCCAATGCCGAGTCCAGCGAAGACGTCACCCAGGCGCATGCGCTGGGCGCGCACGGGCTGGGCCTGTACCGCACCGAATTCCTGTTCCTGCAGCGCAACGAGCTGCCGGACGAGCAGGAGCAGTTCGAGACCTACCGCGATGCCGCCCTCGGCATGAGCGGGCGGCCGGTCACCATCCGCACCCTGGACCTGGGCGCGGACAAGGCCGACCGCACCGGGCTGACCCTGAGCAACGAAGAAAACCCGGCGCTGGGCCTGCGTGGCGTCCGCCTGTCGCTGGCGCGGCCGAAAGTGGCCGACACCCAGCTGCGCGCGATCCTGCGCGCCTCGGCCTACGGCAAGCTGCGCATCCTGATCCCGATGGTGAGCACCCGCGAGGAAATCCTTGCGGTCCGCCGGCGCCTGGCCAAGCAGGCCGAACTGCTGCGCGCCGAAGGCCATGAAGTGGCCGAGCACATCCCGTTCGGCGCGATGATCGAAGTACCGGCCGCCGCGATCGCGCTGGAGAGCTTCATCGATCTGGTCGACTTCCTCTCGATCGGCACCAACGATCTGGTCCAGTACCTGCTTGCCGCCGACCGCAACAACGAGGCGGTCGGCGAGCTGTACTCCCCGCTGCACCCGGCGGTAGTGCGCCTGCTCGCGCACATCCTGCGCACCGGCCAGGCGTACAACATTCCGGTGGCGGTCTGCGGCGAGATCGCCGGCGACCCGCTGATGACCCGTCTGCTGCTGGCGCTGGGGCTGACGGAATTCAGCCTGCACCCCGGCACCCTGCTGGAAGTGCGCCGTGCGGTGCGCGACAGCGATCTGTCGGTGCTGCAGGCGATGGCGCCCAAGCTGCTGCAGGCACGCGACCGCCGCGGCATTGAACGCTGGATCGAGAAGGCCCGGTAGTGCCGGCCGCTGGCCGGCTCCGCATGAACCTTCGGATCGGTATGCGTGG
>NZ_JBDJMT010000038.1:0-19043 GCF_039674045.1 Stenotrophomonas sp. TWI602
GATCCAGGTAGTGCTGGCCGCTGGCCGGCAGCTGCACGATGCAGAGAGAACCGGGAGCCGGCCAGCGGCCGGCACTACCGACACGAACGGCGGACCCGACACGAACGGCGGACCGTCCCCGATGTCGGTCGGGAGGGCCGGATCAGCCGCGGTTGCCGCGGCGCGACGGCACCAGCGCGAAGGTATCCACGGCCAGCTTCTCGGCGTGGTTCAACCAGGCGCGCACTTCCAGATCATCGACCTCGTGGTCCAGGCCGAAGCTCAGGTTGATGCGACCCTCGGCATCCGGCTGTACCCACTGCTGGGCGACCACCACCTTGCGCTGCGAGGAGACCGCTTCGATCCAGAAGCCGCGGTCGGGTGACTGCTTGGTCACCAGCTGCACCATGTACTGGCCGGCCCGGGTGCGGCGACCCTTCTGCGTGATCATGTGCGCCTGGCGGATGCTCGGGCGCGGGCCGTTGAACGGATCCAGCGGGCCATCCACCGCCACGCCCCCGCGCAGCTGGTCATCGCGGAACAGCTTGATGCCCTTGTCCTGGTTGACCAGCATCGCGCACCAGTCGCCATCGGCCGAGCCGTCCTCGAACGCGGTGCAGCGATCCACGTAGGCCAACGTATTGGACGGATCGGCAAGATCGAACTGCTTGGAAGTGTTCTCCAGGTAGACCGATTTCAGATCCCAATGCTTGTCGTACTCCAGCAGCACCGGCGGTTGCACATGCTGCAGGCCGATCACCACCTGGTTGTCGTCATCGATGCGCAGCTGGCGGGTCTTGTCGCCCAGCCACAGCGAGCGCGAGAACGCCAGGTAACGCGGGTAGTCCTTGCCGTTATCGCGGAACACCGCGGCGCTGGCACTGTCCGAACGTTCCGGGTGCAGCAGCGAGCGGCCGAAGCCGATCGAATCGATGGCCGGGTCGATCAGGCTCAGCAGGGTCGCGCCCGAATCCAGCGTCGAACCGGCCGGCGCGGTCAGCTGGCGCGGGGCGATGTCCTTGCCCAGGAACAGCAGCAGGTTCTCGCGGTCCTGCTTGGCGAGGATGTGGCTGAGATCATTCGGCATGGCCAGGTGATCGGAAGCGATCACGATCAGGGTGTCTTCGCCGTACGGGCTGGCCTGGATGCGGTCGACCAGCTTGGCGATCAGCCCGTCGGTGCACTTGAGCGCATTGAGCATGCCGATGTTGCCGTGCTCGCTCTGGTAGCGGGTGCCTTTGCAGGCCACCGGCAGGTGCCCGGCGGGGTGATGGGTGTCCATCGTCAGCGTGGTCAGCATGAACGGCTCGCCCTTGCGCGAGAGCTGCACGAAGCGGTCGTATGCCTTGTCCAGCAGCACATCGTCATGCACGCCCCACGGCGAGAAGTGCGCGCGGGTGATCTTCTGCTGCTTGAACCAGGCCAGGTCATCCACGGTATCGAAGCCATGCGTGGCCAGGAACTGGCCTTTGCCGGCGAACTGGCCGTTGGCCCCGCCCAGGTAGTGATTGGTGTAGCCCTGCTGCTTGAGGTAATCGCCCAGGCAGACCGCTTCGGGCAGGAAGCTGCCCATGCGCCCCATGCTGTTTTCGTCTTCCTTGGCGGTGGTCAGCGGCACACCACACATCGAGGAGACCAGGCCGGCGATGGTCCAGCCACCGCCTTCGGCCGAGACCAGCCCGCGCACGTCCAGCGACTGCGCGGCCAGACGGTTGATGTTGGGCATCAGGTCCGGGAACGTTTCTTCATTGAGATAGGTGCGCTCCAGGCTTTCGCCGTAGATCCACACGATGTTGCGCGGCTTGGTCAGCGGTTGCGTGGGCACGCGGTACTCGGCCTTGACCATGCTGTAGTCGACCGGGCGCATCTGCTGGTACAGACGCTGGCCATCGCTGTACAGCGGGCTCACCACGATGGCGACGAGCCACATCGCCATGAAGCCGGCAAACACCGCCTTGCCATGCGCGGGGCGGTGCCGACGACGCAGGCGCGCCAGCAGCAAGGGGGTGAGCGAGACCAGGGCCAGCGCGATGAAGCCGGCGATGTAGTGCTTGAAGTCGGCGACACCGGCGCCTTCCATGTCGGCGCCGAGGTGGTACAGCGTGGCGGCATTGAGACCGTCACCGGACAACTTGTTGATCAACCACCACGCACTGAGGGTCAGCAGCAGCAATGACATGAGGCTTGCCTTCCACCACACCCACTTGTCAGATGCGAGGAACAGCCAGGCGAGCAGCAACAGTGACAGCAGCAGGATCCAGAGCATAAGCACTTTTGGCAGTGGAGACAGGTGGTGATGGACGCCATGACGACGTATGTCCCATCCGACCGGCTGTCCCAACCACACATGCATGACAAGCCGATGACTCGATCATGCCTGCACGAACCTGACTGAAATGTTTGTTGAAAACGACAACGAACATCCCGCTTCGCACTGCGATATGCGACGTAAAACGCGCGTGAAGAAGCGCGCGCGATGCTGCACTGCATCGCGCGTGTTCAGGGTCGGCTGAAGGCGTGACGTGCGTGCGAACGTGTCACCGGTGCCCGCGTTCTTCCTTGGAGCGTGCGCGACGATCAAAGATCAGCGCACTGAGGATGATGCCCAATCCGAGGACCACGCCGATCAACATCAAGGTGAATGCGATGGCGGGATAGCCGAACAGATGCCAGCCGGTATCGACCTTCATCATCATCGCCGCAGCGAGTATCAGCGCGGCGGTGACGATGCCGGCAGAGACGCGGTTGGCGATCTTCTGCAGGTTCTCCATCAGGCGGGATTCTTCCAGCCCGGTGACTTTCATCTGCAAGCGGTTCTCGGCGAGCAGCGCGAGGATGTCGGTCATCTTGCGCGGCCCATCGCGCAGCAGCTGCTGCATCTCCATCGCCTCGCTGGCGAGATTGGCGGCGGACAGGGATTTCTTCAGTCGCGCCCGCATCACGTGCTGCAGCTGTTTTTCCACGATGCGCCGGGTATCCAGGTCCGGCGACAGCAGCCGACACACGGTTTCCAGATTCAACAGCGCCTTGCCGAGCAGGCTCAGCTCCGGCGGCGTCCGCAGGCCGCTGGCGGTGGCGATGCGGACCAGATCAAGAACGACCCGGCCTTCGGAGAAGCTGCTGTTGGCGGCATAGCGCGCGATGATCTGCCCAGTCTCGCGCAGGTAACGTTCTTCATCGAAGAACTCCAGCCGCGTGCTGATGCCGATGATCTCATCGGCGACTTCTTCGCCGCGCCCATCCACTGCCGCGAACAGCAGTTTCAACAGGCGCTCGCGCAGGCGTGGCGGCATGTGCGCGACCATGCCCAGATCGAAGATCGCCAGGCGACCGGCCGGCGTGACGCGAAGATTGCCGGGATGCGGATCGGCGTGGATCTCGCCATGCACGAAGATCTGGTCCACATAGCCACGGATCAATGCCGCGGCAAGCGGCGCCATCGGCTGCTCGGTGCGCCGCACGTCGGGGATCATGTCCACGCGCACGCCCTGGGCCAGCTCCATGGTCAACACGCGGTGGCTGCAGTAATCCCAGATCGGCTGCGGCACCCACAGTGGTTTGAACGGCTTGAGGTGCTGGCCGAAGCGCTGCAGGTTCTCCGCTTCAGCCTGGTAGTCCAGCTCCTGCATCAGGGTCTTGGCGAATTCATTGAGCCAGTCGCGCAGGCGCACGCGGCGTCCGACCTGGGTGAGATGGTCGGCGGCCAGCGCAAAGCTGCGCAGCACGTCCAGATCCGAGCGCAGCTGGGCGGCGACCTCCGGCTTCTGCACCTTGACCGCGACCTGGCGGCCATCGTGAAGCTCGGCGCGGTGCACCTGGGCGATCGAGGCGCAGCCCAGCGGGACGGGGTCGAAGCTGGCAAACAGCTTGGACACCGACGCGCCCAGTTCCTTTTCGATGATCGCCGCGACGCGCTCGACCGGGATCGGCGCGACGTTCTCCTGCATGCGCTCCAGGGCCGTGGCGAATTCCACCGGCACCATGTCCGGGCGGGTGGAGAGCATCTGGCCCAGCTTGACGAAGGTCGGCCCCAGCGATTCCAGGTCGGTGACGAACTGTTCCGGGTTGCCCTCCGGTGGCACATCGTGGACCGCACCTGCGTCCAGGTTCATGCCGGAAAACACGCCGGAATTACGGTAGCGCAACAGCAGGCGCAGGATCTGGCTGCGGCGGTTCATGCCCTTGACCAGCGACGGCGAACCGGGAAGGACGGGCGTGGTGTTCAAGCAGGACTCCGGGGCGACGATCACCGGCAGTGTGGCCGGGCGGCAGTGGTGGACTGGTGAATCCGCTCCGGCTACCGCGACAGGGGTCGGATCGGTCAGAATCGGCGCTCCCGCTTCCTCCTTTGGATCCACCATGGCCGGTGCCAGTCTGTTCGCGTTGCTCGATGACATTGCGTCCCTGCTGGACGATGTGTCGGTGCTGACCAAGGTCGCGGCCAAGAAAACCGCCGGCGTGCTCGGCGACGACCTCGCGCTGAACGCCCAGCAGGTGACCGGCGTCAGCGCCAACCGTGAGCTGCCGGTGGTGTGGGCAGTGGCCAAGGGCTCGCTGGTCAACAAGGCGATCCTGGTGCCGGCCGCGTTGGCGATCAGCGCCTGGCTGCCGTGGGCGATCACCCCCCTGATGATGATCGGTGGCGCCTTCCTCTGCTACGAGGGCGTGGAGAAGCTGGCGCACCGCTTCCTGCATTCGCGCGATGAGGATGAGCAGCGCAAGGCCGAGCGGGCCAAGGCCCTGGCCGACGAGAAGGTGGACATGGTCGCGTGGGAGAAGGACAAGGTGAAGGGCGCGATCCGCACCGACTTCATTCTGTCGGCGGAGATCATCGTGCTGTCGCTGGGCGTGGTCTCCAGCGCGCCGTTCCTCAACCAGGTCAGCGCGCTGGTGGTGATCGCGCTGGCGATGACGGTGTTTGTCTACGGCCTGGTCGCCGGCATCGTCAAACTCGACGATCTGGGCCTGTACCTGTCGCGCAAGGGCGCGGCGCTGGCTGCGGTGGGCCGGGGCCTGCTGGTGGCGGCGCCGTGGCTGATGAAGTTCCTCTCGGTGGCCGGTACCGCAGCGATGTTCCTGGTCGGGGGCGGCATCCTGGTGCACAGCATCGCGCCGCTGCATCACGCCATCCTGGCGATGGGCGGCGATGGCAGCTGGGGCTGGTTGATCAACGCGCTGGGCAACGTGATCGTCGGCGTGGTGATCGGCGCGGTGGTCCTGGCAGCGGTGACCGGGTTCCAGAAGTTGCGCGGGGCCAAGCCCGCGCACTGAGGGGCGACCCCATCAGGCCGGCTCCCAGCCGCGCAGGGCCTCCAGCTCGGCGCGGGCGCGGGCCAGCCGGCGGCCGGACAGCGCGTCGATCGCGCGCTGCAGCCACGGTGAGGCCGGTGCGCGCTGGGCCCAGCGGCGGGCAACGACCCACGCGGCCAGCATGGCCAGCGTCCCCGCGCCCAGCGAGGCCAGCAGCCACGGTGCGGCAAAGGCGCCCAGATCCACGCCCCACGCCTGCCAGGCCAACAGCACCGGCACGGCCAACCATAGCCAGCACCACGGCAGGCCGAGCAGCAGCTCGGTCAGTGCGGTATGGCGGCGCAGCGCCGCCAGCTGCTGCGATTGCGCCAGTACCGTCTGCGTCGGCTGCAACTGCCGGCGGCGATGCAGGCGGGTGATGCTGGCGATGATCACCGCGATGCAATAGGCATGCAGCGCCAACGCACTGAGCATCACCGCCAGCGGAGGGTGCTGCCACCACTGGCTGCCGCAGTACACCGCCACGGCCAGCCAGACCACCAGCTGCAGCCCCTGCCACAGGCTGAACAGGCCCAGCTGGCGTTGGACACTGCGGTGCCGATGGCTGCGCCACGCCTCCAGCGCGAAGCCCTCCTGCGCATCGGTGGGCTTGCCGACGCTGTTCCACAGCTGCTTGAGTTCATCCGGTTGCATGGCGCGGGCCTCGGTCGGTGGGGTTCAGGCGCGTGCGCAGTTGCTGGCGCAGGCGGTGCAGGCGGGTGGAGACGTTGGCGACGCTGATGCCCAGTACCTCGGCGATCTGCCGGTGGTCGTGATCGTCCAGGTGCAGCAGCATCAGGGCACGGTCCAGTGGCGGCAGCGCATGGATGGCGACCTCCAGCTGGTGCAGGGCATGGCGTTGCTCGGGCGGTGCACGGTCGTCGGCGGCAGGCAGCGCGTCGTCCAGCGGCGTGTGGTGGCGCTGGCGATGCTGCTGGCGACGCCATTGCGAGATCGCCACGTTGAGCGCAAGCCGGTATAGCCAGGTGGAGAAGCGCGCCCGCGCCGGGTCGAAATCCTCGAATGCCGCCCACGCCTGCACGCTGATCTCCTGGACCAGATCGAGCCGATCCTCCGGGTGGCGGCAATAGCCGCGCGCCACCTTCAGCACGATGCCGCGGTGCTGTTCCAACAGCGCGGCGAAGCGCGGGCGCAGATCGATGTCGCTAGCGGGCAGTGTCATGTCCATACCCGGATGATTCGCGCCGGTGCGCGGAATATCACAGGCGCGGGCTCAGCGCGGTGGCTCGGCCGCCAGTACGCGGTTCTTGCCGACCCGCTTGGCCGCATACAGCGACGCATCGGCGCGCCGCAGCAGCGCCTCGGCCGGCTCGCCGGGCTGCCATTGCGCCAGCCCGGCGCTGAAATGCACCGGCACGCGCTGTTCGTCCAGCGGCAGCGGCCGCTGTGCCAACGAGCGCTGCAGCCGCAGCAGGGTGGACATGCTGTCCGCCGCAGGTGTTTCCGGCAGCAGCAGCACGAACTCATCGCCGCCGAGCCGGGCGATGGCATCGCTGCTGCGCAGGTGCAGCTGGCAGACGGTTACCAGGTGGCGAAGCACCGCATCGCCACCGGCATGGCCATGCAGGGTATTGGTCTGATGGAAATCGTCCAGATCCAGCAGGGCCAGCGCCAGCGGATGGCCGTGGCGGGCGGCACGCGCCAGTTCGCGCTCCAGCAGCTCGTCCAGACCGCGGCGGTTGAGCGCACCGGTCAGCGGATCGGTGCGGATCAACCCGGCGACCTCGCGCAGCTCCTGTTCCAGCTCGGCGATGCGCTGTTCGGCCTGTTCCACTTCACGGCGTGCATTGCCCAGGTGATCGCGCGCCTGCAGAGCCTGATCCTGCACGCGGCCGGTGTCCTGCAGCACGTCCTGCAGCAGCTGGTTGAGGTCGGCGATGCTGCGCGCTTCCTTCAGGGCCAGCGCATAGCTGCTGATCCGGTCATGGTATTCGCCCGTGCTCACCGCCATGCCGTCCAGGCGCTCGATGAAGCCCCCCATGACGTTCTTCATCGCCGCCTTGGATTCGACGATGCCCTGCTTGAGCAGCCCCTGCTTGTAGATCACCTCGCGCAGGTTGGCGCGCGCCTGTTCGACCGAATCGCGATCCAGCGGGCCGCCGATCAGCGAACGCACCGCGTGGACCTGGCCATGCAGCCAGCTGCTGTCATCCAGCAGTTCGCTGATGTTGTCCAACAGCAGATCGAACAGACTCAGCAGCAGCTCCTGCTGTTCCTGCCAGCCATCGCTGCGTACGCCGATCTGGTGCGAGAGCTCGCGCAGCCGTTGTTCGATCGGCTGCAGCGGCTGGCCGGGATGCCAGTGGCGCAGTTCACCGGCCAGCTGCACCGGCTCCTCGCGCAGTTCCGGCATGTTCTGCAGCAGGCTGGCCACGGTCACCCCGACGGTATGCCGCAGCAGCTCGCGCAGGCGCAGGCTGTCGGGCTGGCCATCCGGGGTTTCCTGTTCGATGGTGCGGATGTACTTGTCGATCAGCTGGCGCATCGCGCGGCCATAGCTGACCCAATCCGCGCTGCGCTGCGCCGACTGCAGGCGCAGGCCCATGTCGCCCAGCTCGCCGGGCAGGGTGGACATGCCATTGGCGAACGCAGCCAGCAGCGGCTCGGGCGCATCGATGCCGGCGAACAACCGTTGCAGCATCGCGCTGCTGCCCCCCTTGGGGCCGGGCGCCGGCTCGCTGGCGGCCTCCACCCCCGTGCCCACGCTCTGCCGCCGCGACAACAGCCGCCCGACGGCGGTGCCGGGGCTGGGGGGAGCGTCGTGCGGGTCCGTCATGCGGCAGATCCTTGCAGGGCACGGCCGGAGGCCGGAGCGGTGGAGAGGTGGGAACAGTATCGGCGCAGCGCGGCCGGCCTTGAACCGGTCATGCATGGCAGGATGGTAAGCACGGCGACGGCAGGAGAGTGCGATGAAGGTGATGCTGGTGGGGGCGACCGGGCTGGTCGGTGGTCATGTGCTGCGGCAACTGCTGGACGACCCGCGCTGCGATGCGGTGGTCGCTCCGACCCGCCGCCCGCTGGACACCACGGATGCGGCGCTGCTCAATCCGGTGGTGGACTTCGCGCAGCTGCCGGCCGAGGCCGACTGGTGGGCGGTGGATGCCGTGATCTGCGCGCTCGGTACCACGATCAAACTGGCCGGGAGCAAGGAAGCGTTCGCGCGGGTCGACCATGATTTTCCGCTGGCCGTGGCACAGCAGGCACGCGCCCGCGGCGCGCATGCCTTCGCGTTGAACTCGGCGATGGGCGCCGATGCGGGCTCGCGGATCTTCTACAACCAGGTCAAAGGCCGGCTGGAGCAGGACCTGCGGGCACTGGGCTACCCCTCGCTGACCCTGGTCCGCCCGGGGCTGATCGGGGGCGAGCGTGCCGAGCGACGTACCGGCGAGCATCTGGCCAGCCTGGTGCTGGGCGTACTGGGCCCGGTCCTGCCGCGTGCCTGGCGGATCAACCCGGCCGGGATCATCGCGGCCGCGCTGGTCGAGGCAGCCCTGGTGCCGACGCCGGGCGTGACGATCGTCGGTTCGGCCGAGCTGGTGGCGCGCTGAGCCGCGGACGGCCGGATGCGCGGCCCCCCGGCCACTGCGCTACCCTTTCTGCCCCTCAAGCGGTCCCTGCCATGTCCGTCGACAAGAACCAACGCGATCTCGAAGCTGGTATCCACACCGATCTGGAGGGGCGGCTGACCTACGGCGGCTACCTGCGCCTGGATCAGCTGCTGTCGGCCCAACAGCCGCTGTCCAACCCGCCGCACCATGACGAAATGCTGTTCATCATCCAGCACCAGACTTCGGAGCTGTGGCTGAAGCTGCTGGCGCACGAGCTGCGCGCGGCGATCGGGTTCCTGCAGCGCGACGAGGTCTGGCAGTGCCGCAAGGTGCTGGCGCGCAGCAAGCAGGTGCTGCGCCAGCTCACCGAGCAGTGGTCGGTGCTGGAGACGCTGACCCCCTCCGAATACATGGGCTTCCGCGATGTGCTGGGCCCGTCCTCGGGCTTCCAGTCGCTGCAGTACCGCTACATCGAGTTCCTGCTGGGCAACAAGAACGCGCAGATGCTGCAGGTGTTCTCGCACGACCCGGCCGGCCAGGCCCAGCTGCAGGAAGTGCTTGATGCCCCCAGCCTGTACGAGGAGTTCCTGCGCTACCTGGCCCGCTTCGGCCATCCGGTCCCGGCCGGCTATCAGGGGCGCGATTGGCAGCAGCCGCACGTGGCCGACGATGCCCTGCACCCGGTGTTCGAGCGGATCTACCAGAACACCGACCGCTTCTGGCGCGAATACGCGCTGTGCGAGGACCTGGTCGATCTGGAGACGGCCTTCCAGCTGTGGCGGTTCCGCCACATGCGCACCGTGATGCGGGTGATCGGCTTCAAGCGCGGTACCGGCGGCTCCAGCGGGGTCGGCTTCCTGCGCCAGGCGCTGGAACTGACCTTCTTCCCGGAGCTGTTCCAGGTGCGCACCACGATCCGCAACGACGACCCGATGCCGCCGGACGCCTGATCCGGCATCGACCGCAATAAGCCTATTCATATTTACCTGCCCCATCCGCCGTACGGTGCGGCAGGCCCCGCCGTTGCTGCGCTGCCGGGTTTTGCCCGGAAGTTGCAGATGCAAGTTCAGCGACCATGCTGCCAGCGGTCCACATCAGCGTGTATTTGACGTGAACGTGGTTGGTCTGGGATTCTCCCGCGCTGCTTTCGCACATCGGACGTGCATGTCTTCCACCGAACCCAGGAATCCCGCATGAGCGTAGACGCCGCCGCGAAATCCGTTCCCGATCCGGCGCTGCCGGAGTTCAAGACCACGCTGGGCCATCCGCGCCCGTTGTGGATGCTGTTCATGACCGAATTCTGGGAACGCTTTGCGTTCTACGGCATCCGTTGGGCCCTGGTGCTGTACATCGTCGCGCAGTTCTTCGACGGTGATTCGGCCGGCCAGGCCGCCGCCAGCCGGACCTACGGTGCCTATCTGGCGCTGGTGTACGCCGCCGCCATCTTCGGTGGCTACGTCGCCGATCGGGTGCTGGGCTACCAGCGTTCCATCCTGACCGGCGCGGTGATCATGGCCGCCGGCCTGTTCATGGTCGCCATGCCCAACAAGGAAATCTTCGAACTGGGCCTGGCCACGATCATCATCGGCAACGGCCTGTTCAAGCCCAACATCTCCACCATGGTCGGCAAGCTGTACGGCCTGAAGGATGAGCGCCGCGATTCGGGCTTCACCATCTTCTACATGGGCATCAACATCGGCGCGATGATCGCCCCGGTGCTGACCCAGTACCTGGCCGAGCGCGTGTTCGGCACCCAGGCGATGCCGTCCTACAAGATGGTCTTCATCGCCTCGGGCATCGGCATGCTGATCAGCCTGGCCTGGTTCTACGTTGGCCGTGCCGGCCTCAAGGGCATCGGCGCCCCGCCGGCCGGTGCAGAGGGCTATGGCCGCATCGTGATGGTGTTCATCGGTGCGATCGTGGCGATCCCGATCGCGTTCTTCCTGCTCTCCACCGGTGCCACCGCGCTGGCCTGGATCCTGGGCGCGATGTTCATCGCGCTGGCGATCCTGCTGCTGGTCGAAGGCATCCGCGAAGGCAAGGTCCAGCGCGACCGCGTGATCGCGATGCTGATCATCTTCACCTTCAACGTGATGTTCTGGATGTTCTTCGAACAGGCCGGCAGCTCGTTCACCTTCCTGGCCGACAACATCGTCAACCGCAACCTGGGCGGCTGGGAATTCCCGACCGCCTGGTTCCAGTCGGTCAACTCGGTGGCGATCATCACGCTGGCCCCGATCATTGCCTGGATCTGGATCAAGCTGGGCCGCGCCAACCCGTCGATCCCGCGCAAGTTCGGCCTGGGCCTGCTGTTCAACGGTGCGGCCTTCGCGCTGCTGATGGTGGCCCTGTCGAGCATGGTCGTGGACGGCAAGATTCCGTTCTGGACGCTGTTCATGGTCTACGTGATCCAGTCCGTCGGTGAGCTGTGCCTGTCGCCGATCGGCCTGTCGATGGTGACCAAGCTGGCCCCGGTGCGCCTGGTCGGCTTCGGCATGGGCGGCTGGTTCCTGTCCACCGGCATCGGCAACAACATGTCGGGCATCTTCGCCGGCGTGGTCAGCGGCGAAGGCGGCATGACCGTGGAATCGGCGCTGAAGGGCTACACGTTCGGCTTCTGGGCGTTGATCATCTCCGGCGTGGTCCTGTTCCTGGTCGCACCGCTGATCAACAAGCTGATGCACGGCGTCAAGTGAGGAAGGCGATGCGCATGAAAGCCGTGGCAATGTCGATGATCGTGGCCGGCCTGCTGGCCGCCTGTTCGCCGTCGTCGGCGCCTACCGCGGCGCCTGCGCAGCCGCTGGATACCTCCGAGCAGAAGGCCCCGGTCGCCGATCCCGGCGAACCGGTGGCCTCGGGCAACACCCCGGCCGCGGCGGACATCGCCGCGATCGCGGCGCTCAATGCCCAGTTCGATCCGGCCCGCGATCCGGTCGCCGATCTGGCCACGGCCAAGGTCGAGGCCCAGCGCGGCGGCAAGCGGATCATCGTGGATGTGGGCGGCGAGTGGTGCCCGTGGTGCCATCTGATGGACGGTTTCATCGAAGGGGATGCGGAGATCCGCCGCTTCCGCGATGCGAACTACGTCTGGATGAAGGTCAACTACAGCGAAGAGAACGAGAACGCGGCGTTCCTGTCGCAGTTCCCGGCAGTGAAGGGCTACCCGCACCTGTTCGTGCTCGATGCCGACGGCACGCTGCTGCATTCGCAGTTCACCGGAGAGCTGGAAGCGGACAAGGGGCAGAAGAAGGGCTACGACCGCGGCCGCTTCTTCGCCTTCATGAAGCAATGGGCGCCACCCAAGGCGTCGTGATCGAAAAAGCCGCGGATTCCGCGGCTTTTTTTTGCGCTCAATTTCCGCGCCACCCGGCCGCTACCCCCAAGGACCTCATGCCGCGCTGTTCGTGGCGGACAACCGACGGAATCGACGCATGCAGCCGGGCACCAGCGACAGCACCACCGATGTTTCCCTTGATGCGCCGGCCGGCGTGAGCCTGCCGCCGGTCGACGTGCTGCTGGATGACCACACCGCGCCGGATGCGCTCGATGGCGACGGCCAGGCCCCGGCGCCCGGTGCGATCCGCTACCGCCTGCCGATGGTCTCCGTGCCCGACAACGTACTGCTCAAGGCGGCCGTGCAGAAACTGGTGGAGCAGAAGGCGCAGCTGGACACGCTGGCACGCCAGGGCAGCCTGCCCGGCCTGATCCCGGCCGAGTGGCAGGGCAGCGGCCTGCGCGGCGTGGACCTGCAGGGCTTCGTGCTGAGCGTGGTGCCGTTCCTGCAGAACGCCAGCAAGGACGAAACCGCCCCGGCGCGCCTGCCGCTCAAGCATGTGCTGGGCGACGCCGGGCGCTGGGACCAGCACGACGTCGCCGAACCCAAATCGCTGGCGTTCTTCCTGGCCAGCGATGACCGCGCCACCGCCGGCACGAAGGATCCGGCCGAGGTGTATCTGGTCGGCGCGCTCGGCCTGGCCTGGGCGCACGAGGGCCGTACCCGCCCGGGCTTCCTGCGTGAGATGGGCTACGACAGCATGGCCGCGCGCGTGCACCTGCTGCCGTATCCGGCGGCGGCGCAGCTGGCGCTGTACAGCGTGACCGCGCATGGCGTGACGCAGATCTGGTGTGTGCTGGACCGTCGCAAGGTGCGTCCGTTGCTGGCGCCCTGGATCAGCCTGCCGCTGCTGACTGCCTACGGAGTCAACGCCCCGCAGACCTGGCCGACCAGCTTCCCGGCGGTTGAAGAGGTGGCCGCGATGCTGGCTGCCGCGCGTGGCGGCAAGGGGCCGGTCGAAGCGGACCTGGGCAAGGTGGCCGCGAAGGTTGCCCAGGACGCCTCCGGCGAAACCTGGATGCCGGTCAGTCTGCTCCAGGTCGGCACGTGGTCACCGCGCTGGCGCTACTTCATGGCGACCTTCATCGGCCTGCCATCGCTGCTGCTGGTGGTCGCCGCGCTGGCCCTGCCGGGTGCGATCGAAGCGGCCGCCGTGGCCGCCTCGCTGGGATTTGCCGGCGGTGCCATCGGCGCGCTGGCCGCACCGTGGGTACATGCGCGGCGCAAGCACCTGAGCTGAGCGGCAACGACCAACGGTCGTTGCCTACTCGTCCATCCGCTGCAGGCCTTCCCCGGCCAGGCGCAGGATCAGCGTCTCCAGCATCTGTTCTTCGTCCTCGCTGAGCACGGACATCAGCTTGCGGGTGATGTCGATCACCAGCGGCGCGATGGTCTCGTACACCTCGAATCCGGCGGCCGACAGCGCCAGCACCGAGCGGCGGCGGTCATCGCCATGGGTTTCACGCTTGATGAAGCCCCGTTCGAGCAGTCTGGCCACGGCGCGGCTGACCGCGACCTTGTCCATCGCGGTGCGATCGGACACCTCGCTGGCCGACGAGCCCGGGTACAGCGCCAGGACCGTGATCACCCGCCACTCGGGGATCGCCAGGCCATAACGGTCCCCGTACAGCTTGGCGATGTTGCCGCTGACGCGGTTGGACAGAACGCTCAGCCGGTAGGGCAGGAACTGCTCCAGATCGAGCAGGGCGTGCGATGCGCGGATGCTGTGACTGCTGGGATCGGGCGGGCTCATGCTGCGGTGCACCTTGATGGTGGTTTCATGTGAAACTATAACCTACGTTCCGGACTCCGCATTCTCGCGGGTCTGCCTTCCTACCGCACCTGGTTTTTTCCGATGCGGATTGCTTTGGAGCCACAGCATGACCAGCCAAACGAGCACCGCGTCCTTCGCACCCGATCCGGGCATGCAGGTCACCACCTTCGAAAACCCGATGGGCATCGATGGTTTCGAGTTCGTCGAGTTCGCCGCCCCGGCCGGCCGTGGCGCGGAACTGCACGACTATTTCCGCAAGATGGGCTTCACCGCGGTGCTGCGCCACAAGCAGCGTGCGATCACGGTCTATCGCCAGGGCGACGTGAACTTCCTGGTCAATGAAGAGCCGGACTCGTTCGCCTCGGACTTCGCCGAGAAGCACGGTCCGTGCGCCTGCGGTTTCGCCATCCGCTTCAAGAAGCCGGGCGATGAGGTCTACCAGATGGCCCTGGGCAACGGTGCCGAACCGATCGACTTCAAGCCTGACACCCGCGCCGTCGCCGCCCCGATCATCAAGGGCATCGGCGACTGCATGCTGTACCTGGTGGACCGTTACGGCGCCAACGGCAGCATGTTCGATACCGATTACGCGCCGATCGACGGCGTGGACCCGCGCCCGAAGGGCTTCGGGCTGACCTTCATCGATCACCTGACCCACAATCTGTATTTCGGCAACATGCAGCAGTGGTCGGATTACTACGAGCGCCTGTTCAACTTCCGCGAGATCCGCTACTTCGACATCAAGGGCCTCAAGACCGGCCTGGTGTCCAAGGCGATGACCGCCCCGGACGGCATCGTGCGCATCCCGCTCAACGAATCCTCCGATCCGAAGAGCCAGATCAACGAATACCTCGACGCCTACAAGGGCGAGGGCATCCAGCACATCGCCTGCTTCACCGAGAACATCTACGACACCGTGGAAGCGATGCGCGCCCAGGGCGTGGAGTTCCTGGACACGCCGGACACGTATTTCGATGTGATCGACATGCGCGTGCCCAACCACGGTGAAGACGTGGCCCGGCTGGCGAAGAACAAGATCCTGATCGATGCCGACCCGGAGACCAAACAGCGCAAACTGCTGCAGATCTTCACCACCAACTGCATCGGCCCGATCTTCTTCGAGATCATCCAGCGCAAGGGCAACGAAGGCTTCGGCGAAGGCAACTTCACCGCGCTGTTCGAAAGCATCGAGCGCGACCAGATGAAGCGCGGCGTGCTGTAAGGCACTCGGCCGCCACCCGCGTTACGCTTCAACGGTGGCATCCGCGCCCGCGCGGGTGCCACCGGCTGTCTTCCCTTGCCATCCACGCCTCCGGCGGAGCAGGACCATGAACAACCCGATGTCATCGCGCGGCTACCAGAGCGGTTTCGGCAATGAGTTCGCCACCGAGGCGGTGCCGGGTGCACTGCCGGTGGGGCAGAACTCCCCGCAGCGTGTCGCGCATGGTCTGTATGCCGAACAGCTGTCCGGCACCGCGTTCACCGCGCCGCGCGGCAGCAATCGCCGCAGCTGGGTGTACCGCATCCGCCCCGCGGTGACCCACGGCGAATTCACCCCCTTTATCCAGCCGCACCTGCACGGCGACGTCGCGCAGGGCCCGGTCTCGCCCAACCAGTTGCGCTGGGATCCGTTGCCGCTGCCCAGCACGCCCACCGATTTCATCGAGGGGCTGTACACCATGGGCGGCAACGGCTCGCCCGACGCCCACGCTGGCGTGGGCATCCACCTGTACGCCGCCAACCGCGACATGCAGGGCCGCTATTTCTACAACGCCGATGGCGAGCTGCTGATCGTCCCGCAGCTGGGCCGCCTGCGCCTGCTCACCGAAATGGGCGTGATCGAGATCGAGCCGCAGCAGATCGCGGTGATCCCGCGCGGTGTGCGCTTCCGTGTCGAACTGCCTGACGGCGACGCACGTGGCTACGTCTGCGAGAACTTCGGCGCGCTGCTGAAGCTGCCCGACCTGGGCCCGATCGGGTCCAATGGCCTGGCCAATCCGCGCGACTTCGAAACGCCCCATGCAGCGTTCGAGAATATCGACGGCGCGTTCGAACTGATTGCCAAATTCGAGGGCCAGCTGTGGCGTGCGGATATCGATCATTCGCCGCTGGACGTGGTCGCCTGGCACGGCAACTACGCGCCTTACCGCTACGATCTGCGCCGCTTCAACACGATCGGCTCGATCAGCCACGATCATCCCGATCCCTCGATCTTCCTCGTGCTGCATTCGCCCAGCGACACGCCGGGGACCAGCAACATGGACTTCGCGATCTTCCCGCCGCGCTGGCTGGTCGCGCAGAACACGTTCCGCCCGCCATGGTTCCACCGCAACATCGCCAGCGAATTCATGGGCCTGATCCACGGCGCCTACGATGCGAAGGCCGAAGGTTTCGTGCCCGGCGGTGCCTCGCTGCACAACTGCATGAGCGGCCACGGCCCGGATGCGGCGACCTTCGAGAAGGCCTCCGCCGCCGACCTGAGCAGGCCGGACGTGATCAAGGACACCATGGCCTTCATGTTCGAAACCCGCGGCGTGATCCGCCCCACCGCCCAGGCGATGGACGCGACGCACCGCCAGCGCGGGTACCAGCACTGCTGGCAGGGATTGAAGGCGAATTTCTCGGGCTGACGCAGGCTCAAACCAGCGCGATCTGGAAGCGCTCGGCATGCTCCTTCGGCAGCACCTCCAGCAACCGCTGCCGCACCCGCTCGGCGTAGCCGGTGGAGGTCAGGCCCGGCAGCGCATCCAGTGCGGCCTGCAGCGCGGCCATGACCGTCTCGTCGCTGCGCGATTGCTGCAGGGTGTGGAACAGCGCTGCCGCCTGCGGATGACGCTGCAGTTCCAGGATGTCCAGCAGATAGATGCGGGCGGCGGCCAGCGAGCGGCGGCGTTCGGTCACGGGCACCGGCACCGCGGTCGGTGTCACCGCAGGTGCAGGTGCGGCGGGTGCGACAACGGCGACCTCCGCGACCCCACTCGACACCAGATACCCGCTCTGGATCAGCTGGATCACCATCGCCGGGGTTTCCGGGCCCACCAGCTGGCCGAGCTGGACCAGGTCGCGCTGGCCGTCGCACAGGATCAACAGCCGGCGCTGGCGCATGTCCAGGGGCGCGCGGTGGGCCTGCAAAGCGGTGCGGGCGAGGTCGGTCTTCTGCGGTTGCATGGGGGCGGGGTCGATGCGGTGCAGGCCGAGCCTGAACGCGGCAGGTGAAACGCGGATGACAGCGACACTGTGCATGCCGCCCACACGGCGCTCGCGCTAGGCTGCGCCCATTCACCGGGAGGATGCAGGCATGAGACAGCTGGGAAGCGTGATGGCAGTGGGGATGGTGCTGGCCTTGGCCGCGTGCGAGCGCACGCCGGAGACGCCGTCGGCCGATGCCGAGGCGGCCGTGCCTGCACCGGCGGCGGACACCGCGCCGGCAGCGCCTGCCACGGCGGCCCCGGGCACGGTGACGCAGGGTCCGGCACGCCTGGATGGCTACGGCCCGGTGGCGCTGGGCAGCACCTTGGACGAGGTCCGGGCGGCCTGGAAGACACCCCTGCAGGGCGACGTCGCTGACGACTACTGCCATGCGCTGCGGCCGGAAGGCGCGCAGGCCGAGGACGTGATCTTCATGATCGAAGGCAAGCGTCTGGTCCGGTACGACGTGCGCAACGACCGCATCGTCGCCCCCGGTGGCGGCAAGGTCGGCATGTCGCTCGGCCAGCTGCAGACGCTGTACCCGGATCGCGGCGACCTGACCCCACACAAGTACGACGAGCACGGCCACAACCTGCGCGTGCGCCCGGCGACCGAGGGCGGCGCGCTGGTCAACTTCGAGATCAACGGCGATGGCAATGTGACCGCATGGCGGGTCGGCAAGACCCCGCAGGTCGATTACGTGGAAGGCTGCTCCTGAGCCATCGGCACCGCGCCGGCCACAGGGCCGGGGCGGGCCTTCACTGTTTGGCGTGGGCTGGCCCTAGAATCGGCCCACATCTGTCACCGGGGAGCACCAGATGATTGCTGCCACTGTTTGGTTCGTGCTGGGCCTGGTGCTGTTGGCACTGGGCGGCGACGCCATCGTCCGGGCCGCCTCGGGTCTGGCCCAGCGCTTCGGCGCGTCGCCGTTCGTGGCCGGGCTGCTGCTGGTGGCCTTCGGCACCTCGCTGCCGGAGCTGGTGGTCAACGCCCGTGCCTTCGTGGTCGGCGCGGAAGAACTCGCGCTCGGCAACGCGGTGGGCAGCAACATCGTCAACGTCGGCCTGACCCTGGGCCTGGCGGCGCTTGCTGCGCCGCTGCTGGTCCGTGCGCGCCTGCTGTCACCGTTGCTGGTCTGCCTGGCCGCCGCCAGTGCGCTGCTGATCCTGTTCGGCCTGGATGGCGTGATCGCACGCTGGGAAGGGGCCGTGCTGCTGCTCGCCTTTGTCGGCCTGCTGGTGTTCCTGCTGCGCCGCGCGCGGCTGGAAGTCGAGCCGGTGCGTGAGGGCATCGCCGGCTACGCCATGACCCGCACGGGACTGTTCCTCAACCTCCTGCGGCTGCTGTTCGCGGCGGTGTGCCTGTATTTCGGCGCGCGCTGGATCGTGCAGGCCGCGCCGGTGTTTGGCGCCGGGCTGGGCTGGTCACCGTTGCTGGTCGGCCTGCTGCCGGTGGCGATCGGCACCGCGTTGCCCGAAGTGGCGGCGGCCATTGCCGCCGCCCGGCGTGGCCAGGGCGACATGGTGCTGGGCCATGTGATCGGCTCGAGCCTGTTCAACCTGCTGGTGGTGGTCGGCGGCATGGCCGCATTGCGTCCGCTGGCGCTGCCCGAATCGTTCGTGAAACTGGAGCTGCCGGCGGCGATCGCCTTCGTGCTGGTGCTCTACCCGATGCTGCGCGGTGATCTGACGATCAGCCGGCGTGAGGGCGCGGTGCTGGTGGTGGCCTTCGTCGGCTGGATCGCGCTGGAGCTGGCGCTGGTCTGGGGCGGCTGACCGTCGAAATGCGTAGAGCCGACCCGTTGGGGGGGGGCCGCGGCCCCCCAGCCGGGCGCCGCCCAACCGGCGGGGGGCCAGGGGGTGCCCGGGCACCCGTGGCCGCGCCCCCCCGGGGGGGGCCCGCAGGCGGG
>NZ_JBDJMT010000039.1:0-16819 GCF_039674045.1 Stenotrophomonas sp. TWI602
CATCTTTTGTGTAAAAACCCTCCCGTTGCGCCCCCCGGGTGGGGGGGCTCTTTGTGCCGCCCCCCCCCCCCGGGTGGGCTCTACCGGTTACACCGCCGACGTTGGCCGGTTACACCGCCGCCGATCACCGGTGATACCACGGCCAACGAGACCCGGTGCCATGAAGAAGCGCCGCCCCTGGGGGCGGCGCTTCAAACCGGCTTATTCGCCGATGTGCTGCTTCAACCAGCCGTTGACAGTGTCGTGCCACTGCACGCTGTTCTGCGGCTTGAGCACCCAGTGGTTCTCATCCGGGAAGTACAGGAACTTGGATTCGATACCCTGGCGCTGCGCAGCGGTGAACGCGGCCAGGCCCTGCTCCACCGGAATGCGGTAGTCGAGCTGGCCGTGCACGATCAGGATCGGCTTCTTCCAGTCGGCCACATGGTTGACCGGGTTGAACTTCTCATAGTTGGCCGCCTTCTCGTATGGCGTGCCACCCTGCTCCCACTCGGTGAACCACAGCTCTTCGGTGGCGTAGCCCATCATGCGCTGGTCGAACACGCCGTCATGATTGACCAGGCACTTCCACGGCTCGTTCCAGTTGCCGGCGATCCAGTTGACCATGAAGCCGCCGTAGCTGGCGCCCAGGGCACACGCCTTGTCACCGTTGAGGAACGGGTACTGCTTCTGTGCCGCGGCCCAGCCCTTCTGCAGGTCTTCCAGCGGGCGGTCGCCCCAGTGCTGGCTGATCGCATCGGTGAAGGCCTGGCCGTAGCCGGTGGAGCCGTGGAAGTCGATCATGACTACCGCGTAGCCCTGGCCGGCGTAGGTCTGCGGGTTCCAGCGGTAGCTCCAGCCGTTGCCGAAGCTGCCCTGCGGGCCACCGTGGATCAGGAACGCGACCGGGTAACTCTTGCCTTCCTGGTAGTTGTACGGCTTGACCACGTAACCGTGCACGGTCTCGTTGTTCCAGCCCTTGAACTGGAACTGCTCGTAATCGCCGAAGGCGACGTCGGGCAGCATCTCACCGGCGCTCGGGGTGATCTCGCGCGGGTTGGCACCATCGAAGGCGGCCACGATGATCTGATCGCCGCTCTTCAGACTGTTCTTCGTATACGCCAGCGTGGTGCCGGCGATCACCGGCGAGCCGATGCTGCCGCCGTCGGCCACCACTTCAGCGGTGCCGGTGGCGATATCGACGCCGAACAGGCGGTGCTCGCCCATGTCGTCGGCGCTGGTGTAGATCAGCGTGCCGTCACCGGACAGCACGATCTCGCCGGCCGAACGATCCCACTTGGGTGCGATCTCGCGGGTCTTGCCGGTGGCCACGTCCATGGCCATCAGGCCGAAGCGGTCCGCTTCGAAGCCCGGGCGCTTCATGGCGCGGTAGTACAGGGTCTTGCCGTCGGCGCTGAACACCGGGCCGGCATCCCAGGCCGGGTTGGCCGCGGTCAGGTTGACCGGGGCCTGCTTGCCCTCGGCATCCAGACGGTACAGATCGAAATTGGTCGACCACGGCTCCTGCTTGCCGGCCACGCGGATCGCGGCGACCACGCTCTTGCCATCCGGCGACCAGGTGAAGTCGTCATTGCCGCCGAACGGCTTGGACGGCGCATCGCCGGCCAGCGTCGCGCTGATCGCCGAAGCACCCTTCACCGCGGCGGCCTTGCCTGCCGGCAGCGGCGCCACGAACAGCGTATTGCGGCGGCCATCGGCCCAGGTATCCCAATGGCGCACGAACAGGTTATCGAACACCTCACCGGTGTTCTTGCGCGCCTTGTGCGCGTCCAGCTTCTTGCTGGTGCACGCCAGGTCCGAACCGCAGTCCTGGAACACGCCGCTGCTGAAGGCCACGCGGTCGCCCTGCGGGGAGACGTGGAAGCTGTCCACATCGACGGGGAAGTCGGTCATCTGGCGCGGCGTGCCGCCGGTGGTCGGCTGCGCGTAGAGCTGCTGGCTGCCGTTCTTGGCGCTCAGGAAGTACACCGTCTGGCCATCGGCCGACAGCGCTGCGGAATTGACGTTCCAACCGGCCGGAGTCAGCGGCTTGGGCGGGGCCAGGTCACGCGTGCGCAGGTTGCGGATGTACAGGCCGGTGCTGGCCTTGCTGTCGGTACCGACCACGCGCTTGGCGAAGATCACGTTGCCGCCATCGGCGGTGAGCAGCGGGCTGGAGACCCGATCCAGCGCGATCATGTCGCGCACATCCAGGCCACGCGTGGCCGCCAGCGAGGGCATCGCGGTCAGCAGGCACAACGGCAGCAGGGCGTAACGAAGTTTCATCGGGGTCTCCGCGGAACGGCAAAACGCCGATGGTAGGGCCGAGGGGTGGCCCATGCAAAGGCCATCGGTCATGCCGTGCCCTGGGCGCTCCAGAAACGACAAACCCCGCCGGAGCGGGGTTTGTCGTGACGCACAGCGGGGTCGCTGGTTAGACCGAACCCACCGCGCGTTTGCCGGTGCGGTAGATCAACCAGCCGACCAGGAACAGTACGGCCAGCCCGATCCACTGCGCGCCCGGCAGGTGGAACGGCAGCGCCAGCACGTCGGCGCGGCTGCTGATCACGATCGGTACTGCGATCGCGATACCCATCAGGGCTTCACCGGTGATCAGGCCGGCGGCGAACAGCACGCCCGGCTTGTGCACGCGGTCGCGGCCTTCTTCATCGTCGCCGCGGATCTTGTGGAAACGCTCCACCAGGTAGGCGATCAGGCCGCCCAGGAAGATCGGCACCATCAGCTCCAGCGGCAGGTAGATACCGATCGCCGCGGCCAGCACCGGCACGCGGAAACGGGCGTTGCGCGCCTTCAGCCAGCTGTCGAAGGCGATGATCGCCGCGCCGACCACGGCACCGATGCCGATGAAGGTCCACGGCAGCTCGCCGCCGAACAGGCCCTTGGCCACCGAGGCCATCAGGTTCGCCTGCGGTGCGGCCAGCGCGTTGGGATGCAGCTCGGACTTCACGCCGATGCCGTAGGCGGTGGCCAGCAGGTTCAGTACCGGCGCCATGATCAGCGCGCACGAGAACGCGCCGATGCCCAGCATCAGCTGCTGCTTCCACGGGGTGGCACCGACGATGTAACCGGCCTTGAGATCCTGCAGGTTGTCGCCACCGACCGCGGCCGCACAGCACACCACCGCACCGATCATGATCGCGGCCACCGCACCCAGCGGGGCGCCGCCCACGCCGACCGGGGTCAGGCCGTCCTTGCCGAGCAGCAGCACCAGCACCGCCGAGGCGAACAGGATGGTGGAGATGGTGATGCCCGAGACCGGGTTGTTGGAGGAGCCGATCAGGCCGGCCAGGTAGGCCGACACCGAGACGAACAGGAAGCCGGCTACGATCATGATGAGCGTCATCGGGATCGAGACGTGCCACTGGCCCACGATGGCCTGGTACAGCGCCAACAGCGGCAGGGTGAACACCACCAGGGCCACCAGCATCCACTTCATGGGCAGGTCGCGCTCGGTGTGCGCCAGCGCCGGGCCACCGCTCTTGCGGGCCGCGGCAAAGCCACTCTTGACGCCATTGAGCAGCGACTTGCGCAGCGAGATCAGGGTCCACACGCCACCGATCAGCATCGCGCCCACGCCCAGGTAACGCATCTTCGCGCCCCAGATGGCGAAGGCGGCCTCGGTGGAGCTGGCCGTGGCGATCGAGGCCGCCAGGGCCGGATCGGTGTTCATGAAGAACATCTGGTACAGCGGAATGGCGATATGCCAGGTCAGGATCGAGCCGGACACCACCACGATGCCGACATTCAGGCCGACGATGTAACCCACGCCCAGCAGCGCCGGGGACAGGTTGGTGCCGATGAAGGCGGTGATCTTCGAGCTGCCCACGTAGGCCGAGGTGGCCCAGGCATCCGGAATCAGGCGCAGGCCGCTTTCGGCGGCCAGCTTCACGAAGGCGCCGATCACCGCCGACACAGCCAGGATCTTCAGGCCCGGGCCGGGGTTTTCACCGGCCTTGAGCACTTCGGCGGCCGCCTTGCCTTCCGGGAACGGCAGCGGATCTTCGACGATCATCGAACGGCGCAGCGGTACCGAGAACAGCACGCCCAGCAGGCCACCCAGGCCGGCGATGCCCAGCACCCACCAGTACTTGAAGTCCGGCCAGTAGCCCATGATCACCAGCGCGGGAATCGTGAAGATCACGCCGGCGGCGATCGACGAGCCGGCCGAAGCACCGGTCTGGACGATGTTGTTTTCAAGGATGGTGCCACCGCCGAGCAGGCGCAGCACGCCCATGGAGATGACGGCCGCGGGAATCGCGGTGGCGATGGTCAGGCCTGCGAACAGACCGAGGTAGGCGTTGGCGGCCGACAGAATCACCGCCAGCACGATGGCAAGCACCACCGCGCGGAAAGTGAGCTGGCGTGGCGCAGCGTCGTTGTTCATGGAAGCCCCTGCTGGCAAAAAATCCCTGCCACGCTAGCGTTCATGTACGGGCAAGTCCAGTAGTGCCGGCCGCCGGCCGGCAACCCCGCACCACCTGATCGAGGCCCCTGTTGACCTACGCGGGCCGCCGCCGCTGCGACACGCCGGACTCGGCAACGTCCAAGGCCGGGACCATCCACTTTAGTTATGTTATATCCTATCGCGCCGAGCAACCGGCGCTGCTGTGACGCATTCCCCCACCTCCCGCCTGACCTCCATCGACCAGCTGCGCGGCACCGTCATTGTGCTGATGCTGCTCGACCACGTGCGCGAAACCTTCTACATGCACCAGCAGGTCGGCGACCCCATGGTGGTGGACCAGGTCGAGCCGGCGCTGTTCGTCAGCCGGCTGCTGGCGCATCTGTGTGCCCCGGTGTTCGTGCTGCTGACCGGCCTGTCGGCCTGGTTGTACGCCAGTGGCAAGCCGGATGGGCGCCGGGCCGCGTCGGCTTTCCTGCTCAAGCGCGGCCTGTTCCTGGTGGTGCTGGAGCTGCTGGTGGTCAACTTCGCGTGGACGCTGCAGTTCCCGCCCAGCGTGATGTACCTGCAGGTGATCTGGGCGATCGGCATCAGCATGATCGCGCTGGCCGGGCTGTTGTGGCTGCCACGCGGCGCACTGGCGGTGCTGGCGCTGGCCGTGATCGCCGGGCACAACCTGCTCGATGGCGTCCGCGTGCAGGGCGACGGGGTGCTGGCCGTGCTGTGGAAGGTGCTGCACCAGCGCGACTGGATCACCGTGACCGACGGGCTGCGCCTGCGCACCTCCTACCCGGTGCTGCCGTGGATCGGCGTCATTGCACTGGGCTGGGTGATCGGCCCGTGGTTCGCGCGCGGCGGCGATGCCCTCCTGCGCCAGCGTCGCCTGTGGATGGCCGGCGCCGGTGCGCTGCTGGCGTTCGTCATCCTGCGGGCGGTGAACCTCTACGGCGACAGCCCGTGGCAGTCCTTCGCCACACTGGGCAGCACGCTGATGAGCGTCTTCAACGTCACCAAGTACCCGCCCTCGCTCCTGTTCCTGCTGCTGACCCTGGGCATCGGCCTGCTGTTGCTGCGCCTGTACGAGCAGCCGCGCGTGGCACGGGCGCTGGCGCCACTGGCCGACATCGGCGCAGCACCGATGTTCTTCTACCTGCTGCACCTGTACGTGCTGAAGCTGCTGTACGTGCTGGCCGAAGCACGCTGGGGGCACACCCACGGCGCGTATGTCGCCGTGGACCACGTGGCGAGCCTGTGGGTGATCACCGTGGTGCTGGCACTGGCGCTGTACTGGCCGACCAGAGCGTTCGCGCGCTTCAAGGCGCGTCGGCGGGATCTGGCGTGGCTTCGCTATCTGTAAGCGCGCGATGCCGGGATGGTGAGGCTGCCGGCCAGCGGCCGGCACTACTAGAGCGTACCGGCCGGCACTACTGGAGCGTAGCGGCCGGCACTACGACAATGGAGCGGCCGACACCACGACGGCGGAGCGGCCAGACACGGCACGGCTGACCCTTCGCCCCGGGCCTATACTCGCCCCCTTGTCCGCCCTGCCCGATCCCTCGATGACCGCAGCCGCCCTGCCCGCCGCCGCAACCTCCACCCCCACCGACGACTTCCTCGGCCATCCCAAGGGCGTCTACATCTGCTTCTTCACCGAGATGTGGGAGCGGTTCTCGTTCTACGGGATGAAGGCGCTGCTGCTGCTGTATCTCACCAAGTACCACCTGTTCGGCGACAAGGCCGGCCTGGATCTGCTCGGCGCGTACGGTGGCCTGGTCTACTGCATCCCGGTCTTCGGCGGCCTGCTCGCCGACCGCTGGCTGGGCATGCGCAAGGCGGTGGTGTTCGGCGGCGTGCTGCTGGTGCTCGGGCATCTGGGCATGGCCTTCGAAGGTCACGCAGCGGTCCGCGTCGATGGCGCGGTGGTCCGCGATGACGCCGCGCTGGGCATCACCTACCTGTCGCTGGCCCTGATCATCATGGGCGTGGGCTTCCTCAAGCCGAACATCTCCACCATCGTCGGCAAGCTGTACCCGGAAAACGATCCGCGTCGCGATTCGGGCTTTTCGCTGTTCTACGCCGGCATCAACCTGGGCGCGCTGTTTGCCTCGCTGGTGTGCGGCTTCCTCGGCGAAGCCTATGGCTGGAAGTACGGCTTCGGCGCGGCCGGTATCGGCATGGTGATCGGCCTGGGCATGTTCCTGTGGGGCCAGAAGTACCTGCAGGGCCACGCCGAACCGTCCGACCTGCCGGCACTGCGCCAACGCGTGCTCGGCATCCGCCGCGAATGGCTGATCTATGCGGTGGCCGTGCTGGGCGTGGTGCCGGTCGCCGCGCTGATGTGGGCCGCGGCCAATGGCGCGTTCGCGCTCGGCGGTGAAATCAGCCTGGCGCTGATGTTGATGATCGTGGTGCTGGGTGGCGTGCTGGTCTGGTTCGCCTGGTTCACCGGCACCCGCTGCACGCCGGTGCAGCGCCAGCAGATGATCGCGCTGATGGCGCTGATCTTCATGGCACTGGTGTTCTTCACCCTGTACGAGCAGACCTACGGCTCGTGGGTGACCTTCACCGATCGCCTGCTGACCAAGGACCTGGTGCCGTCGCTGGTGATCCAGGGCGGCACGCCGCTGCCGTGGTCGATCGCCTCGCTGCTGTTGGCACCGCTGGGCTTCGTGGTGGCCGCGCGCCTGTCGGAGCGAAACCCGGGTTCGTCCGCGCCGCGCAACCTGTTCATCGCCATTGTGGCCGCGATGCTGGTGATGCTGATCCGCGACTGCCTGGTGATCCCGCAGACGGCCGGCTCGCTGACCTACCTCGGCGGCCTGTTCCTGGTGGTGCTCGCCCCGCTGTTCGCGATGCTGTGGGCGTGGCTGGACCGTCGCCGCATGGACCCGTCCAAGCCCATCAAATCCTCGATCGGGCTGATCTTCGCTGCGCTGTCGTTCGTGCCGTTGGCATTGGCCGCCCAACACGTGGGTGCAACCGGACAGATGGCCAGCGTGTGGTGGCTGGTGCTGGCGTATCTGATCCTTGAGATCGGCGAAATGTGCCTGTCACCGGTCGGTCTGTCCGCCGTTACTCAGCTGGCCGCGCCGCGCGTGGTCAGCCTGATGATGGGCACCTGGTTCCTGGCCACCGCGTTCTCCGAAACGCTGGCCGCGCTGTTCGGCAAGCTCGCCGCGATCGAGGTGCCGGAAGGCCAGACCATGGATATCGCCAGCGCCGCCGCCAGCTACGAACACCTGTTCTGGCTGCTGATGTGGATCGGACTGGGCTGCGCCGCCGTCGCGCTGATCTGCTCGCCGCTGCTGAAGCGGATGATGCACGGGGTGAAGTAAGTCCGCGCCGTTTGCACAGACGACAACGGCACCTTCCGGTGCCGTTGTCGTTGAGGCGGGGTGGATGCCGCGCCGTACTCAGGGTTGGGCTGGCGTCGACGCCGAGGCGGTCTGGCCGCCCAGGCTGTTGGACAGGAACGCCAGCAGCTTGGTGTAGTACTCGCGGCGGTGCGGATCGGTGTAGAAGCCGTGGCCTTCGGTAGGGTAGTACAGCGCTTCCACAGGCACGCCGGCTTTCCTCAACGCCGCTTCCATCCGCCTGGTGTGCTGGATCGGCGCGCGTTCGTCTTCGCCACCGGCAGCGAGGAATACCGGCACCTTGATGCGGTCGGCCAGATTCACCGGCGATACCGCCGCCAGTTGCTGCCGGTCACCGATCCATTCCTTGAGATAGTTTTCGCCGGAGCCACGCCGCTGGATGTCGCCGGTGGTGAACATGATCGGCAGGTCATAGACACCGACATACCCGGCCGCACAACGGTACAGGCCGGGCTCTTTGGCAGCGCCCATCATCGCCGCGTAGCCGCCATAACTGGCGCCATAGATGCAGATCCGCGAGGCGTCGGCGATTCCCTCGCTGATGGCCCAGCGGGTTGCATCGGTGAGATCGTCCTGCATGGTGCCGCCCCACTCGCGGGCGCCTGCGGATCGATGGGCGCGCCCGTAATTGCCCGATCCACGGAAGTTGATCTGCAGCACCGCATAACCCGCGTCAGCGAGCATCTGGCTGACCGGGTCGTAGCCGCCGGTATCGAACGGACCGTAAGGCCCCCCGTGCGGGATCACCACCATCGGCTGCCTGGTGGCATTGCCTTTACCCGGCACCGTCAGGTAGCCGTGCAGGGCAAGCCCATCACGCGCTTTGAGCGCCACCGGGCGCACGACGGCCGTCGCGGCCGGGTCGATCCAGCTGCTGCGGCTGATGACGTGGTCGGCCTTCTTTGCCTCATTGTCGAAGATGTAGAAGTCGCCCGGGTTGCGACCCGACCACGCCTCAACCATCAGCTGCCTGCCATCACGGGTGCTGGAGGTGATGAACACCGCATCACCACCAAATGCGGCCTCCAGGCTGCGATACAGACGGGCATCGGGGCCCTGTTCGTCGAAGAAGCGGGTGCGCGGCGTGTCACCCAGGTACAGCGCCCCCACCGGGATGGATGTGCCCGGCCGATAGATGTACTTGTGCACATCCACCACCGGATCGCGGAGCACGAGCTTGCGCTCTTCGGTCACCGGGTCCCAGGACACGATGGCATCCGGCCCCTGCGGCATCTCGGTATTGAAGTACGCCAGCCGGCCATCTTCGGAAAAACCAATCGCAGTTTCGATACGCCCGTTCAGTGCTTCATCGTTGACGAGCTTCCAGGTCGTGCCCGACCCTTCGCGGTAGTACAGCTTGTTGACGTTGTCGGTTCCCGCGCCATGCGCGAAACGCACCTGGCCCTGGTTGTCGGTGACGAAATCGGCGCGACGCACGGGCGAGCGCGCCACGGTCTGACGGCGGCCGGTGGTGACATCGAGCCGATCGGCACGGGTGAACGGGTCATCGTTGAACGGCCAGATCGTGACCAGCACGTTGCGGTCGTCCGCGGGCAGGTCATCAGCGAGGAACGCCGCCACCGCCTCCACTTTTTTCTGCTGGATGCGGGTACCCGGGCCGTTTCCCTGCACGCGGTAGCCGACCAGCAGTTCGCCGCGCCCGCCGTTGGCGTTCATGGCATACAGTTCACCGGTCATTCGAGGCTGGTCCAGGGAACCATGCTTTTCGGCCAGGCCGATCAGCACGCGCTCTCCACTGACCCAGTCGAAATGGTTGGCGTGATTGTTCCTGGGTGGCACAAACGAGCCCACCACCTCACCCCCGTCTCTGCGCAGAATCGCCAAGGCCGTCCGATCTTCCATCGGCACTGTCGCTGCGTAGTAGTCGCCGTTCGGCGAAATCTTGATATCGGTGAAGGCATCCCGGCGCAGGTAGCGCTCCAGATCCACCGCGCCGGCGTGGCCCGTGATGGCCAGCAATACCAGCAGTCCCAACCTTTGTACGTGCTTCATCCTTTCCCCCTGCTGCATCGGACCTCATGTCCGGGATCGCGATTCTAGGCGGAAGATCGAGCTGCCAACCAGAGGGATATTCGTGCTGATGCAAAAAAAATGGCACCGCGAACGGTGCCATTTCCAGGACCTGCATCGAGGAGAGAGTTCAATGCATGCCGCGGAACGCGAGGCTGAGCGCCAGGATCGACAGGATCACCGCGATGGTGCCGTCGAGGATGCGCCAGGTCTTGGGCTTGGTGAACAGCGGGGCCAGCAGGCGCGCGCCCAGGCCCTGGGCGGTCAGCCACAGGCAGCTGGCGGTGAACACGCCGGCGGCGAACGCCATGCGCGCATTGCCGAAGTTCTCGGCGATACCGCCGATGACCATCATGTCCAGCCAGAAATGCGGATTGATCAGCGAGAAGCCGACCGCCGAGATCAGCACCGCGCGGCGCGAGGTGCTGTCGCCATCGTCCACATGCATGCCGCCGCCACCGGCCAGCGCGCGCCGCGCCGACTGCCAGGCGTACCAGGCCAGGAAGGCGACACCGCCCCACAGCACCACGGTGGTGAGCCACGGCAGCGCCTGGGTCAGCGTGCGCAGGCCCGCCACGCTGGCGAAGATGAAGATGCCATCGATGGCGGCGCAGGTCGCCACCACGGGAATGATGTGCTTGCGCAGGATGCCCTGGCGCAGGATGAACGCGCTCTGCGCGCCGACCACCGCGAACAGGCCGATGCCGGTTGCGGCACCACTGAGCCACGCGCTCAGCCCGGCGCCGCCGGAAAGGATGGAAAACATGGGATACCACCTGTGTCTTGCTGGGGGGCGGTGCCTCGCCAAGGCGTACAGCACCGGATGGCGCGTATTGTCGCGCCGCAACATTAAAAAGTAGAGCTAAACTTACTTAACCATCTTTAGCGGAACTTAAGATCATGCGCATCGACCATGCCCAGCTCCGCGCCTTGGCGGCGGTGATCCGCGAAGGCAGCTTCGACCGTGCCGCGCAGTCGCTCAATGTCACTGCCTCGGCGGTCTCCCAGCGGGTCAAGGCACTGGAGGACCGGGTCGGCCGCCTGCTGGTCAAGCGCTCGTCCCCGGCGGTGGCCACCACCGAGGGTCAGGTGCTGGTCCAGCTGGCCGAGCAGACCGCCCTGCTGGAGCACGACGCGCTGCACCGGATGGGCATCGCCGATGAGGACCTGCCCCATGCCAGCATTCCGGTGGCGGTCAACCACGACAGCCTGGAAACCTGGTTCCCCGAGGCGGCCCTGCAGTTCGCACGGCAGACCGGCACCACGCTGGACCTGCGCTCGGAAGACCAGGACCACACCGTGGCCCTGCTCCGGCAAGGGGCCGTGCTGGGCGCGGTGACCACGCTGGATGAGCCGGTGCAGGGCTGCCAGATCCATGCGCTGGGCAGCATCCGCTATGCCGCCACCTGCACCCCGGCCTTCCATGAGCAGCACTTCGCCAAGGGCGTCAACGCGCAGTCGCTGGCCCAGGCCCCGGTGCTGGTGTTCAACCGCAAGGACGACATGCAGGCCCGGTTCGCCCGCCGCCTGGCCGGCAACGACCTGCCGCTGACCGCGCCGACCTGGTGGATTCCCTCCACCCGCGCCTTCGTCCAGGCCAACCTCGGTGGCCTCGGCTGGACCATGAACCCGTTGCCGCTGGTCAAACGCCACCTGGACGCCGGCCGGCTGGTGCACATGAAGCAGCGCGCGTGGGAAGACGTGCCGCTGTACTGGCAGCACTGGAAGGGCGATGTGCAGACGATGGCGCTGCTGACCCGGGCGGTGCTGGCCGCCTCGGCGACGCTGGTGCGCAAGAAGCGATAGCCCTGGACCGGTGGCGCCAACCGGTGGTCGGCTGTCGTACCGGGGCCGCATGCAGCCCTACACGACCTGACGACCCGCCCCGTTGCAGCATCGGCGCATTCCAGCCGCGGGCACGTCGATGGACACCGATCCGGTCTACCTGCACATCCGCGTGGTGCTCAGCATCATCCTCGGCCTGAGCATCACCACCCTGCTGCGCGGGCTGGCGGGGATCATCGAGCACCCCCAGCGCCGCGGCTGGTCGTGGATCCACCTGTGCTGGGTGGTCTGGGCGCTGATCTCGGTGGTGACCTTCTGGTGGTGGGAGTTCCGGCTGGGCGAGGTCCGGCAGTGGACGTTCGAGCTGTATCTGTTCGTGATCGCCTACTGCGCCGCGTGGTACCTGCTGTGCGTGCTGCTGTTTCCGGACGATGTGCGCGAGTTCGGCAGCTATGAGAACTATCTGCTGCAGCGGCGCGGTGGCTTCTTCGGAATGCTGGCGCTGGTCACGCTGCTGGATCTGGTCGATACCGCCATCAAGGGGCACAGCCGCTGGCAGATGCTCGGCGATGCCTACTGGGTCCACACGGTGGTGATGCTGGCCATTGCCGGGCTGGGCATGGCCCTGCGCCAGCGCCGCGCCCATCTGGCCCTGGCCCTGATAGCGCTGGCCTATCAAGCCAGCTATTTCCTCGTTGAATACTTCACCTTGGCCAGCGACTGACCCGGTCTGGCACACCCACCGGATGCTGCGTTGCACCAAATCCGTACCGGAAAGGGCTAAAATTGCCTCCAAGGTACCGCTGTGACGCCCGTCTTCACGGGCGTTCCCGGCAGCGGCGGCATCCTTCCCATGTCTCCCTACCTGAGATCCCCATGAAAAAACTAGCGAAGGTCGTCCTCGGCCTGTTCGTGGTGTTGCTGTTGGCAGCGGCACTGTTCCTGTACTGGCCGCTGCATCAGCGTTCGGTCCCGGCTGCCGGCAACGACAAGCCGGTCGACGTCGTCCTGGTCGGCGGCGGCATCATGAGCATCACGCTCGCCACCTTCCTGCAGGAGTTGCAGCCCGACTGGAACATCCAGGTCTATGAACGCCTGGACGGGGTTGCGCTGGAAAGCTCGGACGGCTGGAACAACGCCGGCACCGGCCATTCCGCGTTCGCCGAGTTGAACTACACCCCCGAGCTGCCGGACGGCAGCATCGAGACCAAGCGTGCGGTCGGCATCGCCGAGCAGTTCGAGATCTCGCGCCAGTTCTGGTCGCACCAGATCCGCGAAGGCCGCCTGAGCCAGCCCAGCGATTTCATCAACCCGACCCCGCACATGAGCTTCGTCTGGGGGGATGAGAACATCGCTTACCTGCACAAGCGTCAGCAGGCGCTGGTCAAGAACCCGCTGTTCTACGGCATGCAGTACTCCGAGGATCCCGCGCAGATCACGCAGTGGGCGCCGCTGTTGATGGAAGGCCGCGATCCGAAGCAGAAGGTCGCCGCCACCTGGATGCCGCTGGGCACCGACGTGAACTTCGGCGTGATCACCCGCCAGCTGACCGCGGGCCTGGAACGCAGCCCGAACTTCAAGCTGCACCTCAACCATGAAGTGCGCGCCCTGCGCCAGAACGATGACAAGAGCTGGAACGTGACCGTCAAGGACCTGAAGTCCGACACCGAGACCACGGTCAAGTCGCGCTTCGTGTTCATCGGGGCCGGCGGCGCCGCGCTCAAGCTGCTGCAGCTGTCGGGCATTCCGGAATCGAAGAACTACGCCGGCTTCCCGGTCGGTGGCCAGTTCCTGGCCTTCCAGGACCCGGCGATCGCCAACCGGCATTCGGTGAAGGCCTACGGCATGGCCGAAACCGGCTCGCCGCCGATGTCGGTGCCGCACCTGGATGCGCGCAAGCTGGATGGCAAGCCGGTGGTGCTGTTCGGGCCGTTCGCGCTGTACAGCACCAAGTTCCTCAAGCATGGCTCGTGGTTCGACCTGTACTCCTCGGTCAACCACAACAACGTGGCCGGCATGATGGGCGTGGGCCTGGAGAATCTGGACCTGGTGAAGTACCTGATGGGCCAGGCACGTCTGAACGATGACGACCGCCAGGCCGAACTGGTCAAGTATTTTCCCCACGCCAAGCGCGAGGACTGGAAACTGGTGACCGCCGGTCAGCGCGTGCAGATCATCAAGAAGGACCCGGAAAAGGGCTCGATCCTGCAGTTCGGTACCGAGATCGTGACCGACCAGGACCACACCCTGGCCGCCCTGCTCGGCGCCTCGCCGGGTGCCTCGACCTCGCCGCCGATCATGCTGGACCTGCTCAAGAAAGCCTTCCCGGAGCAGATGGCGGCGGGCTGGGAAGTGCGCCTGAAGGAAATCGTGCCGTCGTATGGCCGCAAGCTCAATGACAGCCCGGCGCTGACCAATGAGATCCGCCGCCTGACCAGCGAAACCCTGAAGCTGCCGTACCTGGAGGTGCCGGTCGAGACCAGCCCGGCGGTCATGCTGACCCCGCCGCCGGCCCCCAAGCCGGCCGAGGCCAAGCGCAACGCCAACGAAGAACTGCAGGCGCTGTAAGCCTGCTCCGGCGAGGCCTTCGGGCCTCCGCCACGGTTTCCCTCCGGCCACCCTCGCGGTGGCCGGTTGCGTTTTTGGGGGCCAGCGCCGCCGCGCCACCGCTTTACGCCGACGCGGCCGATTGTTCAAGAATTGTAAAGCGACTGAGAACGATTTACATTTGCGCATCGCAGGGGTGTCGCTACGGAAACGGGACGGTCTCAACGGACTGCCGTCTCCCCGCAGCTGCCCGACAGCCTGCTTTCCCAGGATGGACCTACCGTGCCTGGCGCCTGCGCGCCGGCGTTGCCTGCCTGTTGCCTTCCTTCCCTACTGCCGTCCAGAGACCCCCATGTCGCTCCGCGCCCACCCGCTCCGCTCCCGCCGTGCCCCGCTGGCCCTGGCCCTGCTCTCCGCCCTCTCGCTGACCGCCCCGCAGGCCTTCGCCGATGCGCTGGCAGACGCCAGCAGCGCTGCCGATGCCAAGACGTTGGACAAGGTCAGCGTGGTGGGTGCACGGGCCGCGCCCTCGAGCACCACCCGCCTGCCGATCAGCCTGCAGGAAACCCCGCAGTCGGCGACGTCGATCGGCCTTCAGCGCCTGCAGGACGAATCGCTGTTCAGCATCAACGACGTCATGCGCAACGTCACCGGCGTGAGCGTCTCGTTCTACGACACCCAGCGCCCGCTGTATTACGCACGCGGTTTTCCCATCACCGATTTCCAGGTCGATGGCATCCCCACCTACAGCGGCTCGACCAACCAGGAATATGACACCGCGTTCTACGATCGGGTCGAAGTGATCCGCGGCGCCAACGGCCTGCTGAGCGGCGCAGGCGTGCCATCGGCGACGGTCAACCTGCTGCGCAAGCGCCCGGGCAAGGAGTTCGATGCCTCCTTCTCGGTCAGCGCCGGCAGCTGGGACTACCAGCGCATGGAAGCCGACGTGACCGCGCCGTTGACCGCTGACGGCCGTTTCCGCAGCCGAGTGGTTGCCGCCTACACCGACCGCGATCTGTATTACGACCGCTACCACGAGAACAAGATGGCCGGCATGGCCGTGCTGGAAGGTGACCTGACCGACAGCACCACGCTGACCGTCGGCTACCAGACCCAGGACAACAATCCGGTTGGCTCGACCTGGGGCACGGTGCCGTTCTTCAACAGCCAGGGCGACTTCGCCCATCTGCCGCGTTCGACCAACGTCGCGCCGAAGTGGAGCTACTGGCAGCGCGAGACCAGCACCGCTTTCGCCAACCTGGAGCAGCGCTTCGGCGAGAACTGGCTGCTGAAGATCAACACCGCCTACACCCAGGGCAACGTGCAGAACGTGCGCGTGTACGGCAGCGGCTACCCGGATCCGGCCACCGGTGCGGGCATCTTCCTACGCACCGCCGCCGGCGATTCCGAAGACACCCGCCGCAACGTGGATGCCTACCTGAGCGGCACGTTCTCCTTGTTCGGCCGCGAGCACGACCTGACCGTGGGGGGGCAGTGGGCGGATCTGGACGGCACCACCAACACCATCGCGCTGCGCTATCCCACCGATTGGGCACGTTGCGGGACCGAGCGCTGCTACTACATCCCGGATATCCGCACGTGGGATGGCGACATCTCCGAGGTGACCTACGCGCGTACCGGCGCACGCCGCGTCGCCAAGACCACGCAGAGTGGCGTCTACGTGGCCACCCGCCTGCGCCTGGCCGATCCGCTGGCCTTGATTGCCGGTGCGCGCCTGAGCCGTTGGGAAACGCTTTCCCGTTCCTACAACGCGGCCGGCGCGTACACCGGCACCAGCGGCGCTTACAAAGTGACGGATGAAGTCACGCCTTATGTGGGACTGGTGTACGACATCACCCCGCAGGTGGCGGCGTATGCCAGCTACACCGAAATCTTCAACCCGCAGAATTTCAAGGACCGCAACGAAAACCTGCTGGCACCGGTGGAAGGCTCCAATCTGGAAGCGGGCATCAAGTCGCAGTGGTTCGATGGTCGCCTGACCGCCAATGCCGCGGTGTTCGAGGCCAAGCAGGACAACTACGCGGTGCTCGACACGAGCGTGCCGGAGCGCTCGCTCAGCGACGGCAGCTCGGCTTACATCGGCATCAACGGGACCAAGGCACGCGGCTGGGAAGTGGACGTCAACGGCGAGATCCTGCCGGGCTGGACCGTCAATGCCGGCTTCACCCACGTCAAGGTCACCCGTGCCGCCACCGATCTGCTGTACGCCAACCCGGCCGAAGATCTGCTGCAGCTCAACACCCAGGTGCGGCTGCGCGGTGCCCTGGAGCGCCTGAGCGTGGGTGCCGGCGTGCAGTGGCAGAGCAAGGTGCAGGGCTACAACGTCCCCTATCCGCTCGGCGGCACGGTCACGGTGAACCAGCCGGCGTACGCGCTGGTGCAGTTCAACGCCAACTACCGCCTCAGCGACAGCTGGACGGCGACGTTGAGCGTGCGCAATGCGCTGGACAAGACCTACTGGGCCAACCTGGATTACAACAACTACGGCGAGCCGCGTTTTGTCGCGTTGAGCCTGCGCTGGAAATACTGAGGCCTGACGACATCGCTGTGTTGAACGAACGGGTCGCCTTCGGGCGGCCCGTTTTTTTTGTGGCGACCCACCGTACACAGGTAGTGCCGGCCGCTGGCCGGCTCCTCGAAGGCCAGCAGGCATCACCTT
>NZ_JBDJMT010000040.1:0-15283 GCF_039674045.1 Stenotrophomonas sp. TWI602
CAAGCTACCCAGCGGTCGCAAGACCTAGAGCCACACGGTCGCCCACGCCGGGCTCTCGGCACCTAAAGTGCCAGATCGGCAAGAGATAAGAGCCACGCCACGCGTGGCTGCTCCAGCCCGTCACCGCACCCACCGGTAGAGCCACGCCATGCGTGGCTGCTCCTCATCCGGCCCCCACGAATGCCTGACCCAACAGATTGCAGAGGCTAAACGCCGGAGAGCTGGCCGCAAGCGATACGCACCCGCGCCGTCAGACATCGCCGCGCGTTCGCGCGGTCACCGACCAACGGTCGGTGGCTACAGGCATTGCTGGAGGCTTCGGCCGGTGCGGGACAGCCCTTCTTCTATCGGCTCTTCCTCTGCGGGCACTTGCGTGCCCGCATCGTTAGTAGTAATACTACTAACCATGGACCTGACCGATACCCAGCAGGCGATCCTGCAGTTGATCGCCGAGCGTATAGAGACCGATGGCGCACCGCCGTCGCAGACCGAAATCGCCCGCGCGTTCGGCTTCAAGGGCGTCCGCGCAGCCCAGTACCATCTGGAAGCGCTGGAGCAGGCCGGGGCGATCCGTCGCATCCCGGGCCAGGCCCGCGGCATCCGGCTGGTCCAGGCGCCGGCGCTGCAGAACGGCCTGCCCGAATCACTGCCTGCGTCGGCGTTGCCGGACCACGTCCTGCGGCTGCCGGTGCTGGGCCGGGTCGCGGCCGGTCTGCCGATCGGCGCGGATATCGGCTCGGATGATTTCGTGGTGCTGGACCGGGTGTTCTTCTCGCCCGCGCCGGACTACCTGCTGAAGGTGCAGGGCGACTCGATGATCGACGAGGGCATCTTCGACGGCGATCTGATCGGTGTGCACCGCACCCGCGACGCCCGCTCCGGGCAGATCGTGGTGGCCCGCATCGATGACGAGATCACGGTCAAGCTGCTGAAGATGGGGAAGGATCGGATCCGCCTGCTGCCGCGCAACCCCGATTACAAGCCGATCGAAGTGCTGCCCGACCAGGACTTCGCCATCGAAGGCCTCTATTGCGGGTTGCTGCGGCCCAACCGCTGACCCTGTTCCCCCTTGAATCACGCGCGGTCTTTTGTGGCACATCTCTGGTTTTGCTGAGGTTGGTACGGATGTCCGATAATTTTTTTCCGAACGCCGGGCAGAATCTCAGCCCGTGCGATACGCCAGCCTTAAAGTGAACCCATGGCCAAGAAGACTTCCAAAGACAGCACCTCCACCGATACGACCTCTGCAAGGACCACTCCGATGGACGAAAACAAAAAGCGCGCCCTCACCGCCGCGCTGAGCCAGATCGAAAAGCAGTTCGGCAAGGGCGCCGTGATGCGCATGGGCGACCGCGTCGTCGAGGCGGTCGAGGTCATCCCCACCGGTTCGCTGATGCTGGATATCGCCCTCGGTATCGGTGGCCTGCCCAAGGGTCGCGTCGTGGAGATCTACGGTCCGGAATCCTCGGGCAAGACCACCCTGACCCTGCAGGCGATCGCCGAGTGCCAGAAGAAGGGCGGTACCGCGGCCTTCATCGATGCCGAGCACGCGCTGGATCCGATCTACGCCGCCAAGCTGGGCGTCAACGTGGACGACCTGCTGCTCTCGCAGCCGGATACCGGTGAGCAGGCGCTGGAAATCGCCGACATGCTGGTGCGCTCCAGCTCGGTGGACATCGTGGTGGTCGACTCGGTCGCCGCGCTGACCCCGAAGGCCGAAATCGAAGGCGAAATGGGCGACCAGCTGCCGGGCCTGCAGGCTCGCCTGATGAGCCAGGCGCTGCGCAAGCTGACCGGCAACATCAAGCGCTCCAACACCCTGGTGGTCTTCATCAACCAGCTGCGCCACAAGATCGGCGTGATGATGCCGGGCCAGAGCCCGGAAGTGACCACCGGCGGCAACGCGCTGAAGTTCTACGCCTCGGTCCGCCTGGACATCCGCCGTATCGGCGCGATCAAGAAGGGCGACGAGATCATCGGCAACCAGACCAAGATCAAGGTGGTCAAGAACAAGCTGGCGCCCCCGTTCAAGCAGGTCATCACCGAGATCCTGTACGGCGAAGGCATCAGCCGCGAAGGCGAACTGATCGACATGGGCGTGGAAGCCAAGCTGGTCGAGAAGGCCGGCGCCTGGTACAGCTACGGCGAAGAGCGCATCGGCCAGGGCAAGGACAACGCCCGCGGCTACCTGCGCGACAACCCGCAGATCGCCCAGCGTCTGGAAGCCGAGCTGCGCGAGAAGTTCCAGCCGGAAGAAGCCGTGCGTGAAGGCGGCGACGAGGCTGAAGACGACGCCGAGTGAGTTTCCTGCGGGGCAGGGCAGCGCCGTCAGTGACGCTCGCCCTGTCCTGCAGTTTCAAGAATCCCCGACGGGATGGCGCCAAGGACGGCGCACTGTAATGGACCGCTGCCATGCAAGACTCCGAAGCCCCCGCACCCCGGCGCAAGCGCCGTGTCCAGGAACAGACGCCGGTCCAGCGGGCGTTGGGGCTGCTGGTGCGCCGCGAGCATTCGCGTAAAGAGCTGACCCGCAAACTGCAGGCCCGCGGCATCGAGAACGAGGCCGCCGAAGCCGCGGTCAGCAAGCTGGCCGAGGCCGGCTGGCAGGATGACACCCGCTTTGCCGAGAATCTGGTCCGGATCCGGGCCAACACCGGCTATGGACCGATCCACATCCGCGCCGAACTGGGCACGCATGGCCTGGACAGCGACCAGATCGCTGCCGCCATGGACACCTTCGAAGGTGATTGGACCGAGAATGCCCGCGACCTGGTCTGCCGCCGTTTTGGCGAGGCCGGCCCGCAGGAACTGCCTGCACGGCGTAAAGCCGCCGATCTTCTGGCCCGCCGGGGGTTCCCCGGCGACAGCATCCGCCAGGCCACCCGTTACGACCCTGAGGACTGAGCGGCTCGGGCCTGATACCCTTTGTGGTTTCGGCGGTCCTGCAATTGACACCCGGCCATTGGGGCTGCGTGCCAGGGACTGACCGGCCCGCACAAAGCCAGCCCCCCATGAACGCATCCGTCAAATTCACTACCTCCCAGATCCGCAGCGATTTCCTTGAGTTCTTCAAGGGCAAAGGCCACACGATCGTGCCGTCGGCGCCCCTGGTGCCGGGCAATGATCCGACCCTGCTGTTCACCAACTCCGGCATGGTGCAGTTCAAGGACGTGTTCCTTGGCGCCGAGAAGCGCAGCTACGTGCGCGCGGCCGACGTCCAGCGCTGCCTGCGCGCCGGTGGCAAGCACAACGATCTGGACCAGGTCGGTTACACCGCCCGCCACCACACCTTCTTTGAAATGCTGGGCAACTGGTCGTTCGGCGATTACTTCAAGAAGGACGCCATCGCCTGGGCCTGGGAGCTGCTGACCCAGGTCTGGAAGCTGCCGGCCGAGCGCCTGCTGGTCACCGTGTACCAGACCGATGACGAGGCCTACGCGCTGTGGCGCGACATGGTCGGCATTCCGGAAGAGCGGATCGTGCGCATCGGCGACAACAAGGGTGCGCCGTTCGCGTCGGACAATTTCTGGCAGATGGCCGAGACCGGTCCGTGCGGCCCGTGTACCGAAATCTTCTATGACCATGGCGACCACATCGCCGGTGGCCCGCCGGGCTCGCCGGATGAAGACGGTGACCGTTTCATCGAGATCTGGAACCTGGTCTTCATGCAGTTCGACCGCCAGCCCGATGGCACCCTGGTGCCGCTGCCGGCCCCGTGCGTGGATACCGGCATGGGTCTGGAGCGTCTGGCCGCGATCCTGCAGCACGTCCACACCAATTACGAAATCGACCTGTTCCAGGCGCTGATCCGCAAGGCCAGCGAGCTGACCGGCATGGCCGATCTGGAGAACAAGTCGCTGCGCGTGATCGCCGATCACATCCGCGCCTGCTCGTTCCTGATCGTCGATGGCGTGCTGCCGTCCAACGAAGGCCGCGGCTACGTGCTGCGCCGGATCATCCGCCGCGCCCTGCGCCATGGCTGGATGCTGGGCGTGCGCCAGCCGTTCTTCAGCAAGCTGGTGCCGACCCTGGTCGAGCAGATGGGCGTGGCCTATCCGGAACTGCCGGCGCAGGCAGACACGGTGGTGCGCGCGCTGCAGGCCGAAGAAGAGCGTTTCGCGGAAACGCTGGATTCGGGCATGAAGATCTTCGACGACGTGGCCGCAAAGGTCAGCAACGGCGTGATCCCGGGCGTGGATGCGTTCCGCCTCTACGACACCTACGGCTTCCCGCTCGATCTCACCCAGGACATCGCGCGCGAGCGTGACCTGATCGTGGACATCGAGGGCTTCAACGCCGCGATGGACACCCAGCGCGAGACCGCGCGCGCGGCCGGCAAGTTCGGCGGCGGCGTGACCCTGTCGGCCGATCTGGTCGCCACGCTCAAGCCGACCGTGTTCCTCGGGTATGACCGCCTGCAGGCCGACGATCTCACCGTGGTCGCCATCCTCAAGGACGGCCGCCCGGTGGAGAGCGCCAAGGCCGGCGACGACGTCATCGTGCTGACCAACCAGACCCCGTTCTACGCCGAATCCGGTGGCCAGGTCGGCGACAACGGCACCCTGTCCGGCGCCGGCGTGCAGGTGGACGTCAGCGATACCCAGAAGTTCGCGGGCCAGTTCCATGGGCACGTCGGCAAGCTCACCGCGGGCAGCCTGAAGGTCGGCGACGTGCTGTCCGGTCAGGTCGATGGCCAGCGCCGTGGCGCGACCATCCTCAACCACTCGGCCACCCATCTGCTGCACGCCGCCCTGCGCGAAGTACTGGGCACCCATGTGCAGCAGAAGGGCTCGCTGGTCGCCCCCGATCGCCTGCGCTTCGATTTCTCGCACTTCGCGCCGATCAGCGCCGAGGACCTGGCGATCATCGAGCGCAAGGTCAACGAGCAGGTGCGTGCCAACAACGCCGCTGAAGTCCACAACATGGGCATGCAGGAAGCGCTCGACTTCGGCGCGATGGCGCTGTTCGGCGAGAAGTACGGCGAGCACGTGCGCGTGCTGAAGATGGGCGACTACTCCACCGAACTGTGTGGCGGTACGCATGTCTCGCGCACCGGCGACATTGGTCTGTTCAAGATCACGTCCGAAGGTGGCGTGTCCTCGGGCGTGCGCCGTATCGAAGCGGTGACCGGGCAGGGCGCGTTGGATTATGTGGCCCATGAAGAAGCCCAGCTGAGCGAAGCGGCGGCACTGCTCGGCGGCAACGCCGGCGACGTGGTCGACAAGATCCGCCAGCTCGGCGAGCGCCAGAAGAAGCTCGAGCGCGAGCTCGAGGCGCTCAAGGCCAAGCAGGCGGCCGGTGCGACCGCCGATCTTGGTGGCGCCGCGGTCGAGGTCAACGGCATCAAGATCCTGGCCGCGCGTCTGGAAGGCTTCGATGCCAAGGCGCTGCGCGATGCGATCGACCGGCTCAAGCAGCAGCTCGGCGATGCGGTGATCGTGCTGGCCGGCACCCAGGACGGCAAGGCGGCCCTGGTCGCCGGTGTGAACGGCAGCGCAATGGGCAAGGTCAAGGCCGGGGAACTGTTGGCCCATATCGCCAGTCAGATCGGGGGCAAGGGCGGCGGCCGCCCGGACCTCGCCCAGGGTGGTGGTGAGGACGGGCCCGCCCTTGCTTCTGCACTGGCCGCCGTCGTCGACTGGGTCACCCCCCGTATCTGAACAGCCTGAAGCCTCCTGCTCCTTGATGGGTCGGGAGGCCTGACGGTACTATGGCGAATCTTTTCCCGTTGTCGTGGGGCGCTCTTGCCGGGGCGCCAAGCCGGTGGGGAAATGCCACCACCGGTTCCCCTGGAGACTTGAACAAATGTTGATCCTGACTCGCCGTGTAGGCGAAACCCTGATGATCGGTGACTCGGTCAGCGTGACCGTGCTCGGCGTCAAGGGCAACCAGGTGCGTATCGGTATCACCGCTCCGAAGGACGTGGCCGTGCACCGCGAAGAGATTTATCAGCGGATCCAGCGCGGTGATGAGCCGAATGCATCCGGAAGTGAAAATTCTTCGGATTAAGGCTTTACCTGAGGGCGCGGAAAACGTTATTATTCGCGCCCCCGCTGAGATGATTCATCGCAGCGGCGGACCAAGAACACTGGAGCGGTGCCCGAGTGGCTGAAGGGGCTCCCCTGCTAAGGGAGTATAGGGCTTAAAACTCTATCGAGGGTTCGAATCCCTCCCGCTCCGCCAGTTGTAGAAAAGGCCTTCGTACGCAAGTACGGAGGCCTTTTTCTTTGTGCGATCCGGTTCAAATGGCCGACTTGCAGACCGCCTCGATCCGATGCCCGTCCGGGTCGATCAGGAACGCGGCGTAGTAGTGATCGCCATAATCCTCGCGCAGCCCCGGCGCCCCGTTGCAGGTGCCGCCAACCGCCAGTGCATCGCGGTGGAACGCGTCCACCGCCTGGCGCGAGGGCGCTCCAAAGGCCAAGTGGAATCCGGCGCCGGGTGGCGAGGCATCTGCCCGCAGTTTCAGGCACAGCAGATCCTCGTCCTCGACATATCCATACCCGATCGCCTCGTCGTCTTCGAAGACGCGGCGCATGCCCAGCGCACCGAGTGCGGCATCGTGGAAGGCGGCGGCACGCGCGAGATCGCGCACGCCCAGGGAAAGGTGATGCAGCATGGTGGTGCGCTTCCGTGGGGAATGTGGCGCGCAGCGTCGCATGAAACAGGCGGAAGGCGCGCCGCCCGACGCATTCGGATGGCGCATGCAGTCGATCCCCAATCATCATTGGTGCCGACGCGGCGGCTCGGCTACGGTCGTTGTCCTGCGGCGTCCCACCGGGCGCCCCCGTGGAAGGAGCAGGAACATGTCGATGGAACGGAGGTCACCGCGTGGCTGGGTGGTCGTGAGCATGCTGATGGGCATGGTCATGCCGGTCAGTGCCGCCTCGTTGGAAGAGCGGCTGCATCGGGCGGCGGAGAAGGGCGATGCCACTGCGGTGCGTACGCTGCTGGGGCAGGGCGCCCGCGTGGATGCGCGCGGCGTGGCGAAGGCGACACCGTTACTGGTCGCGACCCACCACAACCACGTGGAGGCCGCACGTGCGCTGATCCAGGCCGGTGCTGACGTCAATGCCAAGGATGCGATCCAGGACAGCCCGTACCTGTACGCCGGTGCGCGAGGCCATCTTGAGATCCTGAGCGCGACACTGAGTGCTGGCGCCGACCTCAAGAGCACCAACCGCTACGGCGGCACCGCACTCATCCCAGCGGCCGAACGCGGGCACGTGGAGACCGTGGCGACGCTGATCGCGGCCGGTGTCGATGTGGATCACGTCAACAAGCTGCAGTGGACCGCGCTGCTGGAGGCGATCATCCTCGCCGATGGCGGCCCGCGACATGTGGAGATCGTCCGTCAGCTCATCGCGGCAGGCGCGGATGTGAACCTGCCCGACGGTGAAGGCGTGAGCCCGCTGCAGCATGCACGCCAGCGCGGTTACCGCGAGATGGAGGCGCTGCTTCTGGCAGGGGGTGCGCGTCCGGGCTGAGCGACGCGCAACCGGACAGAGCGGATGCATGTTGCCACTGCGTTGACGCCGCACAGGCATGCTCTGCACCGCTGCTCTGCCAAGGTATGTGCTTCCCTCGCAGAAACAGGAGTCGCCGTGAACGCACGTCGCCACTTCCTTTCCGTTGCCGCCGCCGGCACGGCCGCGTTCGCCGCCGCCCCATTGATGGCGCAGTCGGCCGGCCCGGGCAGCGTCCTGCCCACCCGCGGCCAGGCTTCAGCGAAGCCCTTGCCCGGCAATCCCGCGCGGCAGGGTGTGCGTTACCGGCCGCAGACCCGCCTGGGCCTCGGCGGCGTCGCGATCGGCAATGGGTTTGCGGCCGCGACCGATGCGCAGAGCGAAGCCAGCCTCGCCGCAGCCTATGCGGCGGGCGTGCGCTATTTCGATACGTCACCCTGGTACGGGCTCGGTCTGAGCGAGCGTCGTTATGGCCATCATCTGCACAACCACCCGGCGCGCGAGTACACGCTGTCGACCAAGGTCGGGCGCCTGCTGACGGCGACCGCCGGTGAGTTGCAGGACGTGATGTGGAAGGACCCGTCGCCATTCCATTACCGTTACGACTACTCCGCCGACGGCACGCGGCGTTCGGTGGAGGACAGCCTCAACCGGCTCGGTGTGTCGCAGCTGGACGTGGTCTTCATCCATGACCTCTCGCCGGACAACGAGAAAGACCTGGGCATGCCTTGGGAGCAGCGTTTCGCGGAAGCAGCGAAGGGCGCGATGCCGGCGCTGACCCGCATGCGCGAGGAGGGGTTGATCAAGGCGTGGGGCTTCGGTGTGAACCGTCCCGAGCCGGCCCTGCGTGCGGTGGCCGAGGCGGATCCGGACATCTTCCTGCTCGCCTGCCAGTACTCGCTGCTGGACCACGAGCAGGCGTTGCATGACACCTTCCCCAGGATCGCCGCACACGGTGCATCGGTCGTGGTCGGCTCGCCGCTGCTGGCCGGCTACCTGGCCGGGCGTGATCGCTATCTGTATGACGGCAAGGTGCCGTCGTGGGCGCCGGAGAAGCGCGCGAAGGTGCAGGTCCTCTGCGAGCGCCATGGTGTGGATCTGCGCACCGCGGCGCTGCAGTTCGCCGATGCGCCGGAGGTGGTCTCGGCGGTCATTCCCGGCGCGCGGACGCCCGAACAGGTGCTGGCCAATGTCGCCTCCATGTCCGTGGCGATTCCGGCCGCATTCTGGGCCGAGCTCAAGCAGGAGAAGCTGATCGCCTCGGATGCCCCGGTGCCCCGCGGCTGACCCCCACGCCCCGCCTGACCCGGGGCGACCCCCGAACGCCTTCTGCCTCAACGGTCGCGCCATCTTCCACTGGCGGCCGGGATGCGGCATCATGCCGCCCATTCGTTCCCTCCAGCCGCCGCCAGAGGAGTCCCTTCCTGCCTGGAGGCATTGCCGTGTCCGTCGTTCCGTTCCGTGTTGCCCCGATCCATTCGGGTCGCCGTCGCGCTTTTCCCTCGCGCTCCCCGCTGATGCAGGCGATGGCCTGCGTGCTGGGCCTGGCCCTGTCCGCCTCGGCCGTGCAGGCCGAAGAGGCGCCGGCGGGGGACGCCCCTGCCAAGGACGGCGCACAGACCCTGCAGACCGTGCAGGTTACCGCCAACCAGCTCGGCACCGTGACCGAAGGCAGTGATTCCTACACGCCCGGTACGATCGCCACGGCCACCCGCCTGGTGCTCAGCCCGCGCCAGACGCCGCAGTCGATCAGCGTGATCACGCGGCAGGAAATGAACGACTTCGGCCTCAACGGCATCGATGACGTCATGAAGGTCACGCCGGGTGTGAGTATCGTCACCTACGACAGCGAGCGCACCGAGTACTACGCGCGCGGCTTCGCGGTACAGAACTTCCAGTACGACGGCATCCCGATGGCGCGCGATTCGGCGTACTCGGCCGGCAACACGCTCAGCGACATGGCCATCTACGATCGCGTGGAAGTGCTCAAGGGCGCCACCGGCCTGCTGACCGGCATGGGCGACCCGGGCGCGACCATCAACCTGGTGCGCAAGAAACCGACCCGGGAGCTGGCCGGCAGTGCCACGCTGGGTGTCGGTTCATGGGACAGCTACCGCGCCGAAGTCGATGTCGGCGGGCCGCTGACTGAGAGTGGCCGCGTGCGCGGCCGCGTGGTCGGCGCCTACCAGGACAAGCATTCCAATGTCGACCATTACCAGCGCAGCAATGAGGTGTTCTACGGCATCCTCGAGGCCGACCTCGGCGAGAGCACGCTGCTGACCGTCGGTGCCGATTACCAGGACAGCGATCCGGAAGGCTCCAGCTGGGGCGGTATTCCCCTGCTGGACAGTGCAGGCAACTTCAACGACATGCCGCGCTCGTTCAACAACGGCGCGCGCTGGAGCCGCTGGGGCCAGTACGCCCGTACCGGCTTCGCGACGCTGGAGCACACCTTCGGCAATGACTGGGTCGCCAAGCTGCAGCTCAATCACCAGGTCAACGGCTATGACGCCTCGCTGGGCGCGGCGGCCGGTGGCAATCCGGATCCGGTCACCGGTGAAGGCGTGAGCATGTGGCTGGGCCAGTACATCGGCAAGACCACCAGCAACGCGGCCGATCTGTACGTCAGTGGCAAGTTCGAGTGGTTCGGCCGCCAGCACGAGCTGGTCGTCGGTGGCAGCGTGTCGCGCAAGCGCTGGGTCAACAATGGCTACTCGCCGCAGCCGGGCTATGTCAGCAGCGTTGCCGACTACTACGCCTGGACCGGCGATGTGCCCGAGCCGGACTGGCAGTGGGGCTACGGTGACAATCAGGTCACCCGCGAAAGCGGTGCCTATGTGGTGGGCCGTTTCGACCTGGCCGATCCGCTCAAGCTGATCGTCGGCAGCCGCATCGCCAACTATAAATCGCCGGATACCGACGAGAGCGGTGTGGTCGTGCCTTACGCCGGCCTGGTGTACGACCTCAACCGCAACTTCTCCGTCTTCGCCAGCTACAGCACCATCTTCAAGCCGCAGGGCAACCAGGACGAACAGGGCCGGGTGCTGGATCCGCTGGAAGGGCGCAGCTACGAAGCGGGCCTGAAGGCGGAGTTCTACGACGGTCGCCTCAACGCCAGTGCGGCGGTGTTCCAGCTGGAGCAGGACAACTACGCACAGCCGACCGGCGGCAGGACGCCGAGTGGCGGGATTGCCTATGAAGGCCTGATGGGGGTGCGCACCAAGGGCTATGAGCTGGAGGTGTCCGGCCAGCTTGCGCCGGGCTGGCAGATCCAGGGCGGCTACGCGCACAAGATCGCGCGGCAGCAGTCCACCAAGGTCTCCACGCTGGAGCCGGAAGATCAGTTCAGCGTGCACACCAGTTACCGCCTCACCGGTGTGGCTGACGGCTGGAGCGTTGGCGGGGGCGCGCGCTGGCAGGGCAGCACGTTCGGCACCATCACCAATCCGGCCACCGGCGGAAGCCAGCTCCACCGCACCGAGCCCTACTGGCTGCTCGATGCCATGGCGCGGTACCAGTTCAACGACCAGCTCTCGGCGACGCTCAACGTCAACAACCTGCTGGACAAGCACTACTACACGATCTTCAGCTGGTACAGCACCTACACCTGGGGCGAGCCGCGCAACGTGCGCCTGACCCTCAACTACAGGTTCTGATCCAAAACGAACGACACCCCGGGCAACCGGGGTGTCTGCGTTTGAAGCCGGCCGGTTAAAGCGCCAGCTCGAACACGATGACTTCCGCGTCGTTGGCGTTTTCCAGCGTCAGCTGCGCCTCGTCACTGACCTGCAGCGCATCGCCGGTCTCCAGCGTGATGCCGTTGACCTGCAGCTGCCCGCGGGCCACCTGTACATAGGCGCCGCGGCGCGGAGCCAGCGGCAGGTGGACGCGGTCGTCGCCGTCCAGGATCGTGGCGTAGATGTTGGCGTCCTGGTGGATCAGCAGCGAACCGTCACGGCCATCGCGCGAGGCGATCAGGCGCAGCTGGCCTCGCTTGGTGTCCGGGGCGAAGTGGGTCTCCTGGTAGCTCGGGGTGATGTTCTCCTGGTCGGGGAACAGCCAGATCTGCAGGAAGTGCACCGCTTCGTCGGCCGAGTGGTTGAACTCGCTGTGGCTGACGCCGCTGCCGGCGCTCATGCGCTGCACGTCGCCGTAGCGCAGCACCGAGCCGGTGCCCATCGAATCCTTGTGTTCCAGCGCGCCGCCGAGCACGTAGGAGATGATCTCCATGTTGCTGTGGCTGTGCGTGCCAAAGCCCTGGCCGCCCTGGACGCGGTCTTCGTTGATCACCCGCAGCGGGCCGAAGCTGACGTAGCGCGGGTCGTAATAGTTGGCGAAGGAGAAGGTGTGCATGGAGTTCAGCCAGCCATGGTCGGCCTTGCCACGGGTGTTGCTCTTGCGGATCTGCAGCATGGGAATCTCCTGGGTGTTCGATGGTTTCGATGGCGGTCCGGGTCGGTCGCTGCCGTCCCCTTTCCTGTTGCGGCCAGTATCCGCTTGCTCCGCCGGCTTGAAAAACGGATAGTTTTGCAAGCCATCATCGAAAAATTCGAATGCTCAAGCTCAGCCTCGACGCCCTGCAGATCCTGGATGCCATCGACCGCCGGGGCTCGTTCGCCGCGGCCGGCAAGGCCCTGCACAAGGTGCCTTCGACCATTTCCTACACCGTCTCCAAGCTGGAGGAGGACCTGGGCGTGCAGCTGTTCGACCGGGTCGGGCCGCGTGCGCACCTGACCCCGGCCGGGGAGGCGCTGCTGGAAGAGGGGCGCCACCTGCTGCGGGCGGCGCGCGAGCTGGAGATGCGGGTGCGGCGGGTGGCCTCGGGCTGGGAGGCCGAGCTGACCGTGGCGGTCGACTCGATGTTCGTGCCGGCGTTGCTGGCCGAGGACGTGCGCGCGTTCACTGCGGTGGCCGAACAGACCCGGATACGGCTGATCAGTGAATCGCTGTCGGGTACCTGGGAGGCGCTGCTGGACCGGCGCGCGGACCTGCTGGTCGGCGCGGCGGGCGAGGGCCCCAGCGGCGGGGGCTATGTGGTCGAGCCGATGGGCGTGGTGCGTTTCGTGTTCGCGGTGGCGCCCTCGCATCCGCTGGCGGCCGCGTCCGAGCCGCTGGGCCGTGAGTCGTTGGCCGCCCACTGCGCGATCGCCGTGGCCGATTCGGCCCGGCGGCTGCTGCCGCGCACGGTCGGGCTGCTGATGGGGCAGGAGACCGTGACCGTGCCGGACATGGTCAGCAAGTTCCGCCTGCAATGTGCCGGGCTCGGTTTCGGTTTCCTGCCCGAGCCGTACGTACAGCGGGCGGTGGCGCAGGGCCGACTGGTGATCAGGCAGGTTGAGGAGCCCAAGCCGGACGAGACGTTCTGGCTTGCCTGGCGCACTGGCGAGGAGGGGGCCGCGCTGAAATGGTGGCGCGAGCGCATGCAGCGCCCGGAGGTGCTGGATGGCTGGTGGCCCACCATGGAAGGCTGGCTGGGCTGATCGCAGGCCGGGCAGGGGCCTGCGGCGATGCCGCTGCCCGTCCGTTCAAGCTGAATGCTGGCTTGGCTGTCATCGGATGGTCATCTGGATGCGATAGAGCGGCGCTGACGTGATCGGTACCCTGCGCGACTCGTCTGGTTTTTCCGATTCTGCCCATGAAGCGCTTGCTGCTGTTGCTGCTGGCCGGGGCTGGCCTGTGGCTGGCTGCCTGCTCCTCCTTGACCTCCACCGCCGCCTCGACCTCGTTGAGTGATCGGCTGATCGCGCCCGGCGGCGTATCCACGCTGCTGGACATGCCGCGCATCGCCGAAGCGGTGGAGAGTGTGCCCAACCGGCACGGTCTCGTGACCGGCCGCGCCGGCGTGCCGATCTTCTGGCGTGCGTTCGACCCGGGTCAGTACGGGCTGCATTACCAGTACCTGCCCCAGCAGCATGACAACGGCGAGCCGCTGCGTACCGGCATGGCGCTGGACCTGCCGCACCCGTTCCAGCCGAAGGCACCGCGCGGCACGGTGGTGCTGCTGCACGGCTGGATGATGAACGGTGATGCGATGCTGCCGTGGTCGCTGCAGTTGGCGCAGTCAGGCTATCGCGTGGTCACCATCGACCTGCGCAATCATGGGCATTCCGGCGCCGGCCCGTCCGGTTACGGGACGTTCGAATCGGATGATGTGGTCGATGTCATCGCTGCGCTGAAGGCACGCGGGGAGGTGGTCGGGCCGCTGTATCTGTTCGGCGTTTCCTACGGCGCCGCCACCGCGCTGTTCACCGCCGACAAGCTCGGCGACCAGGTCACCGGCGTGGTGGCGATGGAATCCTTCGCCAATGCCGGCGCTGCGATCCGCAGCATGATCCCGCACCTGATGTCGCTGCAGCCGACCGCGTGGAAGGCGCAGGCCATGGCCGCCTATGGGCGCTGGCGCTACGGTGGGCAGGATATCGACCAGGTGATCGCCGCGGCCAGCCAGCGCCTGGATCTGGACCTGGACCGCGTCGATGTCACCCGCGCGCTGGCCGACAGCCGTACCTGCGTGCTGCTGCTGCACGGCCAGGACGATCAGCATGTGCCGGTCGGGCAGGGCCGTCGCCTGGCCGCCGCCAGCCCGCGCGTGCACTACATCGAGATGCGGGGCGAAGACCACATCACCCTGCCGCTGCGCGTGGATCTGCTGGGCGGTGTGGTGGATGACTGGCTGGCGCACGACGCCCATGCCGGTGGTGGCTGCCCGGCGCCGGAACTGCCGGGCGAAGCGTATCTGCTGGCGTTGCTGGCAGCCCAGGCCAAAGCACCGCAGGGTTGCCCACCTGGTTGTGCCGGCCGCTGGCCGGCGCCACGCGATCGTCCAGCATTCATGAGAGCCGGCCAGCGGCCGGCACTACCGGGTTTACGTGCTGCGCCGACCAACGGTCGGCGCCTACCGCGTCACTGACGAACGACCGGGTCAGGCAGGAACCGACCACGCCAGGTAGGAACGACCGGGCCGGGTAGGAACCGACCGTTGGTCGGTTCGCCCTTACGCCACGATCAACCCGAATGACGCCAACGCGGCCGCCGCCTGCCGCTGTGAAATCACCGCTTTCTTGAACAGCTTGGCGTCCATCACGTTGAGCCCGCTGATGTCGGTGCCGCGCAGGTCGGCGCCTTCAAAGCGCGTCAACCGCGTCTGTGCATTGCGCAGGCTGCCGCCGTTGAACACCGCATCGCGGAAATCGCAGCCGGACAGCTCGGCCTCGGAGAAATCCATGCCCTCCAGCTGCGCCTTGCGGAAGGACATCCCGCGCAGGTCCGCGCTGACCAGCAGGCAATCGCGGAATTCCAGCGCCCAGCCGGTCACTTCCTGCAGGTGCGCGCCCGTCAGCTTGCAGTCCTGGAACTGCACCGAGGACAGCGTTGCCCGGCGCCAGTGACTGTTGTTCAGATCGCAGTGCGAGAAACGCGCATCGCTGAGCAGTGCCGAGCTGAAATCGCATTGGCTGCCGCGGCACTTCGTCCACTGGCTTTCTTCCAGTGAGGCCGCCAGCCAGCTCGCGCCGGTGACCGAGCACTGATGGAACTGGTACCCATCCATGTCCAGCCGCGAGAAGTCGCCATGATCGAACGTGCAGTTCTCGAACACGGCTGCCCGCGGATGCGCGGCGATGATGGCCTGCATGCGCTCGCGGGTGAGGGTTTCATCGCGGAAGGTGACAGTGTTCATGCGTCCATTCTGGGTGATGGGCGGCGCAGGCGGCAGTCTTGAAGGCAGCGGCGGAGTGTGTACAGCGTCACCGGCGCGCATGCCCCTGTTCGAACCGACGTAGAGCCGACCGTTGGTCGGCTGCCGTTGATGTCGACCC
>NZ_JBDJMT010000041.1:0-13578 GCF_039674045.1 Stenotrophomonas sp. TWI602
CCCGTGGGGCGACACGTGCAGCCGACCAACGGTCGGCTCTACCGGGTGGGGCGACACGTGCAGCCGACCAACGGTCGGCTCTACCGGGTGGGGCGACATGTGCAGCCGACCAACGGTCGGCTCTACCGGGTGGGGCGGAAATTTCGGGTATCCGGCGTCAGCCGAAGGTCCAGAACGGCGCTTTGATCCGCTCGCGCCAGTACGTCTCCCCGGCCAGGTAGAACTTCTGCGTATAGGCCTTGGCGAACCAACCTGCGGCCGCGTCCAGATCACGTGTCACGCCGGCGCGGCCGCGGCCCAGCAGCAGGCCGCTGAAATACTGCCCGTACACATTGCCCTGGTCGGCCGCCAGCCGATACCAGCGCAGCGCCTCGATACCATCGCGCGGCAGGCCCATCCCGAGTTCGTACATCGCGCCCAGATCCACCTGGGCGTCGGCATCACCGCGCTGCGCACGCCGCTGGATGTCGACGACCAGCGGATGCAGGGTGCCCTCCGGCTGCGCGGCGATCGCCTGCGGCAGCCGCGAGGATTCGGACGGCATGTGGTGGTAGATGGTCGCGCGCAGGTCCCAACGCAGCGCGCTGGCCGCCTCACCGCGTTCGCGATGGAACCTGGCCAGCATCAGCATCGCCATCGGGTTGCCATGCTCGGCAGCGGCGCGATACCAGCGCTCTGCCTTGCGCGGTGAGGCGCGCAGTGCAGTGCCCTGCAGGATGTTCGGGCCGGTGCCATGCAGCAGCTCACCGTGGGTCCAGATCCGGCCCAGGGCCTCTTCGGCCTGGGGGTTGTGGAAGCTCCACGGGGTGACGGCGGCGGCACGTTCGTACCAGGTCACGGCGCGCGGGTCGTTGAAAGTCTCGTAGGTCCTGGCGGCCTCCCAGGCACTGTCGAAGCTGCCATCGGCCGCCTTGGTCTCGATCGACTGCACGATGCTCGCAGGCGTACGTGACGGGGCGCTGCTGCAGGCGATGAGAGAAAGGGCCAGGGCGATGCCGCCCAGGCGTGTAGCGATGCGTCCAATGCGAGCGGTCATGCCAGCCAGGGGGGTGCAGAAGGACCGTGATTATCGCCCGGCCCCGGAGCGCGGGGTTGTCCGCGGCGGTCGGTTTGGTTGCCATCGCAACAGTTGCACCGCCGCCCAAACCCGGTTACGGTCGGTCCATGTCCTCGTTCCCGGCCACCGCTGTCAGCAATACCAACCGCACTAATCTGCGCGCGAATAATCGTGCGCGGCCGATGCGGGACTGCGACCAGGGCTAGTACAAGCAACACGCCCGGACCCCAGAAAACCCGCATCGACCGATGCGGGTTTTTTTGTGGCCCGGGTTTACCCCTTCCGGGCCTGGGTGGCCGGTCGAATGCCTGCAATACGTGTATTCCCCCATCATCAGGAGCTGTTCCCATGTGTTCGATTTTCGGTATTTTCGGCCTCCAGGCAGGCGATGACCTCGTCGCATTGCGTCGCCATGCGCTGGACCTGTCGCAGCGCCAGCGCCATCGCGGCCCGGACTGGAGCGGGGTGTACGTCGATGACGGCGCCATCCTGGTCCACGAGCGCCTGGCCATCGTCGACCCCGCCGGTGGCTCGCAGCCGTTGCTCTCCGAAGACGGCGGGCTGGCACTGGCGGTCAACGGGGAGATCTACAACCACCGCGAACTGAAGGCCGAGCTGGCCCAGCCGTACGCCTTCCAGACCGGCTCGGACTGCGAGGTGATCAACGCGCTGTACCGCGAAGACAGCCCGGCCTCGTTCCTGAACCGCCTCAACGGCATCTTCGCCTTCGCGCTGTGGGACCGCGCCGAGCAGCGCGTGCTGATCGCCCGGGATCCGATCGGCGTGGTGCCGCTGTACTGGGGCCACGACAAGGACGGCCGCCTGGTGGTGGCCTCCGAACTGAAGTCGCTGGTGGACATCTGCGCCGACGCCGCGCAGTTCCCGCCGGGGCACTGGTACGACAGCGCCACCGACACGCTCACCCGTTACTACGAGCGCCCGTGGCGCGACTACGACGCGGTCGAAGGCGTGGAGGCGGACCGCGTCGAACTGCGTGAGGCGTTCGAGCGTGCGGTGCACCGCCAGCTGATGACCGACGTGCCCTACGGTGTACTGCTCTCCGGCGGTCTGGATTCGTCGCTGGTCGCAGCCGTCGCCGCGCGCTATGCCCGCCACCGTGTCGAAGATGGCGATCAGAGTGAAGCCTGGTGGCCGCGCCTGCACTCCTTCGCGATCGGCCTGAAGGGCTCGCCCGATCTGGCGGCCGCCGCCATCGCCGCCGAAGCCCTGGGCACCGTGCACCACGGCTTCGAATACACCTTCGAAGAAGGCCTGGATGCGCTGCCGGAAGTGATCCGCCACGTGGAGACGTACGACGTCACCACCATCCGCGCCTCTACGCCGATGTTCCTGCTGGCGCGCCGGATCAAGGCGATGGGCGTGAAAATGGTGCTGTCCGGTGAGGGCAGCGACGAGATCTTCGGTGGCTACCTGTACTTCCACAAGGCGCCGAACGCGCGTGAGTTCCATGAGGAGCTGGTGCGCAAGCTCGATGCACTCAACAACTACGATTGCCTGCGCGCCAACAAGTCGATGATGGCCTGGGGCGTGGAGCCGCGCGTGCCGTTCCTGGATCGCGAGTTCCTCGATGTGGCCATGCGCATCGATGCCAAGCACAAGATGGTCGGGCAGGGCCCCGCCGGTACGCGACGTATCGAGAAGGCGGTGCTGCGCGAAGCCTTCGAAGGCTACCTGCCGGACTCGATCCTGTGGCGCCAGAAGGAGCAGTTCAGCGATGGCGTCGGCTATGGCTGGATCGACGGGCTCAAGGCCCATGCCGAGGCCCAGGTCAGTGACCGTGTGATGGCCGCGGCGGACAAGCGCTTCGTGCACAACCCGCCGCAGACCAAGGAAGCCTACTTCTACCGCCACGTGTTCGAGCAGTACTTCCCGACCCAGGCGGCAGCGGAGACCGTGCCGGGTGGCAAGTCCATCGCGTGCTCTTCGCCGGCGGCGATCGCGTGGGATGCGAGCTTTGCCGCGATGGCCGATCCCTCCGGGCGCGCCATCGCCGGCGTGCACGAGCAGGCGCTGGCCTGAGCGATGGCCACACCGCCGCGTCGTCCGCGGTGGTGTGGCGACGCGTGCAGCCCGTAGAATCGCCCCTTCAATCGATGGGGATCGGTCATGGACTCTGACACCACCGGCATGCGTCGCAGCGGCCTGGCCTGGCGCTATCTGGGCTGGGTGGCGTTGCCGCTGGTGATTGGCCTGGGCCTGGCGCGGTTTGCCGGCCCCGCCGTGACCGCGCAGGTGGCCCGTGCAGAGTCCTCGCTGGGGGGCGACTGGGCCGCGCATCTGCATGCGCCGCTCGGTCTGTTCCTGCTGCAGTTGCTGGTATTGCTGATGGTCGCCAAGGGCGCGGGCTGGCTGTTCCGTCGCCTTGGCCAGCCGGGGGTGATCGGTGAGATGGCGGCCGGCCTGATGATGGGGCCGCTGGTGCTGGGGGCCATGTTGCCGCAGGTCCACGGCGTGCTGTTCCCGCCGGCATCGCTGGGTTCGCTCGGCCTGCTCAGCCAGCTCGGCGTGCTGATGTTCCTGCTGGTGGCCGGGGCGGAGCTGGATCTGGGCGGACTGCGGGGGCGACGTCGTTTCGCCTTCGTGGTCAGCCATGCCGGTATCGCCGTGCCCTTCGTGCTGGGCGTGCTGCTCGCGATCTGGCTCTATGGTGCACACGCGCCGCCGGGCGTGGGCTTCACCGGCTTTGCGTTGTTCGTGGGTATTTCATTGAGCATCACGGCGTTCCCGGTGCTGCTGCGCATCCTGGCCGACCGGGGCATGACCGGCACGCCGCTGGGCCAGACCGCCATCGCCTGCGCCGCGCTCGGTGATGCCACCGCATGGTGCCTGCTGGCGCTGATCGTGGCCGCTGCGCAATCGCAGGGCTGGGTGCCCGCGACGATCAACCTGGTCTGCGTGGTCGCCTTCGTGGCGCTGATGCTGTGCGTGGTGCGCCCGTGGTTCTCGCGCCGGGTGATCGCGCCGGGCCAGGAAGGACGCTGGCTGCTGATCATGCTGTTGATGGCGCTGGGCTGCGCCCTGGTGACCGAGATGCTGGGCATCCACGCGCTGTTCGGCGCCTTCGCGGCCGGCGTGGCGGTATCCGGCAACGCCACCCTGCGGCACACCGTGGCCGAGCGCGTCGAGCCGTTCGCGGTGACCTTGCTGCTGCCGCTGTTCTTCGCCATGACCGGCCTGCGCATGCGCGCCGATGCCCTGCAGGCCAGCGACCTGGTGCTGTGCCTGATCGTGATCGTGGTGGCCACGCTGGGCAAGCTGATCGGCACCTGGAGCGCGGCGCGCAGTGCCGGCATGGGCAGCCATGATGCGTGGAAGCTCGGGGCCCTGATGAATACCCGCGGCCTGATGGAGCTGATCGTGCTCAACCTCGGCTACGAGCTGGGCTTCCTCGGCGACCGCCTGTTTGCCGTGCTGGTGATCATGGCCCTGGTAACCACGGCCATGACCGGGCCGCTGCTGAATGCGATGGAGCGGTGGAAGCGCAACTGCAACTGATTCCGATTAGATCACCGGAATTTTAGATAGGGCACCATGCGCGCATTGATTCATCAGGAGCACCCCCATGAAAGGCAACCCGGACGTCATCGCCTGCTTGAAGGAACTGCTGCGTGGCGAGTTGGCCGCGCGCGACCAGTACTTCATCCATTCGCGCCGCTACGAAGACCAGGGCCTGTTCGCGCTCTATGAGCGCCTCAACCACGAAATGGAAGAAGAGACCCAGCACGCCGATGCGCTGCTGCGCCGGATTCTCTTCCTCGGCGGCGACCCGGACATGCGCCCGCATGGGTTCGAGCCCGGCGTGACCGTGGAAGCGATGCTGCAGAAGGACCTGGAGACCGAGTACAGCGTCCGTGACAACCTGGCCGCCGGCATGAAACTGTGCGAACAGCATCAAGACTACGTCAGCCGCGACATGCTGCTGGTGCAGTTGAAGGACACCGAAGAAGACCACGCCTGGTGGCTGGAGCAGCAGCTGGGCCTGATCAAGCGCATCGGCCTGGCGCTGTACCAGACCAGCAAGATGGATGCGAAGGGTACCGCTGCGCATTGAGTGGGTGCGTTCCGGTCTTCCGGGGAGCCGGCCAGCGGCCGGCACTACCGGTGCCACGGCATCGGGTTCCGCACGCCAGCCAGCCTTCGCCAGCCAGCGGCTGAACCCTCGTCCGTCTGCCAGCTTCTGCCAGCCAGCCGACGTTGAGACGATCAGAAAGGCCGGGGAAACCCGGCCTTTTCTGTGGGTGCAACAAAAAAACGGCCGGGTTTCCCCGGCCGTTCCGATTCACGTCAGCACCGCGACGCTTACTCCACCGCCAGCCCTTCCACCTTCTGCCAACCACGCGGCAGCAGGTGGCCACGGGTCGCGCGGGTGCCCAGGTAGGTGTCCAGATCCTTGAACGACAGGTTCATGGTGCGCTGGCCGCTGCGCACCAGCAGCGTGTTGCCCGGCGCCACCGATACCACCGCGACCACGCGCTCGGTCGCGAGCTTGGCCTTGGGGATGTCGATGATCTTGTTGCCCTTGCCCTTGTCCAGTTCCGGCAGGTCGCTGGCCGCGATCGCCAGCAGGTTGCCCGAGCTGGTCACGGCCACGATGCGATCCGTCTCCGGATTGGCCACCACGGCCGGGGTCAGCACCTTGGAGCCGGAGGTCAGGTTGAGCATCGCCTTGCCGGCCTTGTTGCGGCCGGTGAGGTTCTCGAAGCGGGTCACGAAGCCATAGCCGTGCGTGGAGGCCAGCACGAAGCGCGTGTTGTTCTCGCCACTGGCCAGGGTCATGAAGGCGCTGCCCGGCGCCGGCGAGAAGCGACCGGTCAGCGGTTCGCCGTTGCCGCGGGCCGAGGGCAGGGTGTGGATCAGGGTCGAATAGGCCCGGCCCTCGCTGTCCAGGAACGCCACCTGCTGCGTGCTGCGTGCGCGCACCGAACCGAGCAGCGCATCGCCATCACGGTAGGACAGGGTGGACGGGTCCATGTCGTGGCCCTTGGCCGCACGGATCCAGCCCTTCTCCGAGAGCACCACCGTCATCGGCTCGCTCGGCACCAGCTCGGTTTCATCGATGGCCTGCGCCGCGCCACGCTGCACCAGCGGCGAACGACGGTCATCGCCGAACTTCTTGGCATCGGCCACCAGCTCATCGCGGATCAGCTTCTTCAGCTTGGCCTTGCTCTCCAGGATGCCGACGATCTTGTCGCGCTCCTTGGCCAGCTCGTCCTGCTCGCCGCGGATCTTCATCTCTTCCAGGCGGGCCAGCTGCTTCAGCTTGGTTTCCAGGATGTACTCGGCCTGTTCCTCGCTCAGCGCGAAGCGCGCGATCAGCGCCGGCTTGGCTTCGTCCTCGGTGCGGATGATGCGGATCACTTCATCCAGGTTGAGGAAGGCGATCAGCAAGCCATCCAACATATGCAGGCGGCGCTCGACCTTCTGCAGGCGATGGTTGAGGCGGCGGGTCACGGTGGTGCCGCGGAACTGCAGCCACTCGCTGAGCAGGGTCTTGAGGTTCTTGACCTGCGGGCGGCCGTCCAGGCCGATCACATTGAGATTGACCCGGTAGCTGCGCTCCAGATCGGTGGTGGCGAACAGGTGGCCCATCAGCTGCTCGGCGTCCACGCGGTTGGAGCGCGGTACCAGCACCACGCGCACCGGGTTGGCGTGGTCGGACTCATCGCGGATGTCCTCCAGCCACGGCAGCTTCTTGGCGCGCATCTGCGCGGCGATCTGCTCGATCACCTTCGACGGCGACACCTGGAACGGCAGCGCGTTGACCACGATGTTGCCGTTCTCCTTCAGGAAGGTGGAACGCGCCCGCACGCTGCCGTAGCCGGTCTCATACATGGTGCGCAGATCGGCGATCGGGGTGATGATCTCGGCGAAGCTCGGATAGTCCGGCCCCTTCACGTGCTCGCACAGGTCGGTGACCGTCGCATCCGGGTCATCGAGCAGGTGCAGCAGCGCGCTGACGATCTCGTTGAGGTTGTGCGGCGGCACGTCGGTGGCCATGCCCACGGCGATGCCGGTGGTGCCATTGAGCAGCAGGTGCGGCAGGCGCGCCGGCATCCAGGTCGGCTCTTCCAGCGTGCCGTCGAAGTTCGGGGTCCAGTCGGTGGTGCCCTGGTTGATCTCGCCCAGCAGCACTTCGGCGATCGGGGTCAGTTTGGACTCGGTGTAGCGCATCGCCGCGAACGACTTGGGATCATCGGTCGAGCCGAAGTTGCCCTGGCCTTCGATCAGCGGGTAGCGGTACGAGAACGGCTGGGCCATCAGCACCAGCGCTTCGTAGCAGGCGCTGTCGCCATGCGGGTGGTACTTGCCGATCACGTCACCGACGGTACGCGCGGACTTCTTCGGCTTGGAGGACGCGTTCAGACCCAGCTCGCTCATCGCATAGATGATGCGGCGCTGCACCGGCTTGAGGCCGTCGCCGAGGAACGGCAGTGCGCGGTCGAGCACCACGTACATCGAATAGTCCAGGTACGCCCGTTCGGCGTACTCGCGCAGGGGCAGCTGTTCAAAGCCGTGGAACGCGGGGCGGGCAAGATCGGTCATGCGGGATTGTTACCTGTGGCAAGGGACGGCGACGGCTGTCGCCCTCGCAGGCGGATGATTATCCGGATGCGGCCGGGGATGCCAAGCCGCGTGATGGGTTCAGGGGGTGTCCGCTGCGCGCCAGATAGCGCCCGGGCGGGCTGCCGAAGTGGCGGCGGAACACGGTGACGAAGGCGCTGGGGCTGCTGAACCCCAGTTCGTGCGCGATATCGGACACGCTCTGGCCATCGGACAGCCGGCGCAGCCCCTCGGCCAGCCGGGCCTGCTGGCGCCATTGCGCAAAGCTGAGCGTGGTTTCATCGCGGAAGTGCCGGGTCAGTGTACGCGGCGACAGCCCGGCCCACCGGGCCCATTGCTCCAGGCTGCGGCCGTCGGCCGGGTCGGCGATCAGCTGCGAGGCGATCCGCAGCAGGCGCCGGTCCTGCGGCATCGGCAGGTGCATGCGCTGGCGCGGCGCATTGCGGATCTCGTCCAACAGGACCTCGATCATGTGCTGCTGGCGCAGGCTCGGCTCGGCCGCGGGCACCCATGCGGTGACGCGCAGCGAAAGCGCCTGCAGGAGATCGGAAATGGCCAGCACGCAGGGTTCGTCGGGCAGGTCACAGGCCATCGGTGCGCTCACGATCACGCCCCAGCCACGCAGCGGCCCGCAGATATCCACCGTATGCGGCTCGCCCGGCGGCATCCAGCCGGCACAGCCCGGTGGCAGCGACCAGGTGCCGTGGCGGGTGCGGGTGGTGAGCAGCCCGGCCTCCACGCAGATCAGCTGGGCGCGCCGGTGCTGGTGCCAGTCGATCTCGCGTTCCAGCCCCTTGGGGCTCTCGATACGGAAGCCGAGCACGCCCAGCCCGTCGTCCCGTTCGAACCAGTCCAGGACCTGGTTGCGGATCATCTGGGTGGCGTCGGTCTCCAGCGGTGGCCTGAAAGTGTTATCCATTGTCCAAATTGTAATACCCGGCCAGTGGCGGGCGCCATTAAGGTATCGACCTCCCCATTGCCCTGATTGTTGCAACACAGCATTTGGTTCCAGATTGAATATTTCTATTGAGAAATATATTTTTTGGAAGAGAATGCTCACCCATGATCTGCCCTGATGCCCATCCCCCCAGCTTCGGACTCCTGCTGCGCCAAGTGCGCGATGGCCTGGTCCGTCAGCTAGACACGTCGATGGCCGAGGAAAACCTCGGTATTGGCTTCACCCACTATCTCGGTCTGAAGGTACTCGCGGCGCGTGCCCCGTGCACCGCCAACGAGTTGGCCCAGGCCCTGGACCAGGTGCCCAGCGCGGTCACCCGCCTGCTGGACAAGCTGGAAGCCTTGGACTGCGTGCGGCGCGAGCCGCATGCCCAGGACCGGCGGGCGCTGCAGATCGTGCTGACCGAGCCGGGCCGCCAGTTGTGGGCCCGCCTCAAACAGCGGGGCGACCAGACCATCGACGACGCCATGCGTGATCTGTCTCCGGACGAACGCGCGCAGCTGCTTTCCCTCATGACCCGTGTACGCGACTCACTGGTAACGCCATGACTTCCATGTTTGAACGTTCTTATTCACTGCGCCCACTGCGGCCGGTGCTGGTCTCCGCGCTGGCGCTTGCGCTGGCCGCGTGTGCCAGCAGCCGCGGCCTGGAGCCGCAGGGCCGTCTGCTGGATGCCGACAGCCTGCAGACCCAGCGCACCCTGGCCGGCAACGGCCTGAGCCAGCCCGGCTGGCCAGCCACGGACTGGTGGCGCGCGCTGGGCGATCCGCAGCTGGACGCGCTGATCGCCGAAGGCCTGCAGCGCAATCCGGGGCTGGACGCGGCCGATGCACGCCTGCGCCAGGCGCGTGCCCAGATCGGCACCGCCCGCGCCGACCGCCTGCCCAGCGTGTCCGCCTCCGGTGGCTACACCGGCGTACGCCTGCCCGAATCGATGGTCGGCGACGAGCTCGGTGGCAGCTATGCCGGCAGCGGCCAGGCCTACCTGAGCTTCAGCTACGGCATCGACCTGTGGGGTGGCAAGCGCGCCGCCTGGGAAGCGGCCGTGGACAGCGGTCATGCCGCCGAAGTGGACGCCCAGGCCGCACGCCTGAATCTCTCGGCCGCCATCGCCGAGGCGTATGCACAGCTCGGTTACGCATGGACGCTGCATGACGTGGCCAGCGAAGAACTGGCGCGCTCGCAGAAGACCCTGGACCTGACCCGTCAGCGGCGCGCCGCTGGCATCGACAGTGACCTGCAGACCCGCCAGGCCGAAGCCCGTATTCCGGCCGCGCAGCAGCAACAGCAGGCCGCGCAGCAGCAGATCGACGAAGCCCGCACCGCGCTCGCCGCGCTGGTCGGGCAGGGCCCCGACCGGGGCCTGCAGATCGTGCGCCCGCAGGTGTTGAACCCGCTGGCCCTGCAGCTGCCCGGCGTGCTGCCGAGCGAACTGCTCGGCCGTCGCCCGGACATCGTCGCCGCGCGCTGGCGCGTGGAAGCAGCCAACCGCGAGATCCACGCGGCCAAGGCCGCGTTCTATCCCAGCCTCAACCTGACCGCCCTGGGTGGCGTGGTCTCCAGTGAAGTGGACCAGCTGCTCAAGAGTGGCTCGACGTTCGCCTTCCTCGGCCCGGCACTGAGCCTGCCGATCTTCGACGGTGGCCGCCTGCGCGCCAACCTGGGCAAGACCGACGCGCAATACGACCTGGCCGTGGCTGACTACAACCAGTCCGTGCTCAACGCGCTGCGCGATGTTGCCGACCAGGTCAATGCGGTGCGCTCACTGGCCGACCAGGCCAGTGCCCAGGCCCAGGCCGTCAGCACCGCACGTGCCGCCCATGATCTGGCCGAACAGCGCTACCGCGCCGGCATCGGCAGCTACCTGGATGTGCTCAGCGTCGAAGAGCAGTTGCTGGTCTCCCAGCAGCGGCTGGCCGAACTGCAGTCGCGTCAGATCCTTGTTTCGGTCCGCCTGAGCCAGGCGTTGGGCGGTGGCTTCACCCCGACCAGCGATGCCGCCACGGTCGCCGCCACCCCCGAATCCTCGCATTCCTGAGAGTCATCCCCATGAGTCAGACCTCCGCTCCCGCTGCCGAGAAGGCAGCTCCCTCCCGTCGTGGCAAGCTGCTGCGCGGCCTGCTGGTCATCGTGGTGCTGCTGCTGGCCGCGCTGGCCCTGTGGTACTTCATGTTCGGCCGCTGGTTCGAAGAAACCGACGATGCCTACGTGCAGGGCAACCAGGTCCAGATCACCCCGCTGATCAGCGGCACCGTGGTCGGGATCAACGCCGATGACGGCATGCGCGTCGAGCGCGGCCAGCTGCTGGTCCAGCTGGACCCGGCCGACACCGAAGTGGCCCTGCAGCAGGCCGAAGCCAACCTCGCCAAGACAGTTCGCCAGGTGCGCGGTCTGTACCGCAGCGTGGAAGGGGCCCAGGCTGAATTGAACGCGCGCCAGGTCACCCTCAAGCGCGTGCGCGAGGACTTCAACCGTCGTAAGGACCTGGCCAGCAGCGGCGCGATCTCCAACGAAGAACTGGCGCACGCCCGCACCGAGCTGGCGGCTGCCGAAGCCGCTGTGGCCGGTTCGCGCGAGACCTTCGAGCAGAGCAACGCGCTGGTCGATGACACCGTGATCGCCACCCAGCCCGACGTGCAGGCTGCTGCCGCGCAGCTGCGCCAGGCCTACCTCAACAATGCCCGCGCCGGCATCGTCGCGCCGGTCACCGGTTACGTGGCGCGTCGTTCGGTGCAGGTCGGCCAGCGCGTGCAGCCGGGCAATGCCCTGATGGCCGTGGTGCCGACCGAGCAGATGTGGGTGGAAGCCAACTTCAAGGAAACCCAGCTGCGCCACATGCGCCTGGGCCAGGAAGTGGAGCTGCGTTCGGACCTGTACGGCGGCGATGTGACCTACAAGGGCCGCATCGACAGCCTCGGCCTGGGCACCGGTTCGGCGTTCTCGCTGCTGCCGGCGCAGAACGCCAGCGGCAACTGGATCAAGATCGTGCAGCGCGTGCCGGTGCGCATCGCCATCGATGCCAAGCAGCTGGCCGAGCATCCGCTGCGCATCGGTCTGTCGATCAAGGCCGAAGTGAGCCTGCGTGACCAGAAGGGCACCGTGCTGCCGACCGACATCGCCAAGGGCCAGGTGTTCGATACCGACGTCTACGCCAAGCAGCTGCACAGCGCTGACGATGTGATCCACCAGATCATCCAGCGCAACCTGCCGCAGCAGGGCAAGGCGAGCTGAGGCCACCATGTCCGCACAAGCTCCCGCCGCACCGGGCGCCCCCGCGGCCCCCGGCACGGCCTTCCGGCCGGCCAACGTCGCCCTGTGCACCGCAGGCCTGGCGATGGCCTCGTTCATGCAGGTCCTGGACACCACCATCGCCAACGTCTCGTTGCCGACCATCGCCGGCAATCTCGGCGCCAGTTCACAGCAGGCCACCTGGGTCATCACCTCGTTCGCGGTCAGCACCGCCATCGCGCTGCCGCTGACCGGCTACCTCAGCCGGCGCTTCGGCGAGACCAAGCTGTTCGTGTGGGCCACGCTGGCCTTTACCCTGGCTTCGCTGCTGTGCGGCCTGGCCCAGAGCATGGGCATGCTGGTCGTTTCACGTGCCATCCAGGGCTTCGTCGCCGGCCCGATGTACCCCATCACGCAGAGCCTGCTGGTCTCGCTCTATCCGCGCGAGAAGCGCGGGCAGGCGCTGGCGTTGCTGGCCATGATCACCGTGGTCGCGCCGATCGCCGGCCCGATCCTCGGTGGCTGGATCACCGACAACTACAGTTGGGAATGGATCTTCCTGATCAACGTGCCACTCGGCATCTTCGCGGCGCTGGTGGTGGGCAACCAGCTCAAGGGGCGCCCCGAACACGTCGAAAAGCCGAAGATGGATTACGTCGGCCTGATCACCCTGGTGATCGGCGTGGGCGCGCTGCAGCTGGTGCTCGATCTGGGCAACGACGAAGACTGGTTCAGTTCGACCAAGATCGTCGTGCTGGCCTGTGTGTCGGTGGTGGCGCTGGCGGTGTTCCTGATCTGGGAACTGACCGACAAGGATCCCATCGTCGATCTGCGCCTGTTCCGGCACCGCAACTTCCGCGCCGGGACGCTGGCGATGGTGGTGGCCTACGCGGCCTTCTTCAGCGTGGCGCTGCTGATTCCGCAATGGCTGCAGCGTGACATGGGCTACACCGCGATCTGGGCCGGCCTGGCAACCGCGCCGATCGGCGTGTTGCCGGTGATCATGACGCCGTTCGTGGGCAAGTACGCCTCGCGGTTCGACATGCGCATGCTGGCTACGATCGCCTTCATCTTCCTGTCCTTCACCAGCTTCCTGCGCTCGGGCTTCAACCTGCAGGTGGACTTCGGCCACGTGGCCGGCATCCAGCTGATCATGGGTATCGGCGTGGCGTTGTTCTTCATGCCGGTGCTGCAGATCCTGCTGTCGGATCTGGACGGTCGCGAGATCGCCGCCGGTTCCGGCCTGGCAACCTTCCTGCGCACGCTGGGCGGCAGCTTCGCCGCCTCGCTGACCACGTGGCTGTGGGCACGCCGTACCCAGGAGCACCATGCGCATCTGACCGAGCACATCTCCGGTTACACCCCGGGCATGCAGGACCAGGTGACCGCGATGGGGCAGGGCGACCTGCAGCATGGCGCGGCGGCGCTCAACAACATGATCAACCACCAGGCCTCGCAGATGGGTTTCAACGACATCTTCTTCCTGCTGGGCTGGATCTTCCTGGCCATCATCGCCTTCCTGTGGCTGGCCAAGCCGCCGTTCGGTGCAGGGGCGGGCGCTGCCTCGGCCGGTGGGCACTGAGTACGTGATACGTTGAAACGAAAAACCCCGCTGAAAGGCGGGGTTTTTTTTGTTACCGGACGGTAGAAACGAAAAAACCCGCTTGCGCGGGTTTGATCATTTTCTGAGTCATGGTGCCCAGGAGAGGACTCGAACCTCCACGAAGTTGCCCCCGCTAGCACCTGAAGCTAG
>NZ_JBDJMT010000042.1:0-9812 GCF_039674045.1 Stenotrophomonas sp. TWI602
GAGCCACGCCATGCGTGGCTGCGCGGCGCCGGAAGAAGACGCAGCCACGCATGGCGTGGCTCTACCGGCAGGGTTAGGATCGGCTGACGATCCCCCAACTGCGCAAGATCGGCCACGCGCAGGGGCGCCGCACGGCGCACGCTGAGCGTCACCTCGAGAGGGAGCCCGCCATGCACCGCATTGCCCAGGTCCGCCAGCGCCACGGTATCGATCGTGTCATCGCCCATCTGCAGGCGTGCCTGCGCGCTGGCGATCCCTTGCCCGATCTGGAGGCACTGGCCGTGATCGCGCACCAGTCGCCGTTCCACTTCCATCGCCTGTACCGTGCACTGACCGGTGAAACGCCCGGGCGTACCGTGGCGCGCCTGCGCTTGCTGCAGGCGCTGACGCTGCTCGGCCAGGCCGAGAGCCGGGTGACCGAGGTCGCCTTGAACGTCGGCTATGAAAGCCCGCAGGCGCTGGCCCGTGCCTGTCGCCAGGCGCTGGATGCCACGCCGAGCACGTTGCGTGAGGATGCCGGGCTGCGCAGCCACTGGCAGCAGCGGCTGTCGCTGCCGGCGGGCGATCACGCGGACGGGACGGTGCCGTTGCAGGTCACGGTGACCACGCTGGAACCCTTCGATGTGGTGGCGCTGCGCAGGGAAGGGGCCTTCGATGATCTGGATCAGGCCTTCGGCGCGATCTTCACCTGGGCCGCCGAGCAGGGCTGGGCCGAACAGCTGCAGCAGTTGATCGGCATCGCACGGACGGACCACCGCGACGCGCCGGCGCAGGAATGCGTGTTCGATTGCGCCATGGGCTTCGGGCGCCCGCCGCAGGCGCTACCGGCCCCGCTGCGTGCGCTGACGCTGGGTGGCGGCACGCATGCCGTGCTGCGCCATGTGGGCAGCTACGCGGGCCTGGAAGCGGCCACTGACGCCCTGCTACGCGACTGGCTGCCCGACAGTGGCCACGCCCTGCGCGAGGCGGAGCTGTACTACCACTACCTGGATGATCCGGAAGAAGTGCCCGAGGACATCCTCCGCGCGGATATCTGCGTGCCGGTCGCGTAGCGGCCCTCAGACCACCGGGATGCTGTGCTGCTGGCCCATCGTGCGGTACGGCGGGGTGGACATCACCATCTCGGCCAGCGAGTAGGCCAGTTCGCGCTCGGCCATCACCGTGCCATCGGCACCGTGGGCGAGCAGGTGCTTCACCTCGGCATCGCTGTGTGCACGCGCCAGCAGGGTCAGGCCGGGGTTGAGCGCGCGCAGCTTGGCCAGCGTTTCACCGGCTTCCAGCGGCTGCGGGATCGCCAGCACGGCGATCTTGGCGCGCTCGGGATGGGCTTCGGCCAGTACGCGGTCGGAGGCGGCACTGCCGCGGATACCGGGCAAGCCGGCCGCGTGCGCTTCGGCGACGTGTTCCTTGTTGTCGTCGATGATCATCACCGGCACCCCCCGGTCGCGCAGCACCTGCGCCAGCGCGCTGCCGACGCGGCCGTAGCCGATCACGATGGCATGGTCATGCAGGTCCAGCGATGGGCCCGGCGGCAATTCCGTCTCCACCGTGGTGGGGGCGGTTTCCTGATGCTTCAGCAGCCAGCGGTCGAGCAGGCCGAACACCAGCGGGTTGAGCATGATCGAGATCAGCGCACCGGCCAGCACCAGCGCCTGACCGGTGGGCGGCAGGATCCCCAGGGTCACGCCGAGCCCGGCGATGATGAAGGCGAATTCGCCGATCTGCGCCAGGCTGGCGGAAATCGTCAGCGCGGTACCGGTCGGATGGCCGAACGCGCGCACGATCACGAACGCAGCAGCCGATTTGCCGAACATGATGATCGCCGCCGTGGCCAGGACCTGCCACGGATGCTCGATCAGGATGGCCGGGTTGAACAGCATGCCGACCGAGACGAAGAACAGCACCGCGAACGCATCGCGCAGCGGCAGCGAATCATTGGCCGCCTTGTGGCTCAGTTCGGATTCGTTGAGCAGCATGCCGGCGAAGAACGCGCCGAGTGCGAACGACACGCCGAACAGCATCGCCGAGCCGAACGCCACGCCCAGTGCGATGGCCAGCACGGCCAGGGTGAACAGCTCGCGCGAACCGGTGCCGGCGATGCGCTCCAGGATCCACGGAATCACCCGGCGCCCGACCACCAGCATCACCGCCACGAACAGGCCCAGCTGCACGAAGGTCCAGCCGATGCTGGCCAGCACGCTGCCGACGGTATGGGTTTCATTGGCCGCATCGGGCCCGAACACGCCGGCCAGGACCGGCATCATCACCAGCGCCAGGACGCAGGCCAGGTCTTCCACGATCAGCCAGCCGATGGCGATCTTGCCGCGCGTGGTTTCCAGCAGGCGCCGTTCTTCCATCGCGCGCAGCAGCACCACGGTACTGGCGGTGGCCAGCGAGAAACCGAACACCACGCCATAGATCACCGGCCAGCCCATCAACGCCGCCAGGCCCCAGCCGAGCAGGGTGGCGACCAGGATCTGGCCGATCGCACCCGGGATGGCGATCGCTTTGACCTCCATCAGGTCTTTGAGCGAGAAATGCAGGCCGACGCCGAACATCAGCAGCATCACCCCGATCTCGGCCAGCTGGTTGGCCAGTGCCTGGTCGGCGACGAAGCCGGGGGTGAACGGACCTACGCAGATGCCTGCAATCAGATAACCGACCAGGGGAGACAAACGCAGCTTGTTGGCCAGCGCGCCGAAAATGAAGGCGAGCCCAAGGCCAACGGCAACGATGTTGATCAGGTCGGTGTCATGGTGCATCGGGGCTCGCAAAGAGGGGGGGTACCCCGATTTTCACCGATGCGGCCGGTCCGGGCAAACATCGATGGCCGCAATGCTGCTATGTCCCCGTGGTCAGGTCATGTGCTGTCCGGGACAGCCCGTGCGTTGAACGGTGAATGCGCGGAATCGCGGTTTCCTGCGGCCAAAACGCCCATGCCCCGGCGAACCGGGGCATGGGGTTTATCAGGCGGTTGCCGGCCAGCGGCCGGCACTACCTTGGGTTACCACTTGTAGGTCACGCGGCCATAGACGTACGCACCGTTGAACCCGTACGGCGAGTAGTTGCTGTACGGCAGCATGCCCCAGGTGGAGTTCTGCAGGTCCACGGTGCGGTCCGGGTATTCGTCCAGGATGTTGTCCGCGCCCAGGGTCAGGGTCCAGTTCTCGCTCGGCTTGTAGCTGGCCGAGGCATCGAGCACCCACGAGGCGTCGTAGGTCTGGTCGCGCAGGGCGGTGGCCGAGTTGCGCACGGTGAACGAGCCGTAGCGGGTGGCGGCCAGGTTCAGGTCCCACCGGTCCGAGCGCCAGGTGCCGCTGAGGATGGTCTTGTCGCGCGGGTAGCTGTCTTCGATGCGGCCGATCTCATCGCGGCCGATCAGCGACTGGGTGATGCCCAGCGTGCCGAACACCGGCGGCGAGGCGATGAACTTCTTCACCTCGGTCTCGTTGTAGCTGTAGGCCGCGGTCAGCTCCAGCGAGCTGGCGGCGAACGGAATCGTGTAACTGGAGACCGCATCCACGCCGCGGGTGCGGGTGTCCACGCCGTTGGTGAAGTAGGAGAACGCGGTGACGCCCGGCAGGCCCAGGTTGGCCAGCAGCGCGTTGGCGGCGTCATTGGTGGTGATGTTGGTCGACAGGACGATGCGGTCGTCGATGTCGATCTGGTACGCATCCACGGTCAGGTACAGGCGATCCACCGGCTGCAGCACCAGGCCCAGGCTGTAGGAGGTCGAGCTTTCGGCCTTCAGCTGGCTGGCGCCCAGGGCCTGTGCGGCCGGGCTGGTGGTCGGGAAGGTGCCGCGTTCGACGAACACGCCGTTGATGATCGTGCTGGTCACCGCCTGGTAGCTCTGCTGGGCCAGCGAGGGCGCGCGGAAGCCGCTGGAGGCGGTGGCGCGCAGGGCGACCTTGTCGGTGAAGGCATAGCGCGCGGAGAGCTTGCCGGAGAACTTGTCGCCGAAGTCCGAGTAATCCTCGTAGCGGCCGGTCACGCCGGCGGAGAACTTGTCGGTGAGGTCGGCTTCCAGGCCAGCGTAGACGGCGTAGTTGTCACGGTCGGCATCCACCGCGTTGAGCGGGGTGAAGCCGCCGAAGCCCTGTGCACCGCTGCCGGTGTAGGCGTTCAGTTCACCGGCTGACTGCTCCCACTTTTCCTTGCGGTACTCACCGCCGAAGGACAGCGTGACCGGGTAGGCCAGGCCCCAGTCCAGGGTCTTGGTCACATCGGCATTGACGATGTTCTGGGTGTACTCCAGCGCGCCGTCGTAGAACGAGCGCGGGCTGTTCACGCCGAGCGCGTAGTTGATGCTGTTGCGGGTGTGGAAATCGATCTTGTTGGCGCCGTAGTTGTAGCTGACATCCCAGTTCCAGCCGCTGTCCGAGCCGCCCTTCACACCGGCGACCAGCGAACGGTCCTTGGAATACTGATTGATCTCAGGCACGAACCCGTCCGGGTAGGTCTGCGCCAGCAGCGCGCCCTGGTTGAGGTTGTTGCGCGAGCGGTAGAACGCGAATGAGGTGATGTCGCGGTTGCTGGCCATCGCCGTGGCATAGGCCGAGACGTGGTCACTGAACTGGAAGCTGGCGTTGGCCGACGCGGCGGTCGCATCCACGCGCGGGTCACCGACCACGAAGGTGGTCTGGCCGATGTTGGGGAAGTTGCTCGTGTTCGGCACGGTGCCCTGGTACGGGCCGGCACGGTTGCTCTCGTCCTGCTGGACGATCTGGCCGGCCACATGCACGCTGCCGCGGCCGTCGGCGAAGCCGATCCCGGTATCGCCGGAGAGCTGGTACTTGTTGCCGTCACCGGCCGAGTACTGGCCGGCATCCAGCGCCAGGCTGCCGCCGGAGGACGAGCCCTTGAGCACGATGTTGATCACGCCGGCGATGGCATCCGAGCCGTACTGCGCGGAGGCGCCGTCGCGCAGCACTTCCACGCGCTCGATCGAGGCGATCGGAATCGCGTTGATGTCCACTGCCGAGGAGCCACGGCCGATGCTGCCGTTGACGTTGATCTGCGCGGAGGTGTGGCGGCGCTTGCCGTTGACCAGCACCAGCACCTGGTCCGGGGAAAGGCCACGCAGCTGCGCCGGGCGGATGCCGCTGGTGCCATCGGTCAGCGCCGGGCGCGGGAAATTCAGCGAGGGCAGGGCGCGGGCCAGCGCGGTGGCCAGCTCGGTGGTGCCGGTGGACTGCAGCGCCTCGGGGGTGATGATGTCGATCGGCGATTGCGACTCGGCCACGGTGCGGTCGGCCACGCGGGTGCCGGTGACGATGATGGTGTCCAGGGTGTTGGCGGCCGTCCGGGCAGGCACGTCCTGGGCGGTGGCGGCGAAGCTGGACATACCGAGCGCGACAGCTACGGCGGCGGCGAGCGTACTGGTCTTGCGGTTCATCAGGATGTGGCTCCGGTAGTGGCGGTGCTGCACCAAAGCGACATCACGGCATCGAGGATCGGGTCTGCGAAGGCGGTGTTGCGGTGCGCAATAGACGGATTAACGGGATATTCATCGCTTGTCAAATGTAAGTCACGTTCGTAAAAAACGTTGCAGAAGCAACCATTTACGTGAGGCCGGGGATTTGACAGGGGGGTCCCGGGGAAGCGCGGGCAGGGTCGTGGGAGAGAGAAACGAGGCCTGCCGCGCATCCCGGGGCCCGTCAAGTATTCGTTAACGCTAGAATTACGTCGCAGGAAAGGTGCTCACGAGCACATTCCATTCCGTTATATGGACCCCCAAGATGATTTCCCTTCGTAACTTCGCCTTGCGCCGTGGCGAGCGGCTGCTGTTGTCCAACGTCGACCTGACCCTGCATGCGGGGTACCGCGTCGGCGTGGTCGGCCGCAATGGCGCCGGCAAGTCCAGCCTGTTCGCCGCCGTGAAGGGCGAGCTGGAGGCGGACAAGGGCGACGTCGATCTGCCCGGCAAGATCCGCATCGCCAGCGTAGCCCAGGAAACCCCGTCGCTGCCGGATCCGGCGCTGCAGTTCGTGCTGGAGGGCGACACCGAGGTGGCCGCCGTCATGCGTGAAGAGGCGGAAGCCGCGGCGCGTGAAGACTGGGAAGCGGTGGCCACCGCCCACCAGCGCATGGCCGAGATCGGTGCCTATGACGCCGAGGCGCGCGCCGGCAAGCTGCTGCACGGCCTGGGCTTCCCGGCCGAAACCCACTCGCGCGCGGTCTCCTCGTTCTCCGGCGGCTGGCGCGTGCGCCTGAACCTGGCGCGCGCGCTGATGATGCCCAGCGACCTGCTGCTGCTCGATGAACCGACCAACCACTTGGATCTGGACGCCGTGTTCTGGCTGGAACAGTGGCTGCTCAAGTACCCGGGCACCCTGCTGCTGATCTCGCATGACCGCGAGTTCCTGGACAACGTGGCCACCCACACCCTGCATCTGCACGGTGGCGGCGCCAAGCTGTACGTCGGCGGCTATACCGATTTCGAGCGCCAGCGCGCCGAACAGTTGCGCCAGCAGCAGCTCGCCCACGACAAGGAACAGGCCGAGCGCGCGCATCTGCAGAGCTTCATCGATCGCTTCAAGGCGCAGGCCAGCAAGGCCGCGCAGGCACAGAGCCGCATGAAGCGCCTGGCCAAGCTGGCCGGTACCGAAGCGGTGCGTGCCGAGCGCGAGTTCCGCATCGAGTTCGCGCCGCCGGCCAAACTGCCGTTCTCGCTGATCCGGCTGAACCATGTCGAGGCCGGTTACGGCGCCGATTCGGTGATCCTGCACAACGTGGGCTTTGGCCTGGAGGCTGGCCAGCGCATCGGTCTGCTCGGCCCGAACGGTGCCGGTAAGACCACCCTGGTGAAGACCCTGGTGGGCGAACTGGACCCGATCAGCGGCGAGCGCGCCGCGCATCCGGACCTGCGCATCGGGTACTTCGCCCAGCACACGGTGGAGTCGCTGCATGAAGGGCAGTCGCCGATGGAGCACTTCCGCGACCTGGCCCCGGATGCACCGAACCAGTCCTTCCGTGATTTCCTCGGCAAGTGGAACTTCGCCGGTGACCGCGCGTTTGAACCGGTGGACGGCTTCTCCGGTGGCGAACGTGCGCGCCTGGCCCTGGCACTGATCGCCTACCAGCAGCCGAACGTACTGCTGCTCGACGAACCGACCAACCACTTGGATCTGGAAATGCGCGAAGCGCTGGCCGAAGCACTGGCCGACTTCGAGGGCGCGATCGTGATGGTCTCGCATGACCGCCATCTGATCGGTCTGGTCTGCGACACGTTCTGGCGTGTGGCCGATGGCGTGGTCGAACCGTTCGACGGCGATCTGGATGCCTACGCGGCGTGGCTGCGTTCGCGTCCGGCCGCGCAGGGCACCAAGCAGAAGATGGCCGCGGCGGCCCCGGAGCCGGTGCCGCCGACGCCGCCGCTGCCGCCGAAGAAGCCGGTCAATCCCCACAAACTGGCTGCTGCCGAAGCCAAGGTGGGCGAACTGGAGGCGCTGCTGGCCGACCTGGACCGCGAGCTGGCCAACCCGGCCAACTACGCCGATGCGACCCGCATGGCAGTCCTCGGTCGCGATCGTGAAGCCACCGCGACCCTGCTCAGCAAGGCCGAGCAGACGTGGATGGAATTGCTGGACGCGTAAACGGCATGCCGACCACCGGTCGGCATCTCCCTGGCACCCTCAGGCAACCGGTAGGTGCCGACCGTTGGTCGGCACATCGTCCTGCGCCTCCAGCCATTCCCGGAACCGCCGCGCCGCGTCGCTCTCGGCGCGCGAGCGCAGCCGCGTCAACCAATACCTGCCCAGATCCAGGGTCTGCGCGAAGGGTTGGATCAAGCGCCCTTGGGCAAGATCCTGCTCGAACATCTTCAACGGCAACAGCGCCACGCCCGCACCTGCGGCGGCGGCACTGGCCAGCGTCAGGGACGAATCAAACACCGGCCCACGCGCGTCCAGTTCCGGCGCGCCAGCGGCCTGCAGCCAGCGTGGCCACTCGTCGCTGCGGTAGGAGCGCAACAAGGCCACGTTGGCCAGATCGCGCGGCTGCCGCAGCGTACGTGCCAACGCAGGTGCACACAGCGGCGCAAACGGGGCATCCAGTACGGCATCGCTGACCTGCCCCTGCCAGTCGCCATCACCGAACCGGATCGCCAGGTCCAGCCCTTCACCGGCCAGATCGATGCGGTTGTTGTGGGTCTGCAGGCGCAGCTCGATATCCGGATGGCGCGCGTTGAAATCCCCCAGGCGCGGCAGCAGCCAACCGGTGGCGAACGTGCCGACCACGCCCACGCTCAACACCTCGCGGAAATGCCCGCCGACGAACCGGTCCAGGCTGACCGCGATGCGGTCGAAGGCCTCGTTGAGCACCGGATACAGGCGGGCGCCTTCATCGGTCAGGGCGACCCCGCGCGGCAACCGGGTGAAAAGCGACACGCCGAGCCGGTCCTCCAGTGCGCGGATCTGATGGCTCAACGCGGCCTGGCTGACGCACAGCTCCAGGGCGGCGCGGGTGAAATTCTGGTGCCGTGCAGCGGCCTCGAAGGCGCGCAGGGCATTGAGCGGCAGCTGGGGGCGGAGCATGGGCGAGCCGTGAGCAGGGATGATGCATCTTCGCACTGAGGGGCTGCTGCGGCGAGCGACGTGCAGAGATGACGCTGTTTTCCGCGTTCATTCCCGGCAGGGGGATCAGAAGGTATGAGGTCAAGTAATGACTTCCGCTGAAAATCCTCGCTGGTGGAGGCGCGGCAACCTGCCAATACTCAGGCCTTCGCCAAGGAGAACCCCATGATCGCTCGACGACAGTTCCTGCAATGGACCGGCGCGGCCGCCGCGTCTGCATTGGCCGCCACCGCCACCGCCACCGCCACCGCCACCGCCTTCGCCAAGACGCCGCTGCCCTCGCCGCAACCGGCCGTCGCGGCGAAAGACTTCGCAGCGTTGGAAACAGCAAGCGGCGGGCGCCTCGGCGTGACCCTGCTCAATACCGGCACCGGCTGGCGTACCGGCAACCGCCAGGACGAACGTTTCCCGATGTGCAGCACCTTCAAGTTCGTGTTGTCCGCTGCGGTGCTGCACCTGGCCGACCAGGGCAGGCTCTCGCTGGACCAGCGCGTGCCCGTGCGCCAGCCGGACATGCTCTCGCATGCGCCGGTGACCACGCGGCACCTAGGCAAGGATGTCACCGTGCGCGACCTGTGCCGGGCGACAATGATCACCAGCGACAACCCCGCTGCGAACCTGCTGCTGGGCAAGGTGGGCGGGCCGGCCGGCGTGACCGCCTTCCTGCGGGCCAACGGTGATGCGGTGACCCGTAATGACCGGCTCGAGCCGGAGATGAACCGCTTCGCCCCCGGCGACCCGCGCGACACCACCAGCCCGGCTGCGATGGCGGCCAGCCTGCAGCGCTTCGTGCTTGGTGACGTACTCACGTCCGCCTCGAAACAGCAGCTGGCGGATTGGTTGATCGACAACGAAACCGGCGACGCGCGATTGCGCGCCGGGTTGTCCAAGGCGTGGCGGGTGGGTGACAAGACCGGCAGCAATGGCGAGGACACCACCAATGACATCGCCATTCTGTGGCCGCTCGCCGGCGGTGCACCGTGGGTGCTGACCAGCTACCTGCAGGGCGCGACGGTGGATGATGCCGGCCGTAACGACGTGCTGCGCCAGGTGGCGGTGATCGCCGAAGGCATCATCCAGCGCGCCGGGTAGGCGATGCCGCCCGGGAGGCACCGACCGTTGGTCGGCGCGCACAGGGTAGGCACCGACCGTTGGTCGGTGCGCACACGGTAGTGGCGGGGGCGGGGCGCGCACCCAAGCCTACCGCCCCCCCCCCCGCCCGCCCCCCCGGGGGGC
>NZ_JBDJMT010000043.1:0-8715 GCF_039674045.1 Stenotrophomonas sp. TWI602
GAGCAGCTTGCGGAACATTTCCACGCCGGTGACGGTGGTCTTCTGGACCGGACGGATACCGACGATTTCGATTTCTTCGCCGACCTTGATCACGCCGCGCTCGATACGACCAGTCACGACGGTGCCGCGGCCCGAGATCGAGAACACGTCTTCGACCGGCATCAGGAAGGGCTTGTCGATGTCGCGTTCCGGGGTCGGGATCCAGCTGTCGAGAGCTTCGACCAGCTTGATCACGGCCGGCACGCCGATTTCGCTCTGGTCGCCTTCCAGCGCCAGGCGGGCCGAACCCGAGATGATCGGGGTGTCATCGCCCGGGAAGTCGTACTTGCTCAGCAGCTCGCGGACTTCCATTTCAACCAGTTCCAGCAGCTCGGCGTCATCGACCATGTCTGCCTTGTTCAGGAAGACGACGATGTACGGCACGCCGACCTGACGCGAGAGCAGGATGTGCTCACGGGTCTGCGGCATCGGGCCGTCAGCAGCCGAACAGACCAGGATCGCGCCGTCCATCTGGGCAGCACCGGTGATCATGTTCTTGACGTAGTCAGCATGGCCCGGGCAATCGACGTGGGCGTAATGACGTTCGGTGGATTCGTATTCGACGTGTGCGGTCGAGATCGTGATGCCACGTGCCTTTTCTTCCGGCGCGGCGTCGATCGAGGAGTAATCCTTGAACTCGCCGCCGAAGCGCTCGGCACCGATCTTGGTCAGTGCAGCGGTCAGCGTGGTCTTGCCGTGATCGACGTGACCGATGGTGCCGACGTTGACGTGCGGCTTGGTGCGCTCGAACTTACCCTTTGCCATTGTTGTATACCTTGGATATCAGAAAAGAATGAGGTGGAGTCCTGAGCTTACGCTCAGGACTTCTTGATCACGGTTTCGGCGATGTTGTTCGGCGCCGGCTCGTAGTGGTCGAACTCCATCGTGAACGTTGCGCGACCCTGGGTCTGCGAACGCAGCGAGGTGGCGTAACCGAACATTTCACCCAGCGGGATCATCGCGTTGATGATGCTGGCCGAACCGTCACCGGTGGTGCTCGAACCCTGCAGCACGCCACGACGACGGCTGACGTCGCCCATCACGTCACCCTGGTAATCCTCCGGGGTCACGATCTCGACCTTCATGATCGGCTCCAGCAGGACCGGCTTGGCCTTCTGGAAGCCCTGCTTGAAGGCCATCGAGGAGGCCAGCTTGAACGCCATTTCCGAGGAGTCGACGTCATGGTACGAGCCGAACACCAGCTTCACCTTGACGTCAACGACCGGGAAGCCAGCCAGCGGACCGCTGGTGATGGTTTCGCGCAGGCCCTTTTCGATCGACGGAATGAATTCCTTCGGAATCACGCCACCGGTGATGTCGTTGATGAACAGGAAGTCGTCCTTGATCATCGGACCGATCTTCGGGTCGGCACGGTCTTCAGCGGTGATCGGCGACAGCTCGATCACGACGTGACCGTACTGACCCTTACCACCGGACTGCTTGGCGTGCTTGTAGTCCGACTTGACGTCGGCCATCTGGATGGTTTCGCGGTACGCAACCTGCGGCTTGCCGACGTTGGCTTCAACGTTGAACTCGCGCTTCATGCGATCCACGATGATGTCCAGGTGCAGCTCGCCCATGCCCGAGATGATGGTCTGGCCGGATTCTTCGTCGGTCTTGACGCGGAACGACGGATCTTCCTGGGCCAGACGGCCCAGCGCCAGACCCATCTTTTCCTGGTCGGACTTGGTCTTCGGTTCGACGGCCATCGAGATGACCGGCTCCGGGAACACCATGCGCTCCAGGATGATCGGGTGGTCCTGCGAGCACAGGGTGTCACCGGTGGTGGTGTCCTTCAGACCCACCGCAGCGGCGATGTCACCGGCCAGCACTTCCTTGATCTCTTCGCGATCGTTGGAATGCATCTGCAGGATGCGGCCGATGCGCTCCTTCTTGCCCTTGACCGAGTTCAGCAGCTGGTCGCCGGCGTTCAGGGTGCCCGAGTAGACACGGAAGAAGGTCAGCGCGCCGACGAACGGATCGGTGATGATCTTGAAGGCCAGCGCCGAGAACGGCGCCTTGTCATCGGACTTGCGGCTCAGCGCAATGGTTTCGTCGTCCACGTCGGTACCGGTCACGTCCGGCACGTCGATCGGCGACGGCAGCAGCTGCACCACGCCGTCCAGCATGGCCTGCACGCCCTTGTTCTTGAACGCCGAGCCGCAGTACATCGGCACGATGTCGGTGGCCAGGGTGCGCACGCGCAGGGCTTCGACGATTTCGGCCTCGGTCAGCTCTTCGCCGCCCAGGTACTTTTCCATCAGCTCTTCGCTGGCTTCAGCCGCGGCTTCGATCATGTAGGTACGGGCCTCTTCGGCCTCCGCCTGCATGTCAGCCGGGATCTCCAGGTACTCGAACTTCATGCCCTGCGAGGCTTCATCCCAATGGATGGCCTTCATCTTGATCAGATCGACCACACCCTTGAAGCCGTCTTCAGCGCCGATCGGCAGCTGCATCGGCACGGCGGTGGCGCCGAGCTTGGCCTTCAGCTGGCCAACGACCTTGGTGAAGTTGGCACCGGTGCGGTCCATCTTGTTGACGAAGGCAATGCGCGGCACCTTGTACCGGTTGGCCTGACGCCACACGGTTTCCGACTGCGGCTGCACGCCACCGACGGCGCACAGCACGAACACCGCACCGTCGAGCACGCGCAGCGAGCGCTCCACTTCGATGGTGAAGTCGACGTGTCCGGGGGTGTCGATGATGTTGAAGCGATGCTCCGGCAGGGACTTGTCCATGCCCTTCCAGAACGCGGTGGTGGCAGCGGACTGGATCGTGATGCCACGCTCCTGCTCCTGCTCCATCCAGTCCATGGTGGCAGCGCCGTCGTGCACTTCACCGATCTTGTGGCTCTTGCCGGTGTAGAACAGGATGCGCTCGGACGTGGTGGTCTTGCCGGCATCGATGTGGGCCATGATGCCGAAATTGCGGTAACGCTCGATGGGAGTGGTGCGGGCCACGGGAGCCTCTCAATTTCTTGGAATTCGGATGGCCGAACGCCGCCTTTCGGCGGCCTTCGGATTGGCGCGGCACCCCAGGTGCCGCGGGGCAGCACCTAGATGGTGCTGCCGTGCCTGTTTTGCAAGGCCGTCAAACTCACCAGCGGTAGTGCGCGAAGGCCTTGTTGGCTTCGGCCATGCGGTGGGTTTCTTCGCGCTTCTTGATGGCGCCACCACGATTTTCCGAGGCGTCCAGCAGTTCGGCAGCCAGCTTCTTCGGCATGGTGTTTTCACCACGCTTACGAGCCGAGTCGATCAGCCAACGCATGGCCAGGGCCATCTTGCGCGACGAACGCACTTCAACCGGCACCTGGTACGTAGCACCACCGACACGGCGGGACTTGACTTCGACCGACGGAGCCACGTTTTCCAGAGCCTTCTGAACCAGCTCGACGGAATTCGGGTTCTTTTCGCCGATCACGTCCATGGCACCGTAGACGATCTTTTCAGCGACCGACTTCTTGCCGCTCAGCATCACCATATTGATGAAACGAGCGATGGTTTCACTTCCGTGCTTCGGATCCGGCAGGACAGAGCGCTGCGGCGTATTACCTTTACGAGACATGTGTACTTTCCCTTAGCTCTTCGGACGCTTGGCGCCGTACTTGGAACGGCCCTGGCGACGCTTGGCAACGCCGGAGGCGTCCAGCGAGCCACGCACGGTGTGGTAACGCACACCCGGCAGATCCTTGACGCGACCGCCACGGATGAGGACCACGGAGTGCTCCTGCAGGTTGTGGCCTTCGCCGCCGATGTAGCTAATCACTTCTTCCTGGTTGGTCAGGCGAACCTTGGCAACCTTGCGAAGCGCCGAGTTCGGCTTCTTCGGAGTGGTGGTGTACACGCGCGTGCAGACACCACGGCGCTGGGGGCACTTATCGAGAGCCGGGGAGGCACTCTTATAAGTGGTTGCCTGCCGCGGCTTGCGGACAAGCTGATTGATCGTCGCCATCAGTATGTTCTTCTGAGAGAGGCCAATGAAAAGACTGGCCATGAATGCGGAAATGTGCGAGCAGGCGAAAGACCGGCCTGCTGAGACAGACGATTGTAGCAACCCGGCGAAAACGCAGTCAAATGCGCACGCGCCAAGCCAGCCCTGATCCCGGGCCGTTACAGGGGAGCCTTTTCCATGCCCCCCGTTCAGGTTGTCAAGCCGGTCCGTTGAAAGACCGGCGGGCATCCTACCTCATCGGCAGGCAGACGACCAGTGGCCGATGCCTGCTGATTTGCCGGGAGGGCCATCGACCGGAGTCGACGCCCTGCCCTGCCGCGGGCCCGGCCGAAGCCGGGCCTGCGTATTACTCGTCGCTGCCCGGAGCCTGTTCAGCTTCGGTCGATTCCACCGCCACGGCGGCCACCGGGGCCACCTCAGCCACGGCCGGCGCGCTGCCGGACAGGGTCTGCATTTCCGAGTCGGTCAGCCCGGAGGCGTTGCGACGACGGTTGGCGTGGTACGCCAGGCCGGTACCGGCCGGGATCAGACGGCCGACGATGACGTTTTCCTTCAGGCCGCGCAGGTTGTCCGAGGTGCCGCGAACGGCCGCTTCGGTCAGCACGCGGGTGGTTTCCTGGAACGACGCCGCCGAGATGAACGATTCGGTCGCCAGCGATGCCTTGGTGATACCCAGCAGGACCGGATCGAAACGGGCCGGCAGCTCGTTGCGGGTGGCCAGGCGGGCATTTTCCTCGATGACGCGCTGGCGCTCGGCCTGCTCGCCATTCAGGAACTTGCTGGTGCCCTGATCGGTGATCTCGACCTTGCGCAGCATCTGGCGGGTGATCACCTCGATGTGCTTGTCGTTGATCTTCACGCCCTGCAGGCGATACACGTCCTGGATTTCCTTGACCAGGTAGGCCGCCAGCGGTTCGACACCCAGCAGACGCAGGATGTCCTGCGGGCTCGGCTCGCCGTCCACGATGGTTTCGCCCTTGGTCACGTGCTCGCCTTCGAACACGATCACCTGACGGTACTTCGGGATCAGCTCTTCGTGTTCCGAACCATCGGTGTCCTTGATGATCAGGCGCTGCTTGCCCTTGGTGTCCTTGCCGAAGCTGATGATGCCCGAACGCTCGGCCAGGATCGCCGGATCCTTCGGCTTGCGTGCTTCGAACAGATCGGCCACGCGCGGCAGACCACCGGTGATGTCGCGGGTCTTGGACGCTTCCTGCGGGATCTTGGCGACCACGTCACCCACGCCGACGGCGGCGCCGTCCTGCAGGTTGACGATCGAGCGCGGCGGCAGCAGGTACTGCGCCGGCAGATCCGTGTTCGGGATGGTCAGATCGTTGCCGTTCTTGTCCACGATGCGCACGATCGGGCGCAGGTCCTTCGCCTGCGAACCACGACGCTTCGGATCGGTGATTTCACGCGATGCCAGGCCGGTCAGTTCGTCGGTCTTCTCGATGACGGTGACGCCGTCGATGAAGTCGATGAAGCGGATGAAACCAGCCACTTCCGACACGATCGGGTGGTTATGCGGGTCCCAGTTGGCCACGGTCTGGCCAGCCTTGACCGCATCGCCGTCCTTGGACGTGATGGTCGCGCCGTACGGCAGCTTGTAACGCTCACGCTCACGGCCGTGGGCATCGAGCACCGACATTTCGCCCGAACGCGAGACCGCCACCAGCGAACCGCTGGCGTGCTCGACCGACTTCAGGTTGTTGAACTTCACCGAACCGGTGGTCTTGACGGTGATGTTGTCCACCGCCGCAGCTCGCGATGCCGCACCACCGATGTGGAACGTACGCATGGTCAGCTGGGTACCCGGCTCACCGATCGACTGTGCGGCGATGACGCCGACCGCTTCACCGATGTTGACGATGTGGCCACGGGCCAGATCGCGACCGTAGCAGTGTGCGCAGACGCCGAATGGCGAGGCGCAGCTGATGGTCGAACGGACCTTGACCGACTGCACCGACGCATCTTCCAGCTTGGCCACCCACTGCTCGTCGAGCAGCGTGTTGCGGGTCACGATCGGATCTTCGTCGTTGCCCGGCAGGAACACGTCCTCGGCCACGACACGACCCAGCACGCGGTCCTTCAACGGCTCCACGACGTCGCCGCCTTCCACGATCGGGGTCATGGTCAGGCCTTCGGTGGTACCGCAATCCACCTCGGTGATGACCACGTCCTGCGCCACGTCGACCAGACGACGGGTCAGGTAACCCGAGTTCGCCGTCTTCAGCGCGGTATCGGCCAGACCCTTACGGGCACCGTGGGTGGAGTTGAAGTACTCCTGCACGTTCAGGCCTTCACGGAAGTTCGCCTTGATGGGCGTTTCGATGATCGAGCCATCCGGACGCGCCATCAGGCCGCGCATACCGGCCAGCTGACGGATCTGCGCCTGCGAACCACGGGCACCGGAGTCGGCCATGATGTACAGCGAGTTCATCGACTTCTGGTCGATGGTCTCGCCTTCGGCGTTGACCACCTTCTCGGTACCGATGGTGTCCATCATCGCCTTGGCGATGCGTTCGTTGGTGCGCGACCAGATGTCGACCACCTTGTTGTAGCGCTCGCCGGCGGTGACCAGGCCCGACTGGTACTGCTCCTGGATTTCCAGCACTTCAGCTTCGGCCTCGGTGAGGATGCCGCGCTTCTCGTCCGGGATCAGCATGTCGTCGATGCCGATCGACACGCCAGCGCGGGTTGCGTAGGCAAAGCCGGTGTACATCAGCTTATCGGCGAACACGACCGTGTCCTTCAAGCCCAGCTGACGGTAGCTGGAGTTGATCAGGCGGCTGATGTTCTTCTTGGTCAGCTCGGTGTTGGCCAGCGCGAACGGCAGGCCTTCCGGCAGGATTTCAGCCAGCAGGGCGCGACCGATCGTGGTGTCCACGATCGAGGTCTTGTTCTGCTTGTTGCCTTCCTCGTCGGTCACCACTTCGGTGATGCGGACCTTGACGCGTGCGTGCAGTTCCACCACGCGGTTGTCGTAGGCGCGCTTGACTTCGGCGATGTTGGCGAAGGCCATGCCCTCGCCCTTCTTGTTCACCAGCGAGCGGGTCATGTAGTACAGACCCAGCACGACGTCCTGCGACGGCACGATGATCGGCTCGCCGTTGGCCGGCGACAGGATGTTGTTGGTGGACATCATCAGCGCACGCGCTTCCAGCTGGGCTTCCAGCGAGAGCGGCACGTGGACGGCCATCTGGTCACCGTCGAAGTCGGCGTTGAACGCGGTGCAGACCAGCGGGTGCAGCTGGATGGCCTTGCCTTCGATCAGGACCGGCTCGAACGCCTGGATGCCCAGACGGTGCAGGGTCGGCGCACGGTTCAGCATCACCGGATGTTCGCGGATGACCTCTTCCAGGATGTCCCAGACTTCGGCTTCTTCGCGCTCGACCAGCTTCTTGGCGGCCTTGATGGTGGTGGCCAGGCCACGACGCTGCAGCTTGGCGAACACGAACGGCTTGAACAGCTCAAGCGCCATCTTCTTCGGCAGGCCGCACTGGTGCAGGCGCAGGTACGGACCGACCACGATGACCGAACGGCCCGAGTAGTCGACGCGCTTGCCCAGCAGGTTCTGACGGAAGCGACCCTGCTTGCCCTTGATCATGTCGGCCAGCGACTTCAGCGGGCGCTTGTTGGTGCCGGTGATGGCACGGCCGCGACGGCCGTTGTCCAGCAGCGCATCGACCGATTCCTGCAGCATGCGCTTTTCATTGCGCACGATGATGTCCGGCGCGTTCAGCTCGAGCAGGCGGCGCAGGCGGTTGTTACGGTTGATGACGCGGCGGTACAGATCGTTCAGGTCGGAGGTCGCGAAGCGGCCACCGTCCAGCGGCACCAGCGGACGCAGGTCCGGCGGCAGCACCGGCAGCACGGTCATGACCATCCACTCCGGACGGTTGCCCGACTCGAGGAAGGCCTCGACCAGCTTGATGCGCTTGGTCAGTCGCTTGAGCTTGGTTTCCGAACCGGTGCTGGCGATTTCTTCGCGCAGGCGGGTCATTTCCGACTGCAGGTCGATCGTGCGCAGCAGTTCGTACACGGCCTCGGCGCCCATGGCGGCATCGAAGTCGTCGCCGTGTTCCTGGCGTGCCTGCAGGTACTGTTCTTCGGTCAGCAGCTGGCGGCGCTCCAGGGCGGTCAGGCCCGGCTCGGTCACCACGTAGGCTTCGAAGTACAGCACGCGCTCGATGTCACGCAGGGTCATGTCCAGCATCAGGCCGATGCGCGACGGCAGCGACTTGAGGAACCAGATGTGCGCGACCGGCGAGGCCAGATCGATGTGACCCATGCGCTCGCGGCGCACCTTGGCCAGGGTGACTTCGGTGCCGCACTTTTCGCAGACCACGCCGCGGTGCTTCATGCGCTTGTACTTGCCGCACAGGCACTCGTAGTCCTTGACCGGTCCGAAGATGGCGGCGCAGAACAGGCCGTCACGTTCCGGCTTGAAGGTACGGTAGTTGATGGTTTCCGGCTTCTTCACTTCGCCGAAGGACCACGAACGGATCAGGTCCGGCGAGGCCAGCGCGATCTTGATCGCGTCGAAGTCCAGCGTCTGACGCTGCTGGTTGAAGAGGTTGAGCAAGTCTTTCATGGTGTTTCTCCGAAAGGAGGAAATCTTGTCGATGGGGCTGTCGGTTCAGATGTGGCGGGGGGGGGGGCCGGGGCGCCCCCCCCCGCCGGGAACATTTCGGCCCCGAACAAATTTTTTGGCACCCCACGCGA
>NZ_JBDJMT010000044.1:0-8617 GCF_039674045.1 Stenotrophomonas sp. TWI602
TTCCCCCCCGCCTCGCTGCGCCCCCGCCCGCCCCGCCGCAACTACCTTACTCGTGCCAGCCGAAATGGAGACGGGGCCAGCGGCCGGCGCTACCGTAATCGAGCGGCGGTTGATTCAACCCGATGGCGTCAGGCGAGCAAACGCTCGATCAACCGCTGGTAGAGCGCCGGCAGCGCCTCCAGATCCGCGACGCGCACGTTCTCGTCCACCTGATGGATGCTCGCGTTGACCGGCCCTACTTCGATGCACTGCGCGCCCAGCGGCGCGATGAAGCGCGCATCGGAGGTGCCGCCACCGGTGCTCTCTTCCGGCGGTGCACCGGCGAACTCACCCAGTACCTCGCGGGCGACCCTGCGCAGCGTGCCTTCCGGGGTATAGAACGGCTCGCCGCTGCGATGCCACTTGAGCGTGTACTGGAGTGCATGACGCTCCAGCAGCGCAGCGATCTCCTGCTCCAGCGCGGGCGCGTTCCAGTGCGGGTTGTAGCGCAGGTTGAACAGCACCTGCAGCTCACCCGGAATCACATTGTTGGCCCCGGTGCCGGCATGGATGTTGGAGACCTGCAGGCTGGTCGGCGGGAAGCTCTCGAAGCCATCATCCCAGTGCCGTGCGGTGAGTTCGGCCAGGGCCGCAGCGGCCAGATGGATCGGATTGCGCGCCTTGTCCGGATACGCGACATGGCCCTGCACGCCGTTCACCGTCAGCGTCGCCGAGAGGCTGCCGCGGCGGCCCACGCGCAGCAGATCACCCAGCACCGCGGTGGAGGACGGCTCACCGGTGATGCACCAGTCGATTTCCTGACCGCGCTCGCGGAAGATATCGGCCACGCGACGCACACCGTCGATGGCATCGCCTTCCTCGTCGCTGGTCAGCAGCACCGCCAGCGTGCCGGGATGATCGGGATGCGCGGCCACGAACTGCTCGGCGGCGACCACGAAGGCGGCCACGCTGCCTTTCATGTCGGCCGCGCCACGTCCGTACAGCACGCCGTCACGGATCTGCGGATCGAACGGATCGCTGGTCCAGGCCGAGACCGGGCCGGTCGGCACCACGTCGGTATGCCCGAGCAGCACCAGCACCGGTGCGCCCTGCCCGTGTGTGGCCCACAGGTTGTCGACCTCGCCCAGGCGCAGGTGTTCGCAGTGAAAGCCGGCGCGTTCAAGACGGCCGGCCAGCAGCGCCTGGCAACCGGCGTCCTCGGGCGTGACCGAGGCGCGCGCGATCAGGTCGCAGGTCAAGGCAACGACGTCGTTCACGCGCCCACTCCGAACCGCTGCTTGAAGCCGTTGTCCGAGAAGCCCTGGGTCATCACGCCATCGGCGCTCACCACCACCGGGCGCTTGATCAGCTGCGGGTACTCGCGCAGCAGCAGCTTCCATTCGGCCTCCGAATCGGCCGCTTTGCGGTTCTCCGGCAGCTGCCTCCACGTGGTGGAGGACCTGTTGATCAACGCGGGAAAGCCACCGGCCTGGGCCGCCCAGTCGATCAGGGTCTCCGGCGTTGGCGTGTGGTCGCGGTAGTCAACGAAGGTGTACGGCACCTGGAAACGGTCCAGCCACTTGGTGGCTTTCCTGCAGGTGTCGCAGTTCTTCAATCCGTACAAAGTGGTGGTCATGGCGCGGCGTGCAGCATCGTTCAGGAAGGACGCCATGAGGATGTCACAACAGGCGTTCGGACACGACCCGGAACGGCACCTGCGGCACCCGGAAACAGAACGCATCGGCCAGATCGACGCCCATCGCGGCCAGGTGCGGGCAGGCCACCAGGCCTTCCAGTTGCAGTGGCTGCACGTCCGCCAGGGCAATCGGCAGATCGATATGGGTCAAGGCCAGCCGACCATCCGGGGCGACCGCGAACGCGGCCTCCTGGCAGGCCAGGAACCTCATCGCCTGCGCTGCATCGGTGAACGCCCCGGCCGCCCACGCCGCCGCCAAGGTCGCTGCCGGACGCACCTGCGCCTGCAGTGCGGGCGCACTGCCCTGCCCCGGCTCGATCACGGTGTGCCCGCCATCGGCATCCACGGCATGCTCGAAACGCGCGGCCAGATGCGGTTGCATGGCATCGCTCCACAGCCGTGCACCGACTGCGTGCATCGCACTGTCGATCACATTGCGGTCAAACAGGACCCGCGGCGTCGCGGGCCCGGCCGCCGCATCGTCCGGCACCACGTACCAGCGCCAGTTGCTCTGCAGCGGAGAGGGAAACAGGCCACGCAACGGCCCCGCCAGCGCCGGCCCGAAATGGCCGTGGCGGTAGGTCAGGATCGTATAGGGCGTACGCCCGTCATGCGCGAACAGGCGATGGCCCGGCGGTGGCGGCGGTGCATGGCGCACGTCCACCCACCAGCTCAGGTACACCACCTCACGCACCTCACTGATCAACGCAGGCACCGGCAGCACGCGGGTGAGCGCACGCCGGGCGGCGGTCAGGTGCACGCAGCCGAGCAGACGCTGCAGCGCGCGTCCCGGCCACCCCGCGAACGGGTGCCGGTAGCGCGCCGCCTGCGCCAGCGCGGGCTGCGGGGTGCTCAGTCGGCCAGGCCGCGCAGCAGCTCGTTGACGCTGGTCTTGCTGCGGGTCTTGGCATCGACCTGCTTGACGATCACGGCGCAGTACAGCGAGTGCGAGCCGTCCTTGGACGGCAGCTGGCCGGACACCACCACGCTGTACGGCGGTACCGAACCGTAGCTGATCTCGCCGGTGGCGCGGTTGTACACGCGCGTGCTCTGGCCAAGGAACACGCCCATGCCGATCACGCTGTGATGGCCGACCACGAAGCCTTCCACCACTTCCGAACGCGCACCGATGAAGCAATGGTCTTCGATGATGGTCGGGCTGGCCTGCAGCGGCTCCAGCACGCCACCGATACCGGCGCCGCCGGACAGGTGGCAGTGCTTGCCGATCTGCGCGCACGAACCCACCGTGGCCCAGGTGTCGACCATGGTGCCCTCGCCCACGTAGGCGCCGATATTGGTGAAGCTCGGCATCAGCACCACGTCCTTGCCGAAGTAGCTGCCACGACGCGCGATCGCACCGGGCACCACGCGCACGCCGGCGCGGCGGAACTTGGCTTCATCGAAACCGGCAAAACGCGATTCGACCTTGTCCCAGAACGGCGCCGGGCGCGCATCGACCACGGCCATGTCGTTGACGCGGAAGTACAACAGCACGGCCTTCTTCAGCCATTCGTTGACCTTCCAGCCACCGTGGCCGTCGGGCTCGGCAACGCGGAATTCACCGGTTTCCAGGCCGTCGATGACGCGGCCGACCAGCGGCTTGGTCGAGCCTTCGATCTCATGCAGGGTCAGCGTGGCGCGTCGCTCGAACGCGCTCTCGATGCCGAACTTGAGTTCTTCCACACCCGGCGTGGCCGGCTTGCGCAGCGACTTGCGCGCGATGGTGGCATCACGGCTGGCACTGCGCTTGGCGGCGCTCTCGGCCGGGGTAGCAGCGACCTTGCGGGCCGGCGCCTTTTTGACCGGCGCTTTCTTCACCGCGGGCGCCGCCTTCTTTGCGGCAGCGGTCTTCTTCACCGCAGGCGCGGCAGCAGGGGTCTTGGCCGCCGCGGTCTTCGCGGCAGTCTTCTTGGCAGGCTTGGTGGCCATCAGTGGGGGTCTCCGGCGTTTCGATCAGGGTCCAGGCAGGCGAGCATCGCGTCTTGCAGCTGCTGCCTGGCGGATTCGGTCAGGGCGTGATCATGCTCATCGCTGATCACGAACATATCTTCGGCGCGCTCGCCGAACGTGGCGATGCGCGCATCATGCACGCGCAACCGCTGGTTGCGCAGCACGAACGCCACGTCGGCCAGCAGGCCGGGGCGGTCGGGTGCGACGAGGCTGAAACGGGTACTGGTGGTCTGGCCATCGGTGACATCGCGGAACTCGATGCGCGGGGCGAAACGGAAGTGCCGCAGCTGGCGCGGAATGACGCGGCGGGACGGGCGCAGCCGGGTCAGATCGCCGGCCAGCGCCTCACGCAGGCCGGCCTCCAGGCGCAGCGCATCGCCATCGGCGAAGCTGTCGGCCGGGGTCACTTCGAAGGTATCGAAGATGGTATCGACCGGACCGTCCAGCACGCGCGCGCGATGGATGGTGTAGCCCTTGCGGTCCAGCGTCATCACGATCGCGGCGAACAGGCCGTCGCGGTCGGGCGAGTGTACGAACACTTCCAGTGCGTCGTCCTCGGGGGTCAGCCTGCGCACCTTGACCAGGGTCTGGCCCTGCTTCAACGGCACCAGCGCAGCGGCCTGCCAGGCCAGCTGTTCCGGCCGCAGCCGGATGAAGCTCTCATCGGGCATCACCGTGAACTGGCGATCGATGGTGGGATCGTCGTAGCCGCGCTCGCGCACCAGCTGGCGCACCGATTCGCGCGCTTCGGCAACGCGCTCGGCGGCCGGCATCTGGTTCTCCAGCCCGTCGCGCAGCGCGCGGCGCGCGGCGAAATACAGGTCGGCCAGCAGACGGTCCTTCCACGCATTCCACAGCTTGGGGCTGGTCCCGGCGATGTCGGCGCAGGTCAGCAGATAGAGATAGTCCAGCCGGTCGCGGCTGGCCACCAGGGTGGCGAAGCGATGGATCACGTCCGGATCGGAGATGTCCTGCTTCTGCGCGGTGACCGACATGCGCAGGTGCTGTTCGACCAGCCAGGCGACCAGCTCGGTATCGGAGCTGCTCAGCGCCAGCGCCTGGCAGAATTCGCGCGCATCCACCGCACCGAGTTCGGAGTGATCGCCGCCGCGGCCCTTGGCGATGTCATGGAACAGGCCGGCCAACAGCAGCAGCTCCGGCTTGCGCAGGCGCGGCCAGACTTCATGCGCGATCGAGAAGCGCTCATCCGCGCGGCTGCTGGCGAACAGGCCGATATTCCGCAGCACCATCAGTGTGTGCTGGTCCACGGTGTACACATGGAACAGATCGAACTGCATGCGCCCGGAGACCTGCGCGAACGCGGGGATCCACTGGCCGAGGACGCCCAGGCGTGCCATCCGCGCCAGGGTATCGACCGCGCGCGGGCTGCGCAGCAGCGCCAAAAACTGCTCGCGCGCCGCGGCGCTGGCCTCGGTGTACGCCGCCAGCTCCGGCAGCGCCTCGGCCAGCGCGCGGGCGGTCAGCGAGTGCAGGCCGCGCACATCCGGGTTATAGGCCCAACTGGAGAACAGCGCGAACACCTGTTCGATATCCCCTTGGGGCCAAGCCGGATCGTTGGCAGCCAGGTAGCCACGGCGCAGCGAGAAACCGACGCTGACCGGCTCTGGGACGGCTTCGCCATCAAACTGTTCTTCAAAGCGCTGCAGCAGGCGGTCGCTGATCCGCCGCACCACGGTGGCGCTGCGGTAGAACCCCTGCATCATCTTTTCCACGGCCAGGCTTTCGATGTCGTCTTCGAAACCCAAGCGGGTGGCCAGCGTCTTCTGGTAATCGAACCGCAAGCGTTCTTCGGGCCGGTTGGCGACCAGGTGCAGGCCGAAACGCAGCCGTGCCAGCGCACACCGTTCGCGTTTGAGCGCGGCCGCTTCATCCGGGCCGAGATGGCCGAGGCCGACCAGCGCTTCCAGGTCGCGCACGCCGAACGCACGCAGCGCCATCCAGCCCAGCGTATTGAGATCGCGCAGCCCGCCGGGGCCGTCCTTGATGTCCGGCTCAAGATTGTCCGCCGTGTCGCCAAAGCGCTGATGGCGGGCCAGCAGCTCTTCGCGCTTGGCGAGGAAGAATTCGCGTGGCGGCCACAGGCCCTCCACATTCACCGCCGCCTTCAATGCCTGGCGGGCCGCGTCATCGGCGACCACCGGGCGCGACTCGATCAGCGCGGTCAGCACGGTCTGGTCGGCGCTGGCCTGCGTGCATTGAGCCGGCGATCGCACCGCGTGGCTGACCGGCAGGCCGCAATCCCACAGCAGCGCAAAGAAGCGGGCCAGCCCGGATTCGTGCCGACGCTGCTGCTCGGGCGCACCGAGCACCAGTACGTCGATATCCGAGCGCGGGAACAACTCGCCGCGCCCGTACCCCCCCACCGCGAACAGCGCCATTCCCGAACCGCCCGGCAGGCAGCGATGCCAGGCCAACCGGATCAGGTGGTCGGCAGCCCGTGCGCGCAGGGCGAGCAGGCGCTCGATATTGTCGCCCTGATCGAAACGACGATACAACCGTGCGTCGGTCTGTTGCAGCGACTGCCGCGCCAACGCCGCCCAGTCCGGGTCGGCGACGGAATCGGCCGGCGCGTCCAGCATCGGGCTCGCCGGCAACATGCTCAGACCTGCGATTCGCCGGGCGAGAGGGTCAGCACGTCGACGCCGGTCTCGGTGACCGCGACCATGTGCTCCCACTGCGCCGACAACTTGCGGTCCTTGGTGACCACGGTCCAGCCATCCGGGAGCACCTTGTTGTAGCGGGTGCCCTCGTTGATCATCGGTTCGATGGTGAAGGTCATGCCGGGCTGCAGCACCAGGCCCTGGCCGGGGCGGCCGTAATGCACCACCTGCGGCTCGTCGTGGTAGACCTTGCCGATGCCATGGCCGCAGTACTCGCGCACCACGCTGAAGCGCTCGGCTTCGGCATAGCTCTGGATCGCATGGCCGATGTCACCCAGCGTCGCGCCCGGCTTGACCGCGCGGATGCCGCGCCACATCGCTTCGTAGGTCGCATCGACCAGGCGCTTGGCCATGACCGACGGCGTGCCGACGTAGTACATGCGGCTGGTATCGCCGTGCCAGCCATCCTTGATCACCGTGACATCGATGTTGACGATGTCGCCGTCCTTGAGGACCTTGGCTTCGCTGGGAATGCCGTGGCAGATCACGTTGTTGACCGACGTGCAGACCGTCTTGGGGAAGCCGCGGTAGCCGACATTGGCCGGCGTCGCCTTCTGCACATTGATGATGTGGTCATGGCAGATGCGGTCCAGCTCTTCGGTCGTCACGCCCGGCTTGACGTGCGGGGTGACGATGTCGAGCACTTCGCTGGCCAGACGGCCGGCGATACGCATCAGTTCGATTTCCTCGGGGGTTTTCAGATTCACGCTCATGGCGCCCATTATCGCCGATCCGGGGCCAATCTGAACGGGATTGGATGGAACGCTGACAGCCGCGGTTTGGGCCCGGCCCCTGGCCAGCTAGCTGAACAAGCGTGATGCGTATCGCAAAACGCGACCTTGTGCCGAAGACGGCCATTGATTGGGTCCTATCTGCACGGTCCGATACAAGACAGGCGGCAGCCCGTCGGCGCCCCGCCTGCGCCTCTATAATGACGGCGACGGCCATGCCCACCTGGCCGACCTGGTGTTCGTGGACGCCCACGGGCGTCGCCACCCGCTGATCGAGGGCCTGGCCGGCTATGTGCTGCCGCGCAGCGCCCGCAGCTGGGACCTGCCGCCGCGGCCGGATGGCTACGCCGGCGGCCACTTCCGGGCCCGGCTCAACGAGGCCGCTGACGCCCCGCTTGCCCCCGTGATTGCGCCTGCGCCCGGCACCGGGCTATAATCGACCGGATCCCTGCCGCCTTGGCGCGGGAATACGTCAACACCGGACGTCACCGGTGAATCCACACCTGCCGCCCATATCCGTGCCGGGGTGCTCCGCAAGGAGTTCGGTCACGGAAGCGACAGGGAAGCCAAACCCCGGAACCATCCGCCTCGCGGCGGACCGCCCAACTATTACCCGTGGCGGCCGGTTCCCTATCAGGAGTTACTGCAATGCCCCAGGTCACCATGCGTCAGATGCTGGAAGCCGGCGTCCATTTCGGCCACCAGACCCGTTACTGGAACCCCAAGATGGGCCAGTACATCTTCGGCGCCCGCGGCAAGATCCACATCATCAACCTGGAAAAGACCGTTCCGCTCTTCAATGACGCGATGAACTTCATTTCCAGCGTTGCGCAGAAGCGCGGCACCATCCTGTTCCTGGGCACCAAGCGCAGCGCCCGCGAGTCGATCCGTGAAGAAGCCGAGCGTTGCGGCATGCCCTTCATGAACCAGCGTTGGCTGGGCGGCACCCTGACCAACTTCCGTACCGTGAAGCAGTCGGTTGCCCGTCTGAAGGAACTGGAAGCCGGCGAAACCGACGGCAGCTTCGACAAGCTGGTCAAGCACGAAGTGCTGGGCCTGCGTCGCGAGCGCGACAAGCTGGAAGCCTCGCTGGGCGGCATCAAGGACATGAACCGTCTGCCCGACGCGATCTTCGTCATCGATATCGGCCACGAAGACATCGCCATCAAGGAAGCCAAGAAGCTCGGCATCCCGGTGATCGCCGTGGTTGATACCAACTACAACCCGGAACTGGTCGACTACGCGATCCCGGGCAACGACGACGCCATCCGCGCTGTGCAGCTGTACGCCCGCGCCGCTGCCGACGCCGTGCTGGAAGGCAAGGCTGCTGCGCCGCACGCTGCCACCGTCCGCGAAGAAGAGTTCGCCGACGCTGCCGCCACCGAAGAAGCCAAGCCGGCCCGCCGCGCTCCGGCCAAGAAGGCTGCTGCCGCTCCGGCTGCTCCGGCCGCTGAAGCCCCGGCTGCCGACGCTCCGGCCGCTGGCGAAGCCCAGGCCTGATCCAGGCCCGGGGGGGGGGCGGGGGCGGCCCCCCCCCCGGGGCCCGGCGCGGGGGCGCGCCACCCGCACCCCCGCCCCCG
>NZ_JBDJMT010000045.1:0-6148 GCF_039674045.1 Stenotrophomonas sp. TWI602
TTCGCGGTTTCTTTCGGCCCCCACCTCCCCCTCCCCCCGGGTTCCTTGTTTTTGTGGTGGGGGGGTGGGCGGCCCCCCCCCCCCCCCCCCCCCCCACCACGCGATCAGCCTTCGGCGGCGACCAGTTCGGCCAGCTGCACGGCATTGAGGGCAGCGCCCTTGCGGATGTTGTCCGAGACGATCCACAGGTTCAGGCCGCGCGGGTGGGACAGATCCTCGCGGATGCGGCCGACGTACACCGCATCGGTACCTGAGGCATGGGTGACCGGCGTCGGATAGCCACCCGCTTCATGCTTGTCGACCACTTCCACGCCCGGCGAACGTGACAACAGCTCACGCGCGGCATCCGGGGTGACCTTGTCGCGGGTTTCGATGGTGACCGCTTCGGAGTGGCCATAGAACACGGGCACGCGCACGGCGGTCGGGTTCACCAGGATGCTGTCATCGCCGAGGATCTTGCGGGTTTCCCAGACCAGCTTCATTTCTTCCTTGGTGAAGCCGTTGTCCTGGAAATCATCGATGTGCGGGATCAGGTTGAACGCGATCTGCACCGGGAAGCGCTGCGGATCGATTTCCTGGAAGCTGAGCAGCTGGCCGGTCTGCTTGCCGAGTTCTTCCAGCGCCGAGCGACCGCCGCCGGACACCGACTGGTAGGTGGCCACGTTGATGCGCTCGATGCCGTACTGGCGGTGCAGCGGCGCGAGTGCGACCAGCATCTGCATGGTCGAGCAGTTCGGGTTGGCGATGATGCCGCGCGGGCGGTTCTTGAGCGCTTCCGGGTTCACTTCGGAGACAACCAGCGGCACGTCATCGTCGTAACGGAAGGCCGAGGAGTTGTCGATCACCACCGCACCGGCGGCCGCGAACTTGGGGCCGAACTCCTTGGAGACACTGCCACCGGCGGAGAACAGCGCGATGTCCACGCCGTTCGGATCGAAGGTGCTCAGGTCCTGGACCTTGATCTTCTCGCCCTGGTACTCGATCTCGCCACCGGCCGAACGCGAGGACGCGAGCAGGCTCAGCGTGGCGATCGGGAAGTTGCGCTCGGCCAGGATGGCCAGCATGGTTTCGCCGACAGCACCGGTGGCACCGACGACGGCGACGTGGAAACGACGATCTGGATTGCTCATGAGAACCTCTGTTGGGTGTACCGACCCGTGGCCGATACGTAACGTGCGTTGGGGATGTGTACCGACCAACGATCGGTACCTGCCGTGCCTTGGAGATATGTGCCGACCATCGGTCGGTACCTACCGGTTCGGGAACCTCGCCTGTTGGCCAGCGCGGTTCCCTATCGTTTTGCGTCGTCGATTTTTTTGCGGCCCACGGTCGCACCGCCGGTTTTCACGGCAGCGACAGCGTCGGCGTTGATCGCGCTTGGCGGGTGGCCGGCATCCGGGCCCTGCCCCAGTGCGGCGGTCAGGTTGTCCACGGCCAGCTGCACCATCGCCCGGCGGGTGGCCTGGCTGGCGCTGCCGATATGCGGGGTCAGCACGATGTTGTGCAGGGCGAGCAGTTCCGGGCGCACCGTCGGCTCACCTTCGAACACATCCAGCCCGGCCGCGGCCAGGCGCCCGTTGGCCAGGGCATCGGCGAGCGCCAGCTCATCCACGATACCGCCGCGGGCGATGTTGATCAGCGTGGCGGTCGGCTTCATCTTCGCCAGTGCATCGGCATCGATGATGTGGTGCGAGGCGGCGTTGTAAGGCAGCACGAGCACGAGGTGATCGGCCTGCGCCAGCAGCGTATCCAGATCCACATACTGCGCGCCAACCTCGGCCTCGGTGGCCTCGGGCAGCTGCGAACGGTTGTGGTACAGCACGCGCATGCCGAAGCCGTGTGCGCCGCGGCGGGCGATGCCCTGACCGATGCGGCCCATGCCGAGGATGCCCAGCGTGCTGCCGTGGATGTCCGCACCGAGCATGGTCTGGAACGACCATTGCCCCCACTGCCCGTCACGCAGCCAGCGCTCGGATTCGGTGATGCGGCGCGCGGTGGCCATCAGCAGCGCGAAGCCGAGGTCGGCCGTGGTTTCGGTCAACACATCCGGGGTATTGCTGGCCAGGATACCGGCGGCGCTGAGCGCGTCGATATCCAGGTTGTTGTAGCCCACACCGACGTTGGCGATCGCGCGCAGCTGGGGCGCGTTGGCGATCTCGGCCGCACCGATCCGTTCGTTGAGGGTGATCAGCGCGCCGTCGACGTGGGCCAGCTGTTCGGCCAGTTTCTGCGGCGTATAGCGGGTGACGTCGCCGGTCATGGTCAGGTCGAAATGCTGCCCGAGCTGTTCGACGACATCGTCGAACAGGGGCTGGCTGACCCAGACCTTGGGGCGCCGATCAGCCATCGATCGTGCCCGGAATACGCGGCGTGATCTCGCCGACATCGCCGCACTGGGCGCGGTGGCGCAGCGCCTGGTCCATCAGCACCAGCGCCATCATCGCCTCGGCGATCGGAGTGGCGCGGATGCCCACGCACGGATCGTGACGGCCGGTGGTGATCACCTCGACCGAGGCACCGCTGGCGTCCACCGTGGCACCGGGCAGGCGCAGGCTGGAGGTCGGCTTGAGCACGATCGAGGCGGTGACCTGCTGGCCGGTGGAGATGCCACCGAGGATGCCGCCGGCATGGTTGCTGGCAAACCCCTGCGGGGTGAGCAGGTCACGGTGTTCGGTGCCCTTCTGCGCGGCGCTGGCAAAGCCGTCGCCGATCTCCACGCCCTTGACTGCATTGATGCTCATCAGCGCGGCCGCCAGATCGCCATCGAGCTTGCCGTAGATCGGCTCGCCCCAGCCCGGCGGTACGCCGTCAGCCACCACGTTGACCCGCGCACCGACCGAATCGCCGGACTTGCGCAGCGCATCCATGTAGCTCTCCAGCGCGGGCACCTGATCGGCGACCGGCCAGAAGAACGGATTGTCTTCCACCGCCGACCAGTCGAACCCGGTCGGGGTGATCTCGCCCAACTGCGAGAGATAGCCACGCACGGTGACGCCATGCCGCTGCAGCAGCCACTTCTTGGCGATCACGCCGGCAGCGACGCGCATGGTGGTTTCGCGCGCGGAGGAACGACCGCCACCGCGCGGATCGCGGATGCCGTACTTCTGCCAGTAGCTGTAGTCGGCATGGCCCGGACGGAACTGCTGGGCGATGTTGGTGTAATCCTTGCTGCGCTGGTCCGTATTGCGGATCAGCAGCCCGATCGGGGTGCCGGTGGTACGGCCTTCGTACACCCCGGACAGGATCTCGATCTCATCGGCTTCACGCCGCGCGGAGGTGTGCCGGCTCTTGCCGGTCGCCCGCCGCTGCAGATCATGGGCGAATTCGTCGGCGCTGATCTCCAGCCCCGGCGGACAGCCGTCCACCACGCAGCCGATCGCCGGACCGTGCGATTCGCCGAAGGTGGTGACGGTCAGCAGTTTGCCGAAGCTGTTGGAACTCACGGCCGCTGCGCTGCCAGTTCGGTGATGCGGGCGCTGTGCGCGATCAGTTCGCGGCACTCCACGGCGAAGATGCCCATCTGGCCGACCTTGAACTCGACCCAGCGGAAATCCACTTCCGGCAGCAGCTTGTACAGGTGCTGCTCGGACTCACCCACTTCACAGATCAGCAGGCCATCCTCGCTCAGGTGCAGCGGGGCATCGCGCAGGATCTTCAGCACCAGGTCCAGGCCGTCGTCGCCGGCACGCAGGCCCATCTCCGGCTCGTAGGCATATTCCCGCGGCAGGGCATCGGTCTCGTCGTTGGTGACGTACGGGGGATTGGTGACGATCAGGTCGTAGTGACGGCCGGTCAGGCCGTTGAACAGGTCGGACTTGAGCAGGGTGACGTTGGACGTCTGCAGACGTTCCTTGTTCTCTTCGGCCAGCGAGAGTGCTTCGTCGCTGAGGTCGACGCCGTCCACTTCCCAGTTGGGGTAGTAGTGGCCCATGGCGATGGCGATGCAGCCCGAGCCGGTGCACAGGTCGAGGGCGCGATGGACATCGCGGCCGGCCAGCCACGGCTCGAAGCCGCACTCGATCAGTTCGGCGATCGGGGAGCGCGGCACCAGGGCACGCCTGTCGCTCTTGAAGCTCAGGCCGGCGAACCAGGCCTCACCGGTGAGGTAGGCAGCCGGGATGCGCTCGTCGATGCGGCGCTGGAACAGCTCCAGCACGCGGACCTTTTCGTCCTGCAGCAGGCGGGCCTGGCCGTAGGCCGGGCCGAGGTCATGCGGGAGGTGCAGGCTGTGCAGGACGAGCTGGGTGGCTTCGTCCAGGGCATTGTCGTAGCTGTGCCCGAAGGTCAGCCCGGCGGCGTTGAAACGGCTGGTGCCGTAGCGGATCAGGTCGATGATCGTGTGGAGTTCGGCGGCCGTTTCGGCGGTCATGGCGGGGCAACAGGCAATGTGGCCCCCGATTATAGGCGCTGGGGCGGGCCGGGGCATCCGTTGCAGTCGAAACGAGCCGGAGCCCGGGCCACGGCGAGGATCAAGACAGAAGCCAATGCGGCGGTTGCCAGTCCGTGGGCTGGCGTGCCGACGCCCCTCCCGACAATCCGGCGTGGCTCCCTCTATCATGGTGGCCACTTCCGGGACGGGGCCCTTATGTTCAATCGCAATGTCGGCATCATCCTGCTGATCGCCCTGGCCGCCGGGCTGGGCCTGGTCGTGGCACAGAAGGTCTTCGCGCCCAAGCCAAGCGGTGACCGCCCTGCCACCGAATCGATCACGTTCTATCCGCAGCCGCGTCCGCTGCCCGATTTCAACCTGGGTCAGTCCGATGGCACCCGCCTGATTCCGGGTGAGCTGAAGGGCCACTGGACCCTGGTGTTCCTGGGCTTCACCTTCTGCCCGGATGTGTGCCCGACCACGCTGGCCGATCTGGCCCAGGCCCAGAAACAGTGGGAAGCCCTGCCCGAGACGCTGCGCCCGCGGCTGGTCTTCATTTCGGTCGATCCCGAGCGCGATACGCCGGCACGGCTGGGCGAGTACGTGCATGCGTTCCATAAGGACACCCTGGCCGCGACGGCCGATGTGCCCTCGCTGGAGCGTTTCGCCACCTCGCTGGGCTTTGTGTTCCAGAAGGTGCCGGGCAAGCACTTCGACGAGAACCCCGAGGATTACACCCTCGAACACTCGGCCAGCCTGGCCGTGCTGGACCCGGAAGGCCGCCTGGCCGGTCTGATCCGCCCTCCTTTCCAAGCGCAGGCCATTGCCCGCGACCTGCAACTGCTGACCGAGAAATCCGCCCCATGAGTTTGATGACCACGCTGAGCTACGCCCTGCCCCATCGCCTGCTGTCGTCCATGGCGCGCAGACTGGCGTACTCCAGCAACCCGCGGGTCTCGCGCTGGCTGATCGATACGGTCACCGCCAAGTTCGGCGTGAATCTGGCCGAAGCCGCCAACCCGGACCCGCGCAGCTACCCGACCTTCAACCAGTTCTTCACCCGGGCGCTGAAGCCGGGCGCGCGCGTGGCCGACGCCGATCCGCGCACGCTGGTGATGCCGGCCGATGGCCGGATCAGCCAGCTGGGCAAGATCGAGGACGGCCGCATCTTCCAGGCCAAGGGCCAGTCCTTCACCGCCGCCGAGCTGCTGGGCGATGCCAAGGATGCCGAGGTCTTCCACCACGGCCTGTTCGCGACGGTGTATCTGTCGCCGAAGGATTACCACCGCGTGCACATGCCGTGGACCGGCACGCTGCGCGAGACCGTGCACGTGCCGGGGCGGTTGTTCAGCGTCGGCCCGGCCGCGGTGAACAGGGTGCCGGGGTTGTTCGCCCGCAACGAACGCCTGGTCTGTCACTTCGATACGGACTTCGGCCCGATGGTCTCGGTGATGGTCGGCGCGCTGCTGGTCTCCGGCGTGGAGACGGTGTGGGGCGGCGAGGAGATTCCGGCCTACGGCGATACGATCACGCGCAAGGATTACCGCGGCAAGGGCATCACCCTGGAGCGCTTCGCGGAGATGGCGCGCTTCAACTACGGCTCCACCGTGATCGTGCTGCTGCCGCCGGGGGTGGCCGAGTTCGCGCCACACCTGGATGCCGAGCATGCGGTTCAGTTGGGGCAGGCACTGGCCACCCTGAAGTAACGGTGGTATCGGCCGCTGGCCGGCATCGGGGTAGTGCCGGCCGCTGGCCGGCATCGCAGGCAGTACGGGGAGC
>NZ_JBDJMT010000046.1:0-3651 GCF_039674045.1 Stenotrophomonas sp. TWI602
GAGCAAGGTGGCGCTGGTAGCGGTCATGCGCAAGATGCTGGTCATCCTCAACGCCCGCAAGCGGGACGCCGAGGCCGCGTTGGTCTGCACCTGATAAGACAGTTGCTACCCCCGGTCTGCGCGCACAAAAAAGGCCCCCTGTTTCCAGGGGGCCTTCGGTAATTCACTGAAACCCGTGACGCTTACGACGTCATCCGGTCCCAGAAGCCCTTCACGCCATCGATGAAGGTCGCCGACTTCGGCGAATGCTTGCGCGCTTCCTCACCGGTGAAGGTGGTTTCGAACTGTTCCAGCAGCTTGCGCTGCTCCGGGGTGAGGTTGACCGGGGTCTCCACTACCACGCGGCAGTACAGGTCGCCTTCGCTGCGGCTGCGTACCGAACGCACGCCCTTGCCACGCATGCGGAACAGCTTGCCGGTCTGGGTCTCGGCCGGAATGCGGATCTCGGCATAGCCGCCGAGGGTCGCTACACGGACGGTATCGCCCAAGGCTGCCTGCGAGATGCGGATCGGCACTTCGCAGTGCAGGTCGTCGCCGTCGCGCTGGAAGATCGCGTGCTCGCGCACCCGCACTTCCACATACAGATCGCCCGCCGGGGTGCCGGCCGGACCGGCCTCGCCTTCACCGGACAGACGGATGCGGTCGCCGGTGTCGACGCCCGCGGGCACCTTGACCGACAACACTTTGTCTTCCTCGACACGGCCATTGCCGTGACAGGTCTTGCAGGGGTTCTGGATGATCTGGCCACGGCCGTTGCAGTGGTGGCAGGCCTGCTGCATCGCGAAGATGCCGCGCTGGATGCGCACCTGGCCCTGGCCACGGCAGACCGAACAGGTCTCGACCTTGCCGTCTTCCGAACCGCTGGCGTTGCAGTCATCACACTCGACCAGACTCGGAATCTCGATGCGGCGCTCCACGCCCATCACCGCTTCTTCCAGGTCCAGTTCCATCACGTAGCCGATATCGGCGCCACGACGGGCCTGGCGCGGACCACCACCACCGGCGCCACCGCCGAAGATGTTGCCGAAGATGTCACCGAAGATATCGCCCATGTCCGGGCCACCCGGACCACCGCCACCGCCGCCCATGCCGTGCTCGAATGCCGCATGGCCGTGGGCATCGTACATCCGGCGCTTGTTGCCGTCGGACAGGGTTTCGTAGGCTTCCTTGCATTCCTTGAAGGCGGCCTCTGCCTCGTTGTCACCCGGATTGCGGTCCGGATGGAACTTCATCGCGCAACGGCGATAGGCCTTCTTCAGTTCTTCATCGCTGGCGGTGCGGGACACGCTCAGCACTTCGTAGTAATCGCGCTTGCTCATAACTTGAATCGGGTTCCGGAAGTCGGGATTCGTCAAAGCGGAAGAGCGGCACCCTGTCCGCTCTTTCGCCGGGCGCCCCGACAGGCCGGGAGACGGCTGTCAGGACCAGAAGGGGGATAGGACAACGGGACGCTGCCTGCGCAACGTCCCGTGTCGTGTCCGGATCAGGACTTCTTGTCGTCCTTGACTTCGGTGAACTCGGCGTCGACCACATCGTCGTGCGCGCCGCTGTTGCCACCGGCATCCGGGCCCGGTGCCGCGCCGCCCTGCTCGGCCGCCGCGGAGGCCGCGAACAGGGCCTGGCCGGCTTCTTCCAGCACCTTCGACTTGGCTTCGATCTGTGCCTTGTCGTCGCTCTTCATCGCGGTTTCCAGATCGGCCAGGGCCGACTCCACCTTGCCGATCACATCGCCACCGACCTTGCTGCCGTGCTCGGTGATCGCGGTACGGGTACCGTGGATCAGCGCGTCAGCCTGGTTGCGGGCCTGGACCAGCTCATGGAACTTCTTGTCTTCTTCGCGGTTGGCTTCCGCGTCGGCGACCATGCGCGCGATCTCGTCCTCGGACAGACCCGAACCGGCCTTGATCTCGACCTTCTGTTCCTTGTTGGTCTTCTTGTCCTTGGCCGACACGTGCAGGATGCCGTTGGCGTCGATGTCGAAGGACACTTCCACCTGCGGCAGACCGCGCGGCGACGGCTCGATGCCGGACAGGTCGAACTTGGCCAGCGACTTGTTGAAGCGGGCCTGCTCGCGCTCACCCTGCAGCACGTGCACGGTCACGGCCGACTGGTTGTCCTCGGCGGTGGAGAACACCTGCGAGGCCTTGGTCGGGATGGTGGTGTTCTTCTCGATGATCTTGGTGAACACGCCACCCAGGGTCTCGATGCCCAGCGACAGCGGGGTCACGTCCAGCAGCAGCACGTCCTTGACGTCGCCGCCCAGCACGCCGCCCTGGATCGCAGCACCCAGTGCCACGGCTTCGTCCGGGTTGACGTCCTTGCGCGGTTCCTTGCCGAAGAACTCGGTCACGGCCTGCTGCACCTTCGGCATGCGGGTCTGACCGCCGACCAGGATCACTTCACCGATGTCGCTCGAACGCAGGCCGGCATCATTCAGCGCGATGCGGCACGGCTCGATCGACTTCTTGATCAGGTCTTCCACCAGCGCTTCCAGCTTGGCGCGGGTCAGCTTGATGTTCAGGTGCTTCGGGCCCGACGCGTCAGCGGTGACGTACGGCAGGTTCACTTCGGTCTGCTGGCTGGTGGACAGCTCGATCTTGGCACGCTCGGCGGCGTCCTTCAGGCGCTGCAGGGCAAGCGGATCCTTGCGCAGGTCGATGCCCTGGTCCTTGTTGAACTCGTCGACGAGGTACTCGATGACGCGGTTGTCGAAATCTTCGCCGCCCAGGAAGGTGTCACCGTTGGTGGCCAGCACTTCGAACTGCTTCTCACCGTCGACGTTGGCGATCTCGATGATCGACACGTCGAAGGTGCCGCCGCCCAGATCGTACACAACGATCTTGCGGTCACGGCCGTCACCCTTGTCCAGGCCATAGGCCAGGGCAGCAGCGGTCGGCTCGTTGATGATGCGCTTGACTTCCAGACCGGCGATGCGGCCGGCGTCCTTGGTGGCCTGGCGCTGGCTGTCATTGAAGTAAGCCGGCACGGTGATCACGGCCTCGGTGACGGTCTCACCCAGGAATGCTTCGGCGGTCTTCTTCATCTTCTCCAGCACGCGGGCGGAGATTTCCTGCGGGGCCATCTTCTTGCCGTCGCTGGTCTGGACCCAGGCGTCGCCGTTGTCATGGGCCAGGATGCCGTAGGGCACGTGCGCGATGTCCTTCTGGACTTCAGCGTCGGTGAACTTGCGGCCGATCAGGCGCTTGACAGCGTAGAAGGTGTTCTTCGGGTTGGTCACCGCCTGGCGCTTGGCCGAGGCGCCGACCAGGACTTCGCCGTCCTTGGTGTAGGCGACGATGGAGGGCGTGGTGCGATCGCCTTCCGAATTTTCGATGACGCGGGCCTTGCCGCCGTCCATGATCGCCACACACGAGTTGGTGGTGCCGAGGTCGATACCAATGATCTTGCCCATGAGGGAGACTCCTGAAAGTTCTGGGTACATCCGGCAGCTGCCGGGTTATGAATGGGATGTGTGGGACGCTGCGGACACTTTCAAGCCGTCCATCAAACACAGTGTTCGATGGCGATCCAACGCGTTCAGCGTCCGGGCGGCCCGCCCGGGCGGGCCCCGGGGGGCGGCCCGGGGGGGAGTAGCGGGCCCCCCCCCCCCCCGCCCGGCGCCCCCCGCGGGGGGTGTGGCGGGAGCCCAGA
>NZ_JBDJMT010000047.1:0-2901 GCF_039674045.1 Stenotrophomonas sp. TWI602
CGTGGGCCGGTTGGTGCGGGCGGGGGGGGGGCTCGTATTTAACTTGGTTTTGGTTTTGGGTGGGGGCGGCCCCGGGCCCGGCACTACCGTCGTTGAATGCGTGCGTCCCACGCGCATCGCCGTCTGCGCGCTACCCGATTGACACACAAGCACGCGATAATGACGCGGTGACCACCGCCCATGCCGCATCCTCTACCGGATAGCGGCCTTTTTCTTTTTCCGCAGGAGCTGCGCATGGCCGAAGCCGTACGCCACGACAAGACGGCGCGCCAGCTGCGGCTGTTGTCCGATGCACTGGACAGCGGGCGGCTGGGTCCGGTCCGTCGGTTGGTCAATACCCTGGCGCCGGCGGAAATCGGCAACCTGCTCGAATCGCTGCCGCCGGGCAAGCGTGAGATCGTCTGGGGCCTGGTGGATCCGGAAGACGACGGCGAGGTACTGGTCCACGTCGGCGAAGAAGTGCGCGAAAGCCTGCTGGCCGACATGGACCCGGACGAGATCATCGCCGCGGTCGAAGATCTGGACATCGATGACCTGGCCGATCTGGTCGAAGACCTGCCGGACACGGTCATCGATGAAGTGCTCAAGTCGATGGACCGCGAGAACCGCGAGCGGCTTGAGCAGGTGCTGTCCTATCCCGAAGACAGCGCCGGCCGCCTGATGAACCCGGACGTGGTGACCGTGCGCGCCGACGTCAATGTCGATGTGGTGCTGCGCTACCTGCGCCTGCGCGGCGAACTGCCCGACCACACCGATCACCTGTTCGTGGTCAGTCGCCGCCACCAGTACCTGGGCCGCCTGTCGCTGGCCGCGCTGGTGACGCACGAGGACAACACCCCGATCAACCGCCTGATCGATGACGAGCAGCCGGCGATCGATGTCGGCGAGAGCGCCGATGAAGTCGCGCGCCAGTTCTCCGATCATGACTGGGTGTCCGCCCCGGTGGTGGACGACAACAACATCCTGCTCGGCCGCATCACCATCGATGACGTGGTCGACATCATCCGGTCGCAGGCCGAGCACCAGGCGCTGGGCGCCGCCGGCCTGGATGAAGAAGAAGATCTGTTCTCGCCGATCAAGCGCGCCGTGCGCGGTCGCGTGGTCTGGCTGGGCATCAACCTGTGCACCGCGTTCCTGGCGGCCAGCGTGATCGGCCAGTTCGAGCTGACCCTGCAGAAAGTGGTGGCGCTGGCCGTGCTGATGCCGATCGTGGCCGGCGTGGGCGGCAATGCCGCCGTGCAGGTGCTGACCCTGATGGTGCGCGGCATCGCGCTGGGCCAGGTCGGCCAGAGCAACGCGCGCATCCTGCTGTGGAAGGAATCACGCGTCGCCTTGATCAACGGCACCCTGATCGGCACCGTGGTCGGCATCATCGCCTACCTCTGGTTCCACAGCTTCCTGCTGTCGCTGGTGATCACCCTGGCGCTGATCATCAACTTCTGCGCCGCGGCCCTGGCCGGTGTGCTGCTGCCGCTGCTGCTCAAGCGCATGAACGTGGACCCGGCCGTGGCCGGTACCGTGGTGGTGACCGCTGTCACCGATGTCATGGGCTTCTTCAGCTTCCTCGGCCTGGCCAGCCTGATCCTGCTGCACTGACCCTGGACACCGCATGGCCCTGACCCTCGACAACTACTTCCAGCCCGGCTGGCGCGACGCGACGTATACCTGCGCCGCCTGCGAATGGCAGGGCAGCGCGCGGCAGATGCCGATGGAACTGCACGAAGACGAAGCGCAGTTCGACTGCCCGCAGTGCGAGAACCCGATCCTGCTGGTGGTCCACCCCAGTCTGGCGCAGGTGCAGGCGGCCGCCGCCGACGGTCACCCCGAGGCGATTGAACAGCTGGACATCCTGGCTGCGGCCCCGCGCCCGCACTGATGCACTGCAAGATGCTCCGGCGCGCCACCGGGCCTAGACTGAAAACGATTTCAATCAAGGCACGACAATGGCACGACGTTGGAGTGGATGGCTGCTCTGGGCAGTGGCGATGATGACGGTGGCCGGCTGCGCGAGCACCCCGGCGGCCTCCGGTGGCCAGTTCGTCGGCCGTGCGGTCAAGGTGGATGGCCATACCGCGTATTACCAGGTGTTCGTGCCGCGCAACGCCGCCGCCTCACGCGGCCAATTGCCGGTCGTCCTGTTCCTGCATGGCTCCGGTGAGCGTGGCCGCGACGGCCGCCGCCAGACTCAGGCCGGGCTTGGGCCCTACCTGCGCCAGCACACCTCCACCTTCCCCGCGCTGGTGGTGTTGCCGCAGACCCCGGATGACCAGGAATGGTCGGGCGAGAACAACCGCATCGCGCTGGCTGCACTGGATGCCGCCATCGCCGAGTTTGGGGCCGACCCGCAGCGGCAGTACCTGACCGGGATGTCGATGGGCGGCTACGGCAGCTGGAACATCGCGCTGGCCGAACCGACCCGCTTCGCCGCCATTGTGCCGGTCTGCGGCGCGGTGCTGTCCCCGCACCAGAGCCGCCCGGACCTGCAGGTGGAGGCCGTGGCCGGCCAGCGCGACCCGTACGCCGCCATTGCCCAGCGCCTGCGCAACGTCCCGATCTGGATGTTCCATGGCGCGCTGGACGACCTGGTACCGCCGGATGACGACCGCAAGCTGCACGCCGCGTTCCAGCAGGCCGGTGCGAAGGACGTGCGCTACACCGAGTACCCCGAAGGCAACCACAACGCCTGGGACGCCACCTATGCCGATGCGGCGATGTGGGCGTGGATGTTCGCGCAGAACCGTTGATGGATCACGGTGGCCGCGACGCTTGACGGGTGGCCACGATCGGTAGTGCCGGCCGCTGGCCGGCTCTGCAGAGGTCCCGGTAGTGGGGGGCGCGGGGCGGCGGGGGCCCCCACCCCCAGACGGAGGCCCCCCCCCGGGGGGGGCGCCCCCCCGCCGC
>NZ_JBDJMT010000048.1:0-2777 GCF_039674045.1 Stenotrophomonas sp. TWI602
ATCATTTTCTGAGTCATGGTGCCCAGGAGAGGACTCGAACCTCCACGAAGTTGCCCCCGCTAGCACCTGAAGCTAGTGCGTCTACCAATTCCGCCACCTGGGCGACTCAGGGGGCGAATTCTGGGCATGTCCGTGAGGCTTGTCAACGGTTTTGTGAAATTTCTTCACAATCCTGCACAGGAGCGCCGCTGACCGGTTCTGCACACGCGCAGCGGTTACTATTGAGGTCAATGAAACCAAAGAAACCGACCCAGGGCGCGAAAGCCCCCAAGTCCCCGGCGCCCAAGAAGGCAGCCGGTCCGTCGGGCAAGCCCCGCGCTGCCGCCAAGAAAGCCGGCAAGCTGCCACCCTGGATGCCCGAATCCCTGAACACCGCTGAGCCGCCGCGTGGCAACAAGCGCGGGCCCAGGCCTGCGCATGCCGGGCCGATCCCGACCCGCCGCCGTCCGCATCCGACCCCGCTCGACGGTGAGGTCCAGGTGGACCCCTTCGCCGCCCGCGAGGCCGAGCGCTATGCGCAGCCGATCGCCAGCCGCGAGGCGATCCTGCAGCTGCTCGACCGCTGCGATGGCCCGCAGACCGCCGAAGAGATCGCCATCCATCTCGGCCTGACCGAGCCGGACCGTGCCGATGCGCTGGGCAAGCGCCTGGGCGCGATGTGCCGTGACGGCCAGCTGGTGCAGAACCGCCGTGGCGGTTTCGCGCCGCTGCAGGCCGTCAACCTGATCACCGGCGTGGTGATCGCCAACCCGGAAGGGTTCGGCTTCCTGCGCCCGGTCGAAGGTGGCGACGATCTGTTCCTGCCGCCGTTCGAAATGCGCAAGGTGCTGCATGGTGACCGCGTGCTGGTCAACGTGACCGGCATCGATCGTCGTGGCCGTCGCGAGGCGAGCATCTCGCGCGTGCTTGAGCGTGGCATGAGCCGCCTGATCGGTCGCTTCAGCGTCGAGTTCGGCATCAACTACGTGGTGCCCGACGACAAGCGCGTGCAGCGCAACGTACAGATCCCGCCCGACCAGACCGGCGATGCCCGCGATGGCCAGCTGGTGGTCTGCGAGCTGACCCAGGCGCCGGACACCCGCCGCCCGCCGATCGGCCGCATCATCGCCGTGCTCGGCGACAAGCTGACGGCCTCGCTGGTGGTGGAAACCGCCATCCACGGCCATGAGCTGCCGTTCGAGTTCCCGGCCGAAGTGCTGGCTGAAGCCACCGCGGTGCCGATGGTGGTCACCCCGGAACAGATCGGCCACCGCGAGGACCTGCGCAACACGCCGCTGGTCACCATCGATGGCGAGGACGCCAAGGACTTCGACGACGCGGTCTACTGCGAACCCAATGCCGAAGGCTTCCGCCTGGTCGTGGCGATCGCCGACGTCTCCAATTACGTGCGTCCCGGTACGCCGCTGGACAATGAAGCGCAGAAGCGCGCGACCTCGGTCTACTTCCCCGGGTTCGTGGTGCCGATGCTGCCGGAAACGCTGTCCAACGGCATCTGCTCGCTGATGCCCAAGGTTGACCGCATGTGCTTCGTCTGCGACATGCAGGTGAACCGCGAAGGCGAGGTCATCCATTCGCGCTTCTACGAAGCGGTGATGAATTCGCATGCGCGCCTGACCTACAACCAGGTCTGGGAAGCGGTGGGCGAGAACGACCCGGCCGCGCGCAAGGCGATCGGTCCGCTGATGCCGCAGGTGGATCGCCTGTACCAGCTGTATCACGTGCTGGCCAAGGCGCGTACCCGCCGCGGTGCGATCGAATTTGAAACCTCCGAAGTGCGCTTCGTGCTGGACAACACCGGCGAAGTCACCCAGGCCGGGATGATGGTGCGCAACGATGCGCACAAGCTGATCGAAGAATGCATGATCGCGGCCAATGTGCAGGCGGCGCGCTACCTGCTGGCCAAGCAGGTGCCGGCGCCGTTCCGTGACCATGAGCGTCCGCCGGAATCCAAGTACGCCGATCTGCTCGAGTTCCTGAAGGAATTCAAGCTGAGCCTGCCGCCGTGGTCGAAGGTGCAGCCGGCCGATTTCACCAAGCTGCTGAAGAAAGTGCGCGATCGCCCGGACGCAGCGCTGCTGGAATCGGTGCTGCTGCGCAGCCAGAGCCTGGCGGTGTACTCGCCGGACAACCTGGGCCACTTCGGCCTGGCGCTGGATGCGTACGCCCACTTCACCTCGCCGATCCGTCGTTACCCCGATCTGCTGGTGCACCGTGCGATCAAGCACGCGCTCAGCGGAGCCGCGCCGGAGAAGTTCACCTATTCGCCGCGTGAGATGGCCGCGCTGGCCCTGCAGTGCTCCGAGCGGGCGCGCCGCGCCGATGAAGCCGAGCGTGAAGTCGACGAGCGTTACCGCGCCGCGTGGATGGAAAAGCACGTTGGCGGCCAGTTCGAGGGCGTGATCAGTGGCGTGACGAGCTTCGGCCTGTTCGTGGAACTGGACGAATCCAAGGTCAACGGCCTGGTCCACGTGACCCAGCTGCCGCACGACTATTACCAGTTCGACGCGGTGCGCAAAACGCTCAACGGCGAACGCCGCGGCAAGATCTACCGCCTCGGTGACCGCGTGCGGATCCTGGTGCTCAAGGCCAGCATGGAAGAGCGCAAGATCGACTTCCGCCTGGTGGAAGAAAAGGACGATTCGCTGCCCGAGCTGCCGCCGCGCGGCCAGCCGGCCAAGCGCCAGAAACAGAAGTACTGATCGTCGCGTACCCGCCCCCCGCCGGGTCGCCGCAGGGGGCGCCCCGGGGTGGGGGAAAAGAGAAACCCCCCCCCCGGG
>NZ_JBDJMT010000049.1:0-1550 GCF_039674045.1 Stenotrophomonas sp. TWI602
GGCCGCGGCGCGGCCCGCCGCAAACGCGCCATAAACTTAAGTACGGATCGTCGGGTCCCGGCCCCCGGCGGGTACGCGGCAGGTGCCGACCGTTGGTCGGCACATCGTCTACCCGCCCACGGTTGGTGGGCACGCCGATCCCATCGGAGCGATCCCATGCAGGCCCTCCCCGAATACAGCGGTGGTTGCCAGTGCGGCGCGATCCGCTTCCACGTGGTCGGTGCGCTGACCCACAGCTCGATCTGCCATTGCCGGATGTGCCAGAAGGCCTTCGGCGCCTATTACGCCCCCTTGGTCTCGGTCCGTGGCAGCGACTTCCGCTGGACCCGCGGCGAGCCCCGGCGTTTCCCATCCTCCAATATGGTCCAGCGCGGCTTCTGCGCTGACTGCGGCACCCCGTTGACCTACGAAGCCCCGGATGGCGTAGCGATCGCGGCCGGCGCCTTCGATGAACCGGCCCGCCTGCCGCCGACGATCCAGTACGGGATCGAGGCCAAGCTCCCGTTCGTGGATGCCCTGGGGTCGCTCAGCGCGCTGCGCAGCGAAGAGGACGCCGAGGCCGGCGACTTCCTGTTGCATATCGTCTCCCACCAGCACCCGGACCACGACACCGCGGATTGGCCGCCGGGCTGAAGGCGGGCTGTGAACGCCCCCCGTGAACGCCCGGCAGGGCAGGGTGGGCCTTGATGCTCTACCATTACCAACCCCTTTACCGGTCCCGCCCCCCGCAATGAGCAAGCAAAGCCAGTGGATCGTCGGCGTCAACGCCGTCGCCTCTTCGATCGAGAATGATGCCGAGAACGTCCGCGAGGTCCTCATCGAGGCCGGTGCGAAGAACCCGCGTCTGACCGAGATCGAGGAAAACGCACGCCGCAAGGGCATCGACGTGCGCAAGGTGAACACCCAGGCGCTGGACGGTGTGGGCGGTTCGGTGCGTCACCAGGGCGTGGCGGCGCGCTACCAGGCCGCACGGACCTGGGGCGAGAACGAGCTGGAAGGGCTGGTGGAAGCGGCCGAGGGCAAGGCCCTGCTGCTGATCCTCGATGAGGTCCAGGACCCGCACAACCTCGGCGCCTGCCTGCGCAGCGCGGCGGCGGCCGGTGCCACGGCGGTGATCATTCCCAAGGACAAGTCGGCCTCGGTCAATGCGACCGTACGCAAGACCTCGGCCGGCGCAGCCGACCGTATCCCGGTGGTGCAGGTGACCAACCTCTCGCGCTGCCTGAAGGACCTGCAGAAGCTGGGCGTGTGGATCTACGGCCTGGCCGGTGAAGCCACCGAGTCGCTGTATGCGATCGACCTGAAGGGCAACGTGGCGCTGGTGCTGGGCGGCGAAGCCGACGGCCTGCGCCGCCTGACCCGCGAAAACTGCGATGGCCTGGTCAAGATTCCGATGCCAGGCGATATCGAGAGCCTGAACGTCTCCGTCGCCACCGGCGTGAGCCTGTTCGAAGCGGTGCGTCAGCGCGGGCTGTAACCCGCCCGCGCGAGGGGGTAGAGCCGACCGGTGGGGGGCGGGTGCCCGCGGGGGACCGCCCCCCACCCAACGC
>NZ_JBDJMT010000050.1:0-1510 GCF_039674045.1 Stenotrophomonas sp. TWI602
CTTCTTTGTGTGGTGGGGCCGGGCTGGGGCTTTTTCTTTTTTTTTTTGTGGGGGTGGGGGGGGGGGGCCCCCCCCCCCCCGCCACTACCGTTCCATACCCCATGGGGCCTTACGGTACCGCGCTGCGCACCTGCATCATCCCATCCACCTTGCGCCCATCTTCCAGGCTCAGCCGCAACGGCAGCTGTGCGCCTTCCTTCAGTGCCACCTCCGGCTGCATGAGCATCAGGTGCAAGCCCCCCGGCTTCAGCTCGACGGTCGCCCCCGCCGCGATCGGCAATCGCTCCACCGCGCGCATCCGGCTAACCCCCTCGACCAGCGTGGTTTCATGCAGGGACACATCGCCGAACGCCTTGCTGCCTGCGGCGATCACCACGACCGCCTCGCGGCAGTCGTTGCGGATCCGCCCGTAACCGGCGGCCATCGGCATCGCGGCCGGCGGCAACCGCAGCCAGCCGTCGCGCAGTGACACACAGGAAGGTTCTGCGGCCACTGTCGGCGCCGATGCTGCGAACGCACACAACCCCAACAATACGCACACGAATGGTTTGGTTATCATCGGCTTCGTTCCCTGTCCGCAACGAGACTGCAGCATGACGACGCTCATCGAGGTGATCAACCATGGCCCCATCCGCGAACTGCGGCTGGCGCGTCCGCCGGTCAATGCGTTGGACACCGAGCTGTGCCGGCACCTGATCCAGGCGATCAACCAGGCCATGTCCGAGGACGTGCACGGCATCGTGCTGTCCGGGAGCGAGCGCATCTTCAGTGCCGGCATGGACGTGCCGCACCTGCTCGGCCATGGCGATGACAGGCACAAGCTGCTGGACAGTTGGCAGGCCTTCTTCGGCGCCGTGCGCACCCTGGCCGAATGCCGCGTGCAGGTGGTGGCGGCCATGACCGGGCACGCCCCTGCCGGCGGCTGCGTGCTGGCGCTGTGCTGCGACTACCGGATCATCGCGCGCAGCCCCGATGCCGCCCATCCCACGGTGATCGGCCTGAACGAAGTGCAGGTCGGGCTGGTCGCGCCGGAAGGCATCCAGCGCCTGATGCGCCGCGTAGTCGGCCACCATCGGGCCACCACCCTGCTGGTCGGCGGCGAGATGGTGCCGGCCGAGCGTGCACTGCAGATCGGGCTGGTCGATGAGGTGGTCGATGCGGATCAGGTTGTCGCCCGCGCCGTGGCCTGGCTGCAGAGCCTGCTGAAGCTGCCCCGCCAACCGATGCTGCTGACCCGCGCCATCGCCCGCGCCGACCTGCATGAGGCGCTGCACGCCGACCTCATCCAGCTCGACCGCTTCGTGGACGCCTGGTACGCCCCGGACGCCCAGCAGGCGCTGCACGGGCTGGTCGCCAGACTCGGCAAGGCCTGAAGCCCGGCAAACGCCAACGCCCCGGTAGTGCCGGCCGCTGGCCGGCAGCCAGACAATGAACGATCGAAGTGGTGCGGGGTTGCCCGGCCACGGGCGGGCAACACCGATAAATTAGTTTCGCCCCCACCACCGGTCGT
>NZ_JBDJMT010000051.1:0-1146 GCF_039674045.1 Stenotrophomonas sp. TWI602
GGTAGCAACTGTCTTATCAGGTGCAGACCAACGCGGCCTCGGCGTCCCGCTTGCGGGCGTTGAGGATGACCAGCATCTTGCGCATGACCGCTACCAGCGCCACCTTGCTCGCCTTGCCTTTGGCTTTCAAGGTCGCGTAAAAGTCACGTAGCCTGGGCTCGTAACGGATGGCCGTTAGCGCCGCCATGTAGAGCGCTTCGCGCACTACGGCCCGGCCCCCGGTGATGCTGCGCTTGCCCTGCCAGGTACCGCTCTCGCGGTTCATGGGCGCCAGGCCGACCAGCGAAGCAATGGCCTTGCTCCCCAGTGTTCCCAGCTCCGGCAGTTCGCAGGCCAAGGTGCTGACCAGGATCGGCCCAGCGCCTTTGAGCGTTCCGATGTTCTTCCAGCCGGGCTGCACGGCGAGCTGCTCGGCAATGGCCTTGTCCAGCTGTTTAAGGTCTTCGGACAGCTGGGCAAGATGGCGCTGCTTGATCGTGATCAGGACTGGATCGGTCAGCTGCCGCAAGCGCTGCATCTCGCTGACGCGCATCTGCACCAGATGACGACGGCACTGCGCAAATTCGGCCAACCGCCGCTGCCAGGGCGCCGGTGGCACGTAGCGGGTGAGCGGCAGGAGTTGGGCCATCTGCGCCAGCACGGCTGCGTCGAGTCGATCGGTTTTGGCAGCACGTCCCGTGGCTTGGGCGAAGCGGCGGGCCCGAGCAGGATTGATGCGGACCATCGGAAGCCCAGCCTCGTGCAAAGCCTCCAGTGCGGCACGCTCGTACCCGCCGCTGGCTTCCAGCACGACCTGCGTGATGGGCCATTGTTTCAGCCACTGAATCAGCCGCACAAAGCCGCGCTTGTCGTTGCTGAATTGGCGAAACGCCTGTTCATGGACGGCCACATCCAGCGTGGCCTGACTTACATCGATCCCGATCCCATACATGGCAGAACTCCGCTAGGCTGACAGGGTCGAGAGCTCCCCCCGCTTGCCCAGTCTTATCAGTCCGAGCGCCAACTCGATCAACTGTTCGGGCGGATCAGGGAGAAACCGGCGTGGGGACCCAAGCTACCCAGCGGTCGCAAGACCTAGAGCCACACGGTCGCCCACGCCGGGCTCTCGGCACCTAAAGTGCCAGATCGGCAAGAGATAAGAGCCAC
>NZ_JBDJMT010000052.1:0-955 GCF_039674045.1 Stenotrophomonas sp. TWI602
GCGCTTACAGCCGCTCGCGGATCGTCTGCCGCAACGCGTCCAGATCCTTGGCGAACGCATCGATGCCGCTGGCCAGCTTCTCCGTCGCCATCGGGTCGGCCGCCAGATCCGCCGCAAAGCGCGCCGCATCGATCGGCGTCACCTGCACCGACTCGGCCGCACCGGCCACCAGCTTGCGCGGCAGCTCGCCATGATCGGCGTCCAGCGCCTCCAGCAGGTCCGGCGAAATCGTCAGGCGATCGCAGCCGGCCAGCGCCTCGATCTGCGCCGTCGAACGGAACGACGCACCCATCACCACCGTCGGCGAACCACGGCGCTTGAACTCGGCATACACGCCGCGCACGAACACCACGCCCGGGTCTTCATCGATGCTGGCCGGCGCCTGGCCGTTGGCCACGTACCAATCCAGGATGCGGCCCACGAACGGCGAAATCAGGAACGCCCCGGCCTCGCTGCAGGCCAGCGCCTGGGTGGGATTGAAGATCAGCGTCAGATTGCAGTCGATCCCTTCGGCCTGCAGCTGACGTGCCGCTTCCACGCCTTCCCAGGTTGCCGCGATCTTGATCAGCACCTTGCTGCGCGGCACGCCGGCCGCGTCGTACATGGCGATGAACTGACGCGCCTTGGCCACCGTGGCCGCGGTGTCGTGCGCCTGGTCGGCATCAACCTCGGTCGAGACCCGGCCCGGCACCAGGGTGCTGAGCAGGGTGCCCACGCCCACGGTCAGGCGATCGGCCACCGCGTGGACGACCGCCTCGCGCTCGCCCGCCTGCTCGCGGCCCCAAGCCAGCGCGCTCTCGATGAGATCGGCGTATACCGGCAGGTCCAGCGCTTTCTTCACCAGGGTGGGGTTGGTCGTGCAGTCGACCGGCTTCAAGCGCTTGATCGCCTCATAGTCGCCGGTATCGGCAACCACCACGGACAGATCACGCAGCTGGGAGAGTTTGGACAGCGA
>NZ_JBDJMT010000053.1:0-373 GCF_039674045.1 Stenotrophomonas sp. TWI602
TGGTTTTCACCAAGGGCTTTTCAAAGATTGGCGGAGCGGACGGGACTTGAACCCGCGACCTCCGGCGTGACAGGCCAGCATTCTAACCAGCTGAACTACCGCTCCGCACTTTAACTTTTTCAGCCGACCAACGGTCTGCTTTACCAGCTGACCAACGGTCTGCTTTACCAGCTGACCAACGGTCTGCTTTACCAGCTGACCAACGGTCAGCTCTACCATCGGCGGAGAAAACAAGGCCCCCGATTGCTCAGGGGCCTTCTTGAAACTGGCGGAGCGGACGGGACTTGAACCCGCGACCTCCGGCGTGACAGGCCAGCATTCTAACCAGCTGAACTACCGCTCCACATTTCAAAACTTTTACTGGCAGTGCTTG
>NZ_JBDJMT010000054.1:0-361 GCF_039674045.1 Stenotrophomonas sp. TWI602
CCCAGGAGAGGACTCGAACCTCCACGAAGTTGCCCCCGCTAGCACCTGAAGCTAGTGCGTCTACCAATTCCGCCACCTGGGCGACTCAGGAGGAGAATTCTGCGGGAGAACGGTGATGGTGTCAACAGGATCGCGTGGGAAATGTTTCGTCAGTCGTCAGTCGTCGGTCGCCACGTCATCGTCGTGTTGATGCCACGCACATCGTGCGTTACGCACTGCCGCCGGGCAGGGCCGCGCATTGACGAATCGCAGAAACGAAAAAACCCGCTTGCGCGGGTTTGATCATTTTCTGAGTCATGGTGCCCAGGAGAGGACTCGAACCTCCACGAAGTTGCCCCCGCTAGCACCTGAAGCTAGTGCG
>NZ_JBDJMT010000055.1:0-358 GCF_039674045.1 Stenotrophomonas sp. TWI602
CCCAGGAGAGGACTCGAACCTCCACGAAGTTGCCCCCGCTAGCACCTGAAGCTAGTGCGTCTACCAATTCCGCCACCTGGGCGACTCAGGAGGAGAATTCTGCGGGAGAACCGGGATTGTGTCAACAGGATGTCGCAGAAAATTTCGTTCGCCGCGCGATCCAGCGTGACCGCCGCCGACGCCGCGCGAATCGTGCGCGGGCGAGTGCAGGGCGGTAGAAACGAAAAAACCCGCTTGCGCGGGTTTGATCATTTTCTGAGTCATGGTGCCCAGGAGAGGACTCGAACCTCCACGAAGTTGCCCCCGCTAGCACCTGAAGCTAGTGCGTCTACCAATTCCGCCACCTGGGCGACTCAGG
>NZ_JBDJMT010000056.1:0-274 GCF_039674045.1 Stenotrophomonas sp. TWI602
CCCCCGCGCCTTCGGCGCCGCCCCCTGACTCAGGGGGCTCCCCTCCAGACGCATTCGGTAGTGCCGACCGTTGGTCGGCACGCGTGGACGCGCCACCGCATTCGCGCTGTCGCCCCACGTTTTGCTGCGCAAACCGCGGGCCCCATCTCACCATCACCCAGACCCCCCGCGCCTTCGGCGCCGCCCCCTGACTCAGGGGGCTCCCCTCCAGACGCATTCGGTAGTGCCGACCGTTGGTCGGCACGCGTGGACGCGCCACCGCATTCGCGCTGTC
>NZ_JBDJMT010000057.1:0-253 GCF_039674045.1 Stenotrophomonas sp. TWI602
GGGGGGGGGGGGGGGGGGGGGGGGGGGGGGGGGGGGGGGGGGGGGGGGGGGGGGGGGGGGGGGGGGGGGGGGGGGGGGGGGGGGGGGGGGGGGGGGGGGGGGGGGGGGGGGCGGGGGGGGGGGGGGGGGGGGGGGGGGGGGGGGGGGGGGGGGGGGGGGGGGGGGGGGGGGGGGGGGGGGGGGGGGGGGGGGGGAGGGGGGGGGGGGGGGAGGGGGCGGGGGCGGCAGGGCGGGGGCAGCGCAGCAGGGGGCC